>JBKPPY010000059.1:0-9228 GCA_046733845.1 Actinomycetota bacterium | reverse complement strand
CGCACGGCGCAGCGCCTCACTGAAGGACGCGGTGTCGAGGCCGATCTCGCGCTGGTTGACGATGCTGTGCCGGTCGTCGTGCAGGAACTCGATCGGATCCTCGATCGTGACGATGTGGCAGCTCCGGGTGGCGTTGATGTGGCCGATCACCGCCGCGAGCGTCGTCGACTTGCCCGATCCGGTCGCGCCCGTGCAGAGGACGAGGCCGCGCGGCTGCTCGGCCAGGAGCTGGATGCCCTCCGGAAGCTCGAGCTCGGCGAAGTTGGGAACGCGGCTCGGGATCACGCGGAAGGCGAAGGAGATGGCGCCGCGCTGGCGGAACGCGTTCACGCGCATACGCGGCAGGCCTGGAGCGGTGTGGGCGATGTCGAGCTCGCCGGTCTGATCGAAGGACGAGAGCCGCGCGGTATTGCCGCCGCCCACGATCGCCAGGAACTCCTCAAGGTGGGCATCCTCGAGCGCCGGCCAGCCGTCCATCGGAAGGAGGGCGCCGTCGTGGCGCATAACCGGCGGCTGCCCGACCTTCAGGTGGACGTCGCTTGCACCGGCGTCGACGGCTTGCCCGAGGAGGGAGTGGAGATCCACCCCACCCTGATCGGCAGCCCCCAGAGGGTGCTTTAGCAGCGGGCTCCCTCACCTAATGCCGGCGCCTGCGGCCGCCGATAGACCACCCATGGCCGTTCAGCCCCTGCCCGAGCCCGGAGACGTTCAGCATTCCGGAGGACGTCCGCTCCTCGGCCAGTCACTGGTCCGCCGCGGGCGTCTGAACACCGAAGGGTTGGAGCAGGCGCTGGCCGAGCAGGAGCGAAGCGGCTTGCCGCTCGGCCGCGTGCTGGTCGGGCTCGGTCTGATCACCACCCGCGACCTGGCCGAGGCGCTCGCCGAGCAGCACGGGCTGACGTTCGTCGATCTGAGCGAGACGAAGATGGACGACGAGGCGGTTGCACTCCTCCCTGAAAGCGTCGCCCGCCGCTACGACGCGGTGCCGGTGCGGGTCGAGAACGGCAGCCTCGTCGTCGCCGTCGCCGACCCGACCAACATCCTCGCCCACGACGATCTCCGCCTTGTACTGGGCACCGACATGCGAATTGTGGTCACCGATGCCGCCCAGCTCGAGGAGGCGATGGGCCGCCGATACCAGATGACGACACTCGGCTCCGTCGAGACCTTCTCCAGTGCCGCCTGGCGCGCAGACGAGGACGACGAGCGCGTCCAGCTGGATGACACCGCGCCGGCAATCATGTTCGTGAACGACGTGATCAGCCGCGCGCTCGCCCATCGCGCGTCGGACATCCACTTCGAGCCGCAGTCCGATCGGCTCGTCGTTCGCGTACGCGTCGACGGCGTCACGCGCGAGCTGACGCAGATCGAGACCTCGCAGCAGGCGGCGGTGATCGCCCGGCTGAAGGTGATGGGCGGGCTCGACATCGCCCAGCGGCGCACGGCGCAGGACGGCCGCGTCGGCATCAAGGTCGGCGGCCATCCGATGGACCTGCGCATCGCAGTCCTGCCGACGACGTACGGCGAGCAGGCAGTCCTGCGGATCCTGCAGGGCACCGGCGCCAAGGGGCCGCTCGCCCTCTCGGACCTGGGGATGGACTCGGACACAGAAAGCATCCTCCGGCGTGCGATCGAGCGGCCGTACGGCGCGATCATCACCGTCGGCCCGACCGGCAGCGGCAAGACGACCACGTTGTATGCCGCCCTCGCCGTGCTCAACGAACCGGGTCGCGTCATCGTCACCATCGAGGACCCGGTCGAGTACCAGATGCCGGGCGCAGGCCAGATCGAGATCGACCCACCGGCCGGGCTGACGTTCGCACGCGGGTTGCGGACCATCCTCCGCAGCGACCCCGACGTGATCCTGGTCGGCGAGATCCGCGACGAGGAGACGGCGCGCATCGCAATGCAGGCGGCGACGACAGGTCACCTCGTTCTGAGCACGCTCCACGCCCAGAGCGCTTCGAGCTCGATCGTCCGACTGAAGGACATGGGCGTCGACCCGGGCCTGCTCGCTCCGTCGCTCAACTGCGTCGTCGCGCAGCGCCTGGCACGACGGTTGTGCATGAAATGCCGTGAGCCCTATGCGCCGACAGATCTGGAGCGTCAGCGATTCGACCTCGACAGCCTCGGCAACGTCGAGCTGCTGTACCGCCCTCGTGGCTGCGAGCTGTGCCTGCAGACAGGATTCGAGGGACGCGTCGCGCTCTACGAGGCGATGTCGGTCGAGGGAAAGATCCGGCGGCTGATCGACGCCCCGACCGAGGAGATCTTCGCCGCCGCCGTCGAGCAGGGGATGACGACCCTCCGGGAGAGCGGCATCCGCCTGGCCCTTGCCGGCATCACCTCGCTCGGCGAGGTACACCGGGTCACCGGCGACAGATTGCTATGACGCAAGCTTGGCGAGCGCGGCGATCGCCTTCAGGGGCGGGCGGGCCAGGCCGCGTGCCTCGTCCGGCGCCTTGATGTCGCCACGCACCAGCCGCTCGACGACCGGCCAGACGAGCGGCGCTCGGGCGAGCGCGAACGTCGTCCGCGGGTAGCGGTCGAGCGCGAGCTTCGCGCCCCACGACGCCTTCGCGAGCGGACCGAGCGCCTCGGTCAGTTGAGCGGTATATGGCTCGACGGTCTCGGCGCGTCCGGCGAGGACCGCGAGCACCGCGTCCGCGGCGAGACGCGCGCTGACGAAGGCCTCGTACATCCCGTCGCCAGTCAGCGGGTCGACGAGTCCCGCCGCATCGCCTACGAGCAGAGCCCGCCCGCGGGCGGGAACGAAGCCCCCGCGCCGGAGCGGCAGCCGGTGACCGCGAACGCTCTCGAGCGCGTCGGCGTCGACGCCGTGCCGGCGGCAGAGCTCGGCAAGGTGCTCGCGCAGGCGAGGGCCTTCGGACTCCCACCCCCCGACCCCCACGTTGACGTGGTCCCCCTTCGGGAACACCCAGCCGTAGCCACCGGGGATCGTCCCCAGCTCGATCACGGCAAGGTTCCGGTACTGCTCGTCGAAGGGTGCATTGCCTTCGAAGGCGACCCCGTGCGTGATCGGGCCGCCCAGACCGAGGGCTCGGGCGGCGGTGCCGTTCGCGCCGTCGGCGCCGACGACGATCGTCGCCTCGACCTCGGTGCCGTCCACCCGCAGACCCCCCTCGCCGACGTCCGAGGCCTTGACGCCGTCGCGGAACTCTGCGCCCGCCGCGGCCGCCCGCTCGGCGAGGTAGTGGTCGAGCCTACGGCGCTGTGTCATCAGCACGAACGGGCCCCGTTTGCCGCGGCGCTCGAAGCGCCTGTGCCAGGCAAGCCGGAACGCCATGCGGTCGACCTCGTGCTCGACGACCGGGGCCGGGTCGACGGGCAGCTGGCGCACGGCCCTGAGGGTCAGCCCGCCGCCGCAGGGCTTGTCGCGCGGAAAGGTCGCCTTGTCGACGAGCAGGACGCGCGCGCCCGCGCGGGCCAGGTGGATGGCGGTCACTGACCCTGCCGGGCCGGCCCCGATCACCGCGACGTCGTAGCGCTCCACGGAGACGCAGCATAGGGTCCGGTCATGCTCCTCGGTCGTCACGCTGAGCGGGCGATCGCCCTTCCCGAGCAAAAGGGGAACGTTGTCTACGCGCAGCGCAGTCGCGAGCGGCTCGCGAGCGTCAGCGCACCCGGCTAGTCACCGCTCACCGCAGCCAGCTGACCTTGGGTGCTTCAGGCGGCCGTCGGCGTGTTGCGGGACGTCCGCAGATCTGCGATCACCTTCTCTGCTTCCCGCAAACGCTTCGCCAGCGTTTGCAGAAGCTTCCAGCCGATCACGCCATTCTCCTCGACGAGCGGGCGGAGCTCCCAGAGTGTGAGTCCGTGACAGACCAGCTCATCGGAGGCGGTGACGGTTGCGATTCGCGTCCCCTCGTCGAAGAGCGCAACCTCGCCGAAGTAGTCGCCGGGACCTAGCGTCGCCCGCAGATCGCCGCCGATCGTGACCGTCACCTCGCCCGACTCGATCATGTAGAAGGCGGCCCCGCCGGAGCCTTCCTTGATCACCGTCTCGCCTTTGGAGAAGCGGCGCGGCTTGAACAGTCCCGCGATCAGTTCGACCTCGTCGCGTTCGAGGTCGGCGAAGAGACCAACTCTCTGCACGAGATCAACCGAAGCGATATTCGACCGGGTCTCCTCAGAACCTGCGCGCGTGATCGCTCGGCACTGGAGCAGGAAGACCTGCTCGCCCACGAACGCCCATTCGATATCGCGCGCGGGACCGTAGATCTCCTCGCACCGGGCCGCCAGCCGGTGCAGCTCCTCGAGCTGGATGTCGTCCAGGCATAGCTGCTCGGCGAGCTCGGGCGCAAGCTTCTCCTCCACTGTGCCACCTTCCGGGCGCGTCCGGACCGCCGCCTTCTTCAGGCCCGGCACGCGTTCAATCACACGTCCGGAGCTGTCGATGCGAAAGTTGTCCGGGATCACGAGCCCGGCGACAACAGCCTCGCCGAGTCCCCAGCTTGCCTCGATCACACGCTCGTCCGCGCCGCTGACCGGGTGCCGGGTGAACATGACGCCGGCGCAGTCAGGATCGAGCAGCGCCTGAACGACGACGCCGACGCTGGGCCGCCTGAAGAGTCCGACGCGCTGACGGTAGGTGATCGCCGAGTCCGAGTTGGCCGACCACCAGATCTCCCGCAGCGCATCGACGACCGCCTCCATTCCCGTCACGTTGAGCAGCGTCGTGTGCTGCCCCGCGAAGCTCGCCTCCGCACTGTCCTCGTCGACCGCCGACGAGCGAACAGCGAGCGGACTGCCGAGCGGTCGGACGAGCTTCGCCACCTCCTCGATCGCTTCCTGATCGCCCGCGGCGACGCCCTCGACCACTGCCCCTGAGAGCGCCACCCCGGGTGGAAGCGGCAGTCCCGCCCGCACCGCTTCGCCCAGTCCGACCGCCTTCGCGCCGAAGAGGGACTCGTCGCGGGCGTCCTCGAGCGGTACGACGCCTTCCATCAGAGCACGGTTACCTCGCCGGCGTCTCCGTCGACACGGACACGCGCCCCGTCGGGAATCAGCCCCGTGCCCTCGCGCGTCCCGACGACGCCCGGGATGCCGTATTCGCGCGAGACGATCGCGGCATGCGAGAGCAGCCCGCCTGCGTCGGTCACAACCGCACCAAGCAGCGGAAGGAGGATGTTGAACGCCTCGGACGTGGACTCCGTCACGAGCACGTCTCCTTTCGCGATTCGGTCGAATTCCGTCGGTCCCGCCACAAGCCGCGCCGGACCCTCGTAAACGCCTGGGCTGGCAGCCAGCCCGCGCACGAGTCGCTCCTCGTGCTCGGCCTCGGAACTCGTGAACATCTCGCCTACTACGATCATCGTCGCTCGCATGATCCGCGCGGCCGAAGGCGGAAGGCCGCTCGGGTCGGGCGGAGGCGGCGGCGGTGGGCCGAGCGTCGGCGGGGCGTCCTTGGCGTTGTGCGACGTGCGAAACACATGCCGCTCAGCGAGCTCCCCGGCGGATGGCCCGTCGGTGCCGGACAGCAGCGCCTTCATCTCCTCGAAGCCGGCGTCGATGAAATGCTCCGGGTCTTCGATGCGTCCATTGGCCGCGAGGCGGCGGCCACCGGCGATCACTGCGCGCCGCATGATCCCAGACGCCCAGATGTCGCTGAATACGCCGCGCTCGTCCCGGAGTCGGTACGTGAGCCGGGCTTCCTCGAGCAGATCGTCGAACTCGGCACGATGCTCTTCGGGAACTCGGCTGCGGACGCCCGCGACCTGCGCCTCGAGGTCCGCCTCGTCCGGCCCGCCCTCCTCCGCCGCAACGCGAATCGCGCGGAGGAGCGCGTCCGGCATCTCGAGCGCGTAGCGGCCCGAGATGTCGAAGCCGTCGAGGAGTCGGTAGCCCACCAGATCGAGATACGCCGATGCGGCCGCCCCCGCCTCGCCCCCCAGGGAGCGCAGCTCGTCCAATACCTCGGCGGGGTTGCCGTCCGACTCGAGGACGCGACGGGCAGCTGGATCCGAGGCGATCGCCGCGAGCAGCCGCTCGAGCTCCGACGACGCACCAGAGGACACCGGCGCGGCGCCGCGCATCAGGCCGAGGAGCTCAGACGCCGGCAAGCCTGTCCAGTCGCCGGCGTGTGCGAGGAAATCTCCAGTCGGCAGGACTGCCGCGCCCGTGTGGCGCATGTGCTGGTAGATCATCTCGACGTGGTGGTCGCGGCAGCGGGTCAGATACGCGACCAGCTCCTCGTCAGAAAGAGCATCGGGATCGACCGACTGCAGCTCGCGGTGCACCGCGATCGACGAAGGCTTGAATGTCTGATCCCACTCGCGCAGCTGTTCGCGCCAAAGCTTCCCTTGAATCGCCTCCTCCGCCCGCTGGAGACGTGCCGGAACCTCACTCTCTGCAACCGGCACGACAGCCTTATACGCAAAGCCCTCCACGTATCGGTAGTCGAGCGTGTCGATCAGCATTCCGTAGTAGCTCGTCAGCTCGCTGAAGCCCCGCCTGAACGGTTCGGGATGCATCTCGGCCCAATACCGCGTCACCGGGCGCGGGAAATGAACGGGATCCAGCTCCCAGAAACCCGGTCCAGGAGGATCGAAACGAAGCTCAGTGGTCGTTTCTGCGGACATCACGCCTCCTTCGTCGTTCGGCAGGGATGACGCTGGTGCCACCTTCTCAGATGGCGACAGCAGACGCGCCGCGACCGGCATGGCGGGCGCGGCCCACAACCGTCCGGCCGCCAGCAGGGCGCGCGCCGAAGGCGCGCTTGCCGAGGCGAGCGGAAAGCGAAGCGGGCGAAGCCGGGGAATGGGGGCGGGAGGATTCGAACCTCCGAAGGCAGAGCCAACGGGTTTACAGCCCGTCCCCTTTGGCCGCTCGGGAACACCCCCAGGGAAGCGGGATTGTAGCCGCGGGCGACGGCCCGCAGAGGAGACGTCGGCGACCAGGTCGGCGCCGCCCGCCGCGGTCGGAGACACGCGGCGGGCGGAGCGTTGGGCGGCTGCTAGCCGGTCGTCGAGAACTGGTAGATCGTCGAGGTCTTGTAGATCTGATTGTGCTTGAGCACTGTCGAAGGGAAGTTCGGCTGGTTCGGCGAGTCCGGGAAGTGCTGGGTCTCCAGCGCGAACCCGTCGCGGAAGTTGTAGGGCTGGCCGCTCGTTCCGAGCTGCCCGTGGAGGAAGTTCCCCGAGTAGAACTGGATGCCCGGCTGATCTGTGTAGATCGAGAGCACCCGGCCGCTCGAAGGATCGGTCGCGCGGGCGGCAAGGATCATCGAGTTGGAATTGAAGCTCGCCCGATTGAGCACGAAGTTGTGGTCGTAGCCCAACCCGTTGGTGAGCTGCTGGGACGGATCGTTGATCCGCGCCCCGATTGCCGTCGGGGTGGTGAAGTCGAACGGCGTTCCTGCTACCGGGTCGATCGCCCCCGTCGGGATGAGGACGGAGCTGATCGGCGTGTAGCGCGAGGCGTTCAGGTAGAGGACGTGGTCCAGGATCGTGCCGGTGCCCTCACCGCCGAGGTTCCAGTAGGCGTGATTGGTCAGGTTGACGATCGTCTTCTTGTCGGACCGTGCGGTGTAGTCGATGAGGATCTGGTTGTCGTTCGTGAGCGTGTAGTCGACCTCCGTGTCGAGGGTTCCCGGATAGCCCTGATCGCCGTCGGGGCTCGTGTACGTGAGCTTCAGCCCGACGTTGTGACTCTTCGTGAACGGCGTCGCGGCCCAGATGTGCTTGTCGAAGCCGACGTCGCCGCCGTGCAGGGAGTTCGGTGGGTTGTTGATCGGAAGGTGGTAGGTCACGCCGTCGAGCGTGAACGTGCCGTTGGCGATTCGGTTCGCGTAGCGCCCGGTGATGCATCCGAAGTACTGGTTGTCGGCGCTGAGGTAACCGGCGAGGCTGTTGAAGCCGAGCGTGACGTTCGCGAGGTTGCCGTCTCGATCGGGCACCCGAACCTCCTGGAGCGCCCCGCCGTAGGTGATGATCCTGACCACCATTCCGTTGGCGTTCGTCAACGTGTAGCGGAAGACGTTGCCTTCGCTCGTGGAGCCCCACGCCTCCCTGGTGATCGTCGGCGCAGCGCTGCTCTTGAGCGCCGACGCGGTCGCGCCCGGCAGGCCGAGAGCGGCGGCCAGCAGCACAACCGCGAAGACCGTTGCGATTCTGCGAATAGCTCTGTGCATCTTCCCCCCCATCGTTCTCGATCGGTCCAGTAGAGCTCTGCCGCCCCGGGGGCGGCAGCCTTCGGTCGTCCCTCGTCGGCTACGCGATACCACCTCCTCTCCCGAGCGCCGGCGGCTGGGTCATCGCACAGCGCTCTGCCTGCATGCGTATGCAGTGGTAATACGCAAAGGTATGCAGTCCCAAACGTGGGACTTCGGGAACGACGGTGCTAGCGTGCGTCCGGTGACTCGCCGCGGCGCGCGCGACTCGGCCCACGTTCGCCCCGCAACGATGAAGGACATCGCCGCGGCGGCGGGTGTTGCCCAGAGCACCGTCTCGCGGATCCTGAACGACACCCCCCTGATCGTCTCGGTCTCACCGGAGACGCGCGAGCGCGTTCTGGCTGCGGCACAGAAGCTGGCGTACAGCCCGAACCCGCACGCGCGCGGTCTCCGCGGCGCTCCGACGATGCTTCTCGGCGCGATCGTCCGCGACATCACAGACCCCTTCTTTGCAGACGCGATCGACGCGCTCTCGCTCGAGGCGCGCCAACGCGGCTACAGCGTCGTGCTCGGTCACGCTCGGGAGCGCGCGGACGAAGCACTCGTTCTCGCCACCGTGCTCGAGGCACGCCGGTGCGACGCCATTGTGATCGTCGGAGACATCCGCAACCAGCCCCGCCTGCTCGAGGATCTCGAGCGGGTTCACGTACACGTGCCGGTCGTCGCAGTCTGGCACGGCGCCCGCCACCACGGCTTCCTCACCGTCAACGTCGACAACCGCCACGGCGTGATGACGGCGATGGGGCACCTGGCACGGCTCGGACACCGTCGGATCGGCTTCGTCGGCGATCCGGTCCTGGGCGACATCCAGGAGCGTCAGGCGGCCTACGAGGAGCTCCTGGCGGACCAGCGTGTCGAGATTCTGCCGGGATACGTCCAGCATTCGCGCAACACGTTTGCCGGCGGTGTGGCCGCGTTCGAGGCACTGAGAGCGCTCCCCGACCCACCGACCGGGGTCGTCGCGGCTACGGACGTCCTTGCGATCGGGATCCTTCACGCTGCGTCCGACCAAGGCGTGGCCGTGCCCGACGAGT
>JBKPPY010000058.1:0-3952 GCA_046733845.1 Actinomycetota bacterium | reverse complement strand
CGCGTGGAGCACCTCGTGGCGAAGGAGGCACTGATCGCCAACGACCCGAAAGTCTTCTTCACGACGCCGCACTTCGACGGGTACCCCGCGGTCCTCGTGCAGCTCGACCGGATCGGCGCTGACGACCTCGAAGAGGTGATCGTCGAGGCGTGGCTTGCCCGGGCGCCGAAACGGCTCGTCCAGGAGTACATGGACAAATCTCTTTGAGCCAAAAGCTGGCGCTGGCGCCAATGCGCCATTACGCTGGCTCGTGAATGCGTTTCGCTAGGGATGGCGTCCGGCAGGGGCCTGGTCACGGATCGGTCTGCAGGCAGATTGCTTTGCTCGCGTTGCTCGCTGCAGCGGCGCTCCTCTGGCTTGCTTCCCCGGCACTTGCGACCGTCCAGCTCCAGCCGTGCGGTCACCAGCTCACGTGCGGCCACGTACCGGTTCCCCTCGACCCGAGTGGCCGCGTGCCGGGGCAGGTGAACCTCTACGTCGAGCGTTTTTCGCAGACGCCGAACCCCACGGGCGGCACGATCCTCGCGCTGGCGGGAGGTCCGGGCCAGTCCGCCGTGGACCTGATGGAGGGGTTCGAGGACGATCTCTCGCCTCTGCTCGCGAACCGCGCCCTGGTGGTCTTCGACGCTCGCGGCGTAGGCCGCTCGGGCAACCTGACCTGCCGCGAGCCCACGAACCAGCGGACCTATGTGGACTGGGTGAGCCAGTGCGCCGCCAGCCTCGGCCCGGGTCGAGCCTTCTACTCGACCGCCAACTCCGTCGCCGACATCGATGCGGTTAGGACCGCGCTCGGCCTGCAGCAGGTAACGCTGCACGGAGTCTCGTACGGCACCTTCACTGCGCTCGCGTACGCCCGCGCCCATCCGGCGCAGGTCGACCACCTGATCCTCGACTCGAGCCTGCTGGCTACCGGCGATCCTCTCTTCAGTCTCGGAAGCGTGCCGGCCATGCGTCGCGTGCTCGGTCAGCTCTGCGTGGCGCCCTGTCAGGGCATGGCGCCTCTCCCGGACCTGACCACGCTCCTGAGTCGGCCGTCGACGCGGTTCGAGTATGCCGGCCACCACGTGCGGATCACGCCCACAGTCTCCGGCGAGATCGCGGTCGAGGCTCTGTTCGCATCCGACCTGCACCCGTTCGTGAGGGCCTCGCTTCCCGCGGCCCTTCATCTTGCGGCGGCGGGCGACATGAGCGCGCTTGCTCGCCTTTCTCAGCTCTCGTTCGAGTACAGCTACTACGACGCGCCCCCGCCGCCGACCGTGATGCCGCGGGCGTCGCTCGCGCGCGAGACCTCCGTCGACGTGGACTACCTCGCCACGCTCTGCGAGGACCGCGCCTTTCCGTGGGCTTCGAGCGACCCGGTGGCTGTCAGGCAGGCAAAGCTCCAGGCGGCAGCCGGCGCACTGCCGGCCGCTTCGTTCGCCCCCTTCAATCTCGACACGATCAGCGCGGAGACGCCGGACTCCGACTGCGCGGGCTGGCCCGAGGCCGGCGACGCGCCCAACCGGATCACCGACCCGCTGCCCACCGTGCCGACGCTCGTCCTGTCCGGCCAGGATGACATCCGCACCCCGCTCGAGAACGCCACGGCTCTGGCGAGCCAGCTGCCGAACGCCAAGCTGCTGAGCGTGCCGAACACTGGCCACGCCGTCCTGGCGAGCGATACCAGCGGTTGCGCGAAGCGCGGCCTGGCTGCGTTCGCCTCCGGCCAACCCGTGGCGCAGTGCGGCGCGCGGCGGCCTGCTCCGCTCGACCCGCTTCCGCCCGAGCTTGCGCGGCTGGCGCCCGTCCCGGGTGTTGCCGGCGCACCGGGCCGGACCCTCAGAGCTACCGTCCTCACCCTCCGGCACGACATCGGCTTCGTCCTCTTTGTCGCGGACCAGGTCGGCTTCTTGTCGGGCACCCGCGATGGCTACACACGCGTGTCGCATCACGGCCGAAGCGAGATCTTCACGGTGAAGGGTCTTTCGTACGTCAAGGGCGTTGCCCTCAGCGGCCGCCTCACCAACGACCGGCGTCATCCCACCCTGGTCGGCCGCCTGACCGTGAAGGTCCGCGGTCGCTCGTACGGTGAGATCACGCTGCAGCCGAATGGTGGGATCAGCGGCCGGCTCGGCAACAAGCCATTCCGGCTGACCAGGGCGGGTCGCGAGCGCATCAACCGCCAGGGCGGCCTGACGAAGCTCGACCTCAACTAGCTCTGGAGAAAGCGGGCCACGGCCTCGCGTCCGGCACGGTTGCGTGCCCTGAGCTGCACGGAGTGCCCGGCGCCGTGCACCACGACGATCTTGCCGCGGGGCACGTGGCGCGCCTCCTGTTGTGCCCACGCGAGCGGAGTCGACAAATCCCGGTCCCCGGCGAGCATGAGCACTGGGACGACAGGCAACGAGCCACTGGCGCCCGGCGGGGTGACCGGCACGGGCGGCCAGCGCTGGCAGGTCAGCAACTCGCCGTTGCCCGTGGCCGTGGCGCGGTCGAATGGCCACACCGTGTCCGGCGTCAGCCGGGCGGCGGCCGCCTGGATCGCCGTTGCCCGCTTCGCAAGTGCCGTATCGGGGCCGCCCCAGGGCTCCAGGTAGTCCGCGCAGATCGTGCTGGCATGGAGCCCCTGGCTCAGCACCGACGCCGGAATGCGGCCGCCCCGGCGCACGAGCGCAATCAAGCGATCCAGCCGGGCTGGCCGTCCGGCCCGCGCGGCGGCCAACACGCGCGGGATGGGGCGGAACTGTGGGTCGAAGATGCTCATCGTGACGAGCGTGTCGAGTACGGCCGGGCCGTCGTGACGGACTCGGACGACCGTGGCGAGATCCTGCGCGGGGTCCCTCCCGCAGTGCCGCTCGGCGCAGGCCGACCGGAGAACTCGCGGCACCGCGTGGATCGTGTCGAGCTGGAACGGATGGATGCCCGTCTGTGGCACCACCGAGTCGAGCACTAGCCGCTCGACGTGATCGGGATGCGCAAGCGCGTAGCGCTCCGCGACGAACGTGCCGTAGGAGACGCCGTCGAGCGTGAGACGTTCGACCCCCAGCGCGCGGCGCAGCAGGTCGAGGTCGGCGACCGTGTCCGCCGTCGTGTAGAAGGCCCGCGACCGACCGAGCGTCCTCGCACACGCATCGACCGCGCTCGCCGGGGGCACCGTCAGGTCCGAGCTTCCGGCGGCTCGCTGCAGCGCGGGGCAACGCAGTGCGCCGCGCCCGGTGCCGCGCTGGTCGAACATCACCAGTCGGTAGCCACGAAGCGACGTGCCGAGCCGCTGCTGTATCCGGCGGACGAACGGCACACCGGGCTGGCCAGGTCCGCCCGTGAGGAACACAAGCGTGCCGCGCGGAGCCTTCGCGGGGCCCACCATCGCGACCCGGAGCGTGAGGTGCCCCGGCACACGGCCACTGTGATCGAGCGGGACGGTGAGCGTCGCGCAGGTCGCTTTGCCGCACGGGTGCAGCGCGGTGAGGCGCGGCGCGGGAGCTGATGCCCGCGTGGTCCGATCGTGATGGCTGCATCCGGTGACCAGGGCAGCCAGCGCAGCGGCGAGAACGACTCCCCGCAAACGGCCTCCTCCTCTGACGCTGTCGCGAGTGTAAATACGACATCACGGCGGCGGCTCAGGCCCGTCGTAGTTCGGATGGTCGGTGAGCTCGACCATCACGCACGCCTTCGGCTCCTCCCAAAAGAACGCCACGCTGACGTCCCAGTACTCGACCCGGTCAGGCGGCGGCAATCCCTGGCCCGCGAGCAGGTCGCGCATCCGCTGTTCGGTGGCTTCGAAGTCCGCGAGTTGGAGCATGCGGACAGCCTGCACGGCGGCGCGTTACGTGTGTGACACGCACTGCAAAAAGTGCGCGCCGGGAGTGCAACAAATTCGCAAACTCAGCGGTGCACGGCTGCGAGCAACGACGCGTACGAGCGCACGAGCAGCGCCCGTTCCTCGGCAAGCTGCGGATCTTCGGGGTCGCAG
>JBKPPY010000057.1:0-16160 GCA_046733845.1 Actinomycetota bacterium | reverse complement strand
GGCGAAGACGTCCTCGATCTCCGGGCGCAGCGAGCGCGGAGCGAGGACGAACAACCGGTCGCCGGGTCGGATCACGGTGCTGCCGCGCGGCGGGATCGTCTCGTCGCCGCGGGCGACGACCGCGACCAGTGCCGTTCGTGGGAGGCCGAGCTCGCGGACCGCGGAGCCGGCGATCGCGTGGTCGGGGGCGACGTCGAACTCGACGAGCTCGAGGGAGCTGCGGTCGCCCACCTCGAGCGGCGGCGCCCGTTCTGCCGGGACGACCGAGACGACCTGGAGCTTCTCCGCGACCCATTCGAGCGTCGTCCCCTGCACGAGCGTGGAAACGACGACCACGAAGAAGACGGCGTTGAAGATCGTCTTGCTGTCGTGCACGTCCTCGGAGAGGACGATCGTCCCCAGCACGATCGGGACGGCGCCGCGTAGACCCGCCCAGCCCAGCAGCAGCCGTTCCCTGGCGGTGAACCGGCTGAGGGCGGTCGAAGCCCAGACGGCGACGGGTCGGATCACCAGTACGAGGAGCGCCGCCAACGCCAAACCGGACAGCGCGACCGACCCGAGCTCGTGCGGGAAGACCAAGAGGCCGAGGACGACGAACATCACCACCTGGGCCACGAACGCGAGTCCTTCGTGGAAGGCGACGAGCTGGCGGCGGAACCGGGACGGCGTGCTGCCGACTGCGAGGCCGACCAGGTAGACGGCAAGGAAACCGCTGCCGCCGATGACGTCGGCGACGCCGAACGAGAGTGCCCCGGCCGCGACCGATGCGACCGGCGCGAACGCTCCGATCGAGTGCGGGAGCCGTGCGAACACCCACGTCGCAACCGCACCGAGGGCGACCCCGACGAGCAAGCCGAGGCCGAGCTGGCGGACGACCAGGAGCGCGAGGTCCCCGATCCCGTAGTCCGGCTTCTGGATCCAGTCGATCAGACCGATCGTCAACGCGATCGCCATGGGGTCGTTGCCGCCGGTCTCGGCCTCCAGCGTCCGGGCCAGTCGGCGGCCGATATGGGTGAAGCGCAGCGTCGCGAACACCGCGGCGGCGTCCGTCGACGCGACGACGGCGCCGAGCAGCACCGACTGCAGCCAGGAGAGGTCGAAGAGCGCGTAGGCGGCGAGGCCGGTCAGGACCGCCGTCACGACCACTCCGACCGTCGCCAGGAGCGTGGCCGGGACAGCGACCTCGCGAAGTCTGCGCCAGGAGGTGGCCAGTCCGCCCTCGAAGAGGATCGCGGCGAGCGCGACCACGCCCACCTTGCGTGCGAGCTCGGCGTCGTCGAACTCGATGCCGCCGAGTCCGTCGGAGCCGAGGAGCATGCCGAGCCCCAGGAACGCGACCAGAGAGGGCACTCCGGCGCGGGTCGCGCCGAATGCGACGACGATGCTCGCCGCCAGGACGCCGCCGACGATCAGGAGGAGCAGGCCTTCGTCCACGCACCTATCTTCCCCGCGACCGCTCCTCGTCGTCCTCCCGACGCGCGGGCGGCGGTAGGCTCCCGTCCGTGCCGGCGCTCGTCGACACGACCATTCGCCTGCTCGGACAGGAGCCGCTTGCTGCGGTCATGCCGACCTCCGCGCAGCTCGACCTGGCCGCGATTCTCGACCGGGCCGGCTTTGCCTACCTCGAGGTCTCGGGGGGCGGCTGCTTCGACTCGGCAGTCAAGCGAGGGGTGGAGAGCCCGTGGGAACGGATCCGCGCACTCCGCGGCCGCACCAAGACCCCGCTCGCGCTCGCGCTCCGCGGCCGCTTCCTCGTCGGCTCGCGACCGGTCGGCGGCGACTTCGTCCGCCGCTTCGTGGCCACGGCAGCCGAGAGCGGCATCGACGTCTTCCGGCTGCACGATCCCTTGAACGACGTCTCGAACCTCCGGGAGGCGAGCGAGGCGATCACCGCCGCCGAGCGTGAGTTCGACGCCGGCCTCGTCTACAGCCCAGGCCCATCGGGCGAGACCGACACGCTCGTCGCCCAGGCGGAGCGGCTGCCTGAGCTGGGGGCTGCGCGCGTCCTGCTCCACGACCCCCAGGGGTCATTGGAGCCGCACCGGGTCCGCGAGCTGGTCGAGGCCGTCCGCGAGGCGAGCCACCTACCGGTCGGTCTCTACTGCCAGGGAGCAGGCGGCGGCGCGCTCGCCGCGGCGATCGAGGCTGCCCGGGCCGGCGCCGATCTGATCGCCACGACCGTCTACCCGGTCGCGCTTGTCCTTCACCGGGCCTCCGGTGAGGCGGTGACCAGCACCCTTGGAGGCCTCGGCTTCGACACCGGCGTCAGCGGCGAGTCGCTGTGGCAGGCGTCCGATCTCGTCGACGAGCACATCAGCGACCAGCCGGTCGCCCCGCTCGCCCCGCGGATCGCGACTCGCGCCGCCGAGCACAACCTTCCCGCCGGGCTGGTCGCGGCGATCGATCTCCATCTCCGGACGCAGGGCGCCGGCGACCGCCTCGACGAGGTGATCGCCGAGCTCGAGACGATCCGCGCGGAGGCGGGCTGGCCGCCGCTCGCCGCTCCGATCGGGCAGGTCCTCGCCTCCCAGGCTCTCGTCCACGTGCTGGCGGCCGAGCGCTACCAGACGGTCGTGGACGAGCTGCGAGCGCTCCTCGAAGGCAGGTTCGGAACGCCGCCCGCGGAGATCTCGCCTGCTGTTCGGCGTGCGGTGGGTCTGCTCTCGGACGGCGCGGACACGGCCACGGACATGACCGACCTGGACGAGCTCCGGAAGCGCTACACCGGCCTCGCCGCGAGCGAGGAGGAGCTGCTGCTGCTGGCGCTGTTCGGCGACGAGGCCGAGGCGCTGCTCAGGACGATTCGCGGTCGAGGCACCCAGGACTCGCTCGAGGGCATCGGTGTCGAAGCCGGCCGGGCAGAGCGGATCCGTGAGATCGTTCGGATCGTCCAAGAGTCCGGCGTCGGCGAGGTGACGATCGAGGACGCAGGCCTGCGCGTCACCGTGCGCCGGACACCAGAAGTCGCGGAAGGCATGGTCGCCGCGGCTGCACTCTCGTCCGAACCGTCGCCGGAGGAGGAGACGACCGCGGCCTCCCCCGCGGCGGCGCCGTTCGATCCCGGCACCATCCGGATCGAGGCACCGATGGTCGGCACCTTCTACCGTGCGTCCTCGCCCGGCGCGCCGCCGTTTGTCCAGGAGGGAGACGCCGTCGGCATCGGCCAGACGCTCTGCATCCTCGAGGCGATGAAGCTGATGAACGAGGTGAAGGCCGAGCAGGAGGGGATCGTGAGGGCCATCCACCCCGAGAACGGTCAGTCCGTCGAGTACGGGCAGCTCCTGTTCGAGCTCGATCCAGTCAACGGCCGCCCACCCCTTCTCTAGCGTGTTCACCCGCGTCTTGGTCGCGAACCGCGGCGAGATCGCCGTCCGAATCATTCGCGGGCTGCACGAGCTCGGCATCGAGGCGGTGGCGATCTACTCGACTGTCGACGCCGAGGCGCTGCACGTTCGGCTCGCCGACCGGGCGGTATGCATCGGCCCGCCGCCGGCAGCAGACAGCTACCTGAACATCCCCTCGGTCGTCGCCGCCGCCGAGACGACGAGCTGTCAGGCAGTCCATCCCGGGTACGGGTTCCTCGCCGAGCGACCGGAGTTCGTGCGCGCGTGCACCGACAACGACCTGGTCTTCATCGGACCGGACGCGGACGTAATGGCGCGGATGGGCGACAAGGTGCAGGCGAAGATCGCGATGCGCGAGGCGGGCGTTCCGCTCGTCCCCGGAACGGAGGGAGCGACCACCCTCGCGCAGGCACGCGAGTTCGCGCCCGAGATCGGCTTTCCGCTCCTGCTCAAGGCGGCGGCCGGGGGCGGCGGCCGCGGGATGCGGCTCGTTCGCTCGGCCGAGGAGCTCGACGACGCCTTCGCCACGGCCTCCGCCGAGGCGGACGCGGCCTTCGGCGACGGCAGTCTCTACGTCGAGAAGGCCCTCGTCCCCGCCCGCCACGTCGAGATCCAGGTGCTCGCCGACGCCGACGGCGGCGTTCTCACGCTCGGCGAACGCGAGTGCTCGATCCAGCGGCGCCACCAGAAGCTGATCGAGGAATCGCCGTCGCCCGCGCTCAATGCGGAGCTCCGCGAGGAGATGGAGGCGGCTGCGGAGCGCGCCTGCCTCGCGACGGGATACACGAACGCGGGCACGCTCGAGTTCCTCGTCGGGCCTGACGGCTCGTTCGCCTTCATCGAGCTGAATGCACGCCTCCAGGTCGAGCATCCGGTCAGCGAGCTCGTGACGGGGATCGACATCGTCCGCGAGCAGCTGCGCCTCGCGGCGGGAGAGCGGCTCGTGGCAACCGGACGGGCCCCGCGCTCCGGTCACGCGATCGAGTTCCGGATCAACGCCGAGGATCCCGAGCGAGACTTCGCCCCGTCGCCGGGGCGCATCGAGCGGTTCGGCGTGCCCGGCGGCCCGGGGGTACGGCTCGACACGCATGTCACCTCGGGCGCAAGCATTCCGCCGATGTACGACTCGCTGATCGCGAAGCTGGTCGTCTGGGACACCGACCGGCCGGCGGCAATCGAGCGCGGACTGCGCGCTCTCGGCGAGCTCGAGGTCGAGGGGATCGCCACCACCCGCGACTTCGCCCGAGAGGTCCTCCAGAGCGAGCCGTTTCGGAGCGGCGAGTACACGACCTCGTTCGTGGAGGAGAACGGCCGATGACCCTGTCCCGCCGCGCGGCACGGCGGACTGCGCTCTTCCTCCTGTACCAGTGGGACCTGACCGGCCAGCCGCTCGGCACGAACTACGAGGGCGAGATCGACGAGTTCGCCCGCGACCTTGCCGAGGCGGTCGCGGCGAACGCACAAACGCTCGACTCGCGGATCTCGGCCGTATCGGGCGACTGGCCGGCGGGGCAGCTCGGCACGCTGGAGCGGAACATCCTTCGGATCGGGGTGCACGAGCTGGATGAAGGTACGGTCCCGCTCGAGGTGGTGATCGACGAGGCCGTTACGCTGGCGAAGCGCTACGCGTCCGAGGACGCCGGCCGGCTCGTGAACGGGATCCTCGGGACGATCGCCAAGGAGCGGGCGGCGTGACCCTTCAGGAGAAGGTCGACCGGCTGGAGGACCTCCGGCGCAGACTCGAGGCGTGCCAGTCGCTCGAGGAGGCGGTCGATCTCCTGGCCGAGTTCGACGCTGCTGCCAAGGAGCTGATCGACGCGATCGACCAGGCGAAGCGGGAGAGCGATGCACAGCCCTGAGGAGCTGAAGGAGCTCGTCGAGGAGGCACTCGAGGAGCTCGAGCTGTGGCCTGATCTCAAGGGCCAGGCCGAGTCGGTCCGGTACGCGCTCGAGATGGGCGGGAAGCGGATCCGGCCTGTGATCACGCTCGCGGTCGGCGAGGCACTCGATGCGGCGCCGGACCAGGTAATGGCCGCCGCGCTGGCGCTCGAGCTCGTCCACAACTTCTCGCTCGTCCACGACGACCTGCCTTCACTCGACAACGACACCGAGCGCCGCGGCAAACCGAGCGTCTGGAGCGTCTACGGGGAAGGCAAGGCGCTGCTCGCCGGCGATGCCCTCCTCGCCGAGGCGTTCCGTCTCGCCTGCGCGTATCCGAGCTCGACGGTCGCGCGCGAGCTCGCCGAGGGGACGCTGGGGATGATCGGCGGCCAGTACCTCGACACCATGGAGCCGGACACCGACCTCGAGACGGTTCACCGGCTGAAGACCGGTTGCCTGTTCTACGCCGCGGTCACGCTCGCGCTGGCGGCAGTCGAGCTCCCGCCGGACGAGCAAGGCCCCTGGCGCGACTTCGCCGACGAGCTGGGGTTGCTCTTCCAGGTCGTCGACGACATCCTCGACGACGATGGATTCGTGCTGGTCGAGGGGGTCGACGCCGCGCGGGCCCGCGCGAACCGGGCCGCAGAGCGTGCGCTCTCGATGTTGCTCGAGATACCGGCAGACACCACGGTGCTGACCGAGATCGTCAACGGTCTCGCCGTCCGTACGTCCTAGCGAATTACCGTTTGCACATGGCAAAGCGACGGTTGGACGTCCTCCTCGTCGAGCGTGGGCTGGCGGAGTCGCGTGCCCAGGCCCAGGCGCTGATCCTGGCAGGGCTCGTGCCCGGCCATTCGAAGGCCGGCGAGCAGGTCGACGAGAGCCTCGAGCTGGTCGTCGACCGCGCGCCGCGGTTCGTCTCGCGAGGCGGCGAGAAGCTGGCCCACGCGCTCGACGAGTTCGGGATCGACCCCGCCGGCCTCGACTGCCTCGACGTCGGCGCCTCGACTGGAGGGTTCACGGACGTCCTGCTCCAACGTGGCGCCGCCCGCGTGATCGCCCTCGACGTCGGCTACGGCCAGCTGCATCCGCGGCTGCGCGACGATCCGCGCGTCACCGTCCTCGAACGGGTAAACGCGCGGGAGGTGACCGAGCTCCCGTTCACGCCGCAGCTCGTCACCTGCGACGTGTCCTTCATCTCCGTTCGGAAGGCGCTGCCGCCGGCGCTCGCACTGGCCGCCGCGGGCTGGGAGGGGGTCGTGCTGGTCAAGCCCCAGTTCGAAGCAGGGCGCGCCGAGATCGGCAAGGGCGGCGTCGTCACCGCGCGCGAGACACGAACGAGAGTGGCACGAGAGGTTGCAGAGGCCGCGCTCGCCTGGGATGCCGAAGTGGCCGGCGTCGTAGACTCGGGGCTGCCCGGCCCGAAAGGAAACCGTGAGCTCTTCCTCCACCTCAGACACCGCCCCGGAGCACGCCTCCCAGGCGAGCTCGACGACTGGATCGATGCCGCGGTCGTCTGAGGCCGTCCGGCGCATCGCGGTCGTCTCGTACGGCGATCCGAAGGTGATCACCGAAGCCTGCGCGCGCGTCGAGGCGATCGCCGCTGCGGCGGGGGCCGAGGTGGTGGAGAGCGACGACGTCGACCTCGCGGTCGTGCTCGGCGGCGACGGGACGACGCTGCGCGCGCTGCACCAGTTCCTCGGTACCTCGGTACCGGTGATCGGCGTCAACTTCGGACGCGTCGGGTTCCTGTCGGCGATGACGCCGGACACGATGGAGGACGGACTTGCGCGCGCCTTTGCGGGCGAGCGGCGCGTTGTCGAGCTGCCGACGCTCGATCTCGACCTGGACGGGACGACGACGTGCGCGATCAACGACGTCGTCTGTGCAACCTCGACGATCGGCCGGATGGTCGAGCTCGCCTGGGCGGTCGGCGGCGAGGACCTCGGTGTGCAGCCCTGCGACGGCGTGATCTGTGCCAGTGCGACCGGGTCGACCGCTTACAACCTCTCGAGCGGGGGGCCCGTGCTCGTTTGGGGGCTGGACGCGATGGCGGTGACCTTCGTGTCGCCGCATTCCCTGCACGCGCGGCCGCTGGTCGTCCCGCGCGGCCTCGAGCTCGTCGTCCAGAACGAGACCCGGGCCCAGACTGCGAAGGTGATCGCCGACGGAATGCCGATCGGCGAGCTCCCGCCCGGGCGCAACGCGCGGGTCCGCCTCGGGGAGCGGCGCTCGCTGCTCGCGCTCCTACCGGAGATGACGTTCTTCCACCGGTACCGCGAGACCTTTGCTTCGTAGCCTCCGGATCGAGAACCTCGTCCTGATCCGCCAGGCGGAGCTGTCGTTCGCGCCGGGCCTGAACGCGATCACCGGCGAGACCGGCGCCGGCAAGACGATCCTTGCGCAGGCGATCGGGCTCCTGCTCGGCGGCAAAGGAGGCGCGGACGACGTCGGCGCAGGCGGCGGCGAGGCGTATGTCGAAGCCGAGTTCGACCTGCCCGAGGGGTTGCTCGACGAGGAGCAGTTCGAGACGCTCAGGGAGCTCCGGCCCGACGAGGAGGAGGGCGTGGTCATCGCCCGGCGGATCTCGGGAGAAGGAAGGACGCGCGCCTACGCCTGGGGTCGGAGCGCTGCCCGCGAGGACGTCGCTACCCTGGGCGAACGGCTGCTCGCGATGTCGGGACAGTTCGAGCAGCGCCGGCTCGCGCGGCCGTCGTACCAGCTTGCCGTCCTGGACTCGTTCTGCGGCGAAGACCAGCTCCACCGGCGTGGGGAGGCCGGCCGTGCCTGGCGGGAGCTGACCGCCGTCCGCAACCGGTATCTGGAGCTCACGCGCGATGTCGCGGCGACCGAAGCGCACATCCGGGAGCTGCGCGCACTGGTCGAGGACACCGCGGGAATGCAGCCCGGCGACGAGGACACGCTGCGCGAGGAGCGAGAGCGCCTGCGGCATCTGACCGAGCTGGTCGACGGGACGGCTGCGGCGGCCGAGGCGCTGGATTCGGACGAAGGCGAGGGCGCCGCCGGACTCACCGCCGCCGCCGAACGCGCACTCGCACCGGTCGAGCGACTCGCGCCGGAGCTCCAGAAGGCGGCCGCCGAGCTCCGCGACGCCGAGCTTCGCCTGCGCGAGGCGGCCAGCGCCTTGCGGTCGTTCCTGACGGTTCTCGAGGCGGACCCGGGCCGCCTGGAGCAGGTGGAGTCGGAGCTCGACCGGATTGCGGACGCGCGCCGCCGGTTCCGGTGTGAGTCGTTCGAGGATCTGCTCGGCGCTGCGGCGGACGCGAAGGCCGAGCTCGACGCGCTCGACCAGGGGCATGATCCGGTCGCCGCCGCCGAGGAGGGGTTGAGGGAGGCAGAGAAGCGGGTTGAGGAACTGGCCGTGGAGCTGAGAAAGGCACGATCGGCGGCTACGGAGCCTTTCGCGGAAGCGGTTGCCGCCGAGCTGCGCGGCATGGGGATGGGGGAGGGCGAATTCCAGGTCGAGCTGCGGGAGCGTGAGCCGGGCGTGACCGGCGTGGACGAGGCGGTCTTCCTGATCCGACCGAATCCGGGCCTGTCGTTCGCGCCCGTCGCTGAGACGGCGTCGGGCGGCGAGCTCTCCCGCGTCGCGCTGGCGATCGCGGCGGTCGGCGGCGGCGAGACGATGGTCTTTGACGAGATCGATGCGGGCATCGGGGGAACGACGGCGCACGGGGTCGCCGAGACGTTGGCGCGCCTCGCCGGGCGGGCGCAGGTGATCACGATCACGCACCTTCCGCAGATCGCCACCCGCGCCGAGCGCCACTTCCGGGTCGAGAAGGTGCCCGGCGACCCGACGCATACGCAGATCCAGGAACTCGGTTCTGACGACCGGAAAGAGGAGATCGAGCGTATGCTCGGCGGCCGGGAGTTCCTCGCAACGCTGGAATGAGCGCCCTCGTCGAGTTCACCGGCCCCGCTCGGCTCGACCGGCGGACGAAGCGCCTCGTCCATCGCCTCGGCGAGGACGACGTGGCGATCGTCGACCATTCCGATCTCGACCGGGTGACGGCGGAGGAGCTGCTCGAGACGGGTGTCCAGGTCGTGGTGAACGTCTCGGAGTCGCTCTCCGGGCGGTTCCCGAACCCGGGACCGCTCCTCCTCGTCCGGGGGGGCGTGACGTTGATCGACGTTCCGGGCGCGCCCCTCTTCGACGAGGTCACCGACGGCGAGCAGCTGACGGTGCGGGGTGCGAGTGTCTTCCGAAACGGGACATGCCTCGCCCGCGGTCGGATGCGCGAGGAGCGGGAGCTCGAGCGGTCGCTTGCCGAGCAGCGCGGACGCGTCACCGAGTCGCTGTCCGAGTTCGCGGAAAACACGCTGCTCCACCTGAAGGCCGAGGGCAGCCTGCTCTCCGAAGGAATCGACTTCCCGCCGCTCCGCACCCGCTTCCGTGACCGGCACGCGCTGGTCGTCGCCCGCGGGCCGGGGCACAAGCGCGACCTCCGGATCGTCCGACCCTACGTCCGCGACTTCCGACCCGTGCTCGTGGGGGTGGACGGCGGCGCGGACGCGCTGATCGAGGCCGGCTACAAGCCCGACGTGATCGTCGGCGATATGGACTCGGTCTCCGACGCCGCCCTGCGGAGCGGCGCCGAGCTGCTCGTCCACGCGTACCGGGGCAACGGAGACGCGCCCGGCGCGGCGCGCGCGACCGCCCTGGGCGTCCGGTTCGAGGTCGTGCCCGCCTTCGGGATCAGCGAGGACGTCGCGCTTCTGCTCGCGTACGAGAAGGGGGCTGAGCTGATCGTCGCCGTCGGAACGCACTTCAACCTGATCGAGTTCATGGAACGGAACCGAGACGGGATGTCGTCGACGTTCCTCACACGGCTCCGCGTGGGAGAGATCCTGGTCGACGCGAAGGGCGTGTCGCGGCTCGTCTCGCGACCGGGCGGCTTCTGGCCGATGGTCGTTCTCGGCGCCGTCGGACTGGCGGCGATCGTCGTCGCTGTCGTGGTCTCGCCCGGGATCCACCACGTGATCGAGCTGATCGTGCTGCGAGTCCGCGACTGGCTCGGAATCGGCTGATCTGGACGTGTCCTGCTTGGACAACGCGTAAGGCGTTCCCAGCCTCCTCCCCACTGCGATCGTAACCGCGAGAATCATGCGCGTGGGACACGCGGATGTGCCAAAGGTGTCACGACCGTGCGGATGACCGCTTCCCGTGAGTTACTCGCCGCCCGCCCGGACGTCTGGGACTTCGTGGGCGAGCCCTTTCATTTGGCTGACTGGTGGCCGGGCGTCGCGGGCGTGCAACCGGATCGGCGCGGCGCAGCCGCCGGCGCCCGCTGGGAGGTGGTCTCGAGCCGCGAGGCGACACTGCTGCGGAAGCCGAATGCCACGGGAATGCTGGTCGTGAGCGCGTCCGATCCGCCCAGGCTCTTCGCGTTCCGCCTGATCGCCGAGAAGCTGGACGTCCGTGTCGACCTCGAGGCGACCGCAGCCGATCGCACGCGAGCGACCGTCACTGTCGAGGGGCCATGGCTGATCGCCTACCGGCGCACGCTCGCCCGTAGGGCGGTCGGCCGCCTCTACGCCTTGTGCCAGACTGCGGCCTCGCTCTGAGCATGTTCGACTTTCGCTACCACGTCGCCTCGCTCGTCGCCGTGTTTCTCGCGTTGATCATCGGGATCTTGGTCGGCGTCGGTATCTCGGGAAAGGGGTTTGTCTCCGACAGCGAGCGCGAGATCCTCAAGGGCCAGATCGCTGACCTGCAGCGAAGCGTCACGTCGGCGAACCGGAGGAACACCGATCTAACGCGCTCCCAGCGCGCCGCCCAGGCTGTCGTCCAGGACGCATACCCGGCCCTGATGAGCGGGCGGCTGGCCGGCAGGAGCGTCGCGCTGGTCTTCGCCGGACCGGTCGACGGTCGAATGCGGTCCCTCGTCGAGCAGACGCTCGACGATGCCGGCGCAGCGCCGCCGCTGCGCGTGCGCGCACTGAAGCTTCCGATTGACCTGCCGGCGCTCCACCGGGCGCTCCGGGCGCGGCCCGCGCTCGCGGCGCTCGCGACGCCGCGGAAGGTCGGCGAGCTCGGCCGGCGGCTCGGTGCCGATCTCGTCGCCGGCGGCAACAGCCCCCTGTGGCAGGGACTTTCCCCGAACCTCGTCGAGGAGCGCTCCGGGAACGACGCGCCGCCTGTCGACGGCGTGGTTCTCGCGCGCAGCGCCAATCCGCAGAGCGGTGTCACCGCCCGATTCCTCGCCGGCTTCTATGCCGGCCTCGCGTCCCAGGGCGTTCCGGCGGTGGGCGTCGAGGTCACCCGGCCGGGCACGTCCGCGGTCGACGCTTTTGCCAAGAACGACCTTGCCACCGTGGACGATCTCGACGCGCAGGCCGGACGCCTCGCGCTCGCGCTCCTGCTCGCCGGCGCCCCGCCGGGGCAGTACGGCGTCAAGGAGAGCGCGCGCGACGGCGTCCTGCCGCAGATCCCGCCGCTCCTCGCCGGTGGCTGAGCCGGTCGCCGTCCTCGTCGCGGCCCGCGACGAGGAGCACCAGATCGGTGCGACGGTCGCAGCTCTCCGCGGGCAGTTTCCGGACGCGGAGGTGATCGTCGCCGACGACGGCTCTCGCGACCGGACCGCCGCCGAGGCCGAGGCCGCCGGCGCACGCGTCGTCCGGCTCCCGCGCCGGGGCAAGGGACAGGCGCTGACGCTGGGAGAACAGGCCGCCGCGCAGGGGGCTCTGCTCCTGTGCGACGCCGACCTGGTCGGCAACCTGCGGCCGCTGGTCGAGAGCGGGGCGGACCTCGCAATCGCCTCGTTTGCCGAGAAGCAGGGCGGAGGGTTCGGACTCGTCAAGCAGACCGCCCGTGCGTTGCTTCGCTTCGGCGCCGGCCGCGAGCTGCGCGAGCCGCTCTCCGGCCAGCGCGCGCTCTCGGCGGCGGCGCGGCAAGCGTGCTTCCCCGTCGCGGCAGGCTTCGGCTGCGACACGCGGATGACGTACGACGCCGCCCGCACCGCCCTCGTCGTCGAGGAGATCCTGTTGCCGCTCCAGCATCGAGCGACCGGCCGCGACCTTCGCGGGTTCACACACCGCGCCCGGCAGCTGCGCGACCTCCTGCTCGCGTTCGGCCCGCTCGCGACCAACCACCGTGGCCTCCGCCTGCCACTCGTCGGTTGGGTCATCGCCGCAGTCGAGCCGCGCGTCGTGCCGGTCGCGGCGATCGGACTCGCGGACGACCTGTTCGCGGGCCCGCAGCGCGGTTTCGCGGAGCACCTCCGGGCCGGCCGCACGACCGGGATCCTCAAGCTCGTCGGCATCCCGCTGGCCGGATACCTCGCCACGCGGCGGATCTCGGGCGCGCTCCTCGTCGGCCTTGCCGCCAACGCGCTCAACCAGCTCGACACGAAGCCCGGGCGCGCGCTGAAGGCGTACACGCTCGCGGCGTTGCCTCTCCGGGCACCGCTTCTGCCCGCCGTCATGCTCGCTCCCTACGATCTCCGAGAGATGGCGATGCTCGGGGACTCCGGATCGAACGCATTGGGGGCTCTGCTAGGCTTGCGTTCCGTGGATCGTTTCACGGGACGGAGCCGGTGGCTGGCGATTGGGGCGCTGGCGGGGCTCAATCTCCTCGGCGAACGAACCTCTCTCGGCGACGCGATCGAGCGTAACCCTGTCCTCGGCAAGCTCGATCGGCTGGGTCGCCGGTGAAGCCGCAAACGAAGTACGTGTTCGTCACCGGCGGCGTCGTCTCGTCCCTCGGGAAGGGAATCACCGCCGCGTCGCTCGGACGGCTGCTGAAGGCGCGCGGTCTGAAGGTCGACGTCCAGAAGTTCGATCCGTACCTCAACGTCGACCCCGGGACGATGAGCCCCTTCCAGCACGGCGAGGTGTTCGTCACGGAGGACGGCGCCGAGACCGATCTCGACATCGGCCACTACGAGCGCTTCCTCGACCAGAATCTCTCGCGGAGCTCGAACCACACCCAGGGCGGCATCTGGGACCGCGTCCTGCGCCGGGAGCGGAAGGGCGATTACCTTGGCAAGACCGTCCAGGTGATCCCGCACATCACCGACGAGATCAAGGACCGCATCCGCCGCTCGGCCGAGCAGAGCGACGCGGACGTCGTGATCAGCGAGATCGGCGGCACGGTCGGCGACATCGAATCGCTTCCTTTCCTGGAGGCGATCCGCCAGTTCCGGCGCGAGGCCGGCGCGCAGAACGTCCTCTACATCCATGTCACGCTTGTCCCGTACGTCGACTCCGCCGGTGAGCTGAAGACGAAGCCGACGCAGCACTCCGTCAACGAGCTCCGCCGCATCGGTATCCACCCGGATGTGGTCGTCTGCCGCTCGCGCGACGTGATCTCGCCTGACGTGCGCGACAAGATCGCGCTTTTCGCCGACGTCGAGCCTGAAGAGGTGATCGCCAACGAGGACGTCGCCGACGTCTACCTCGTTCCGGCTGCACTGCAGGCGCAGGGGCTCGACGACCTGGTCTGCCGCAAGCTCGGGCTGCCGGAAGGCAACGCCGACCTCGGCGAGTGGAACGACCTGACGACGCGGATCGCGGAGCGGAATCTCGACGTCACCATCGGGCTCGTCGGCAAGTACGTGAAGCTCCACGACGCATATCTCTCGGTCCACGAGGCGCTCAAGCATGCGGGGATCCACCACGGCTGCCACGTGAACGTTCGCTGGGTCGACGCCGAAGGAATGTCGCTGGAAGAAGCGCAGCGCGAGCTCGAGACCGTGGACGGCGTGCTCGTACCGGGCGGATTCGGTTCGCGCGGCTGGGAAGGGAAGATCCTCGCCTGCCGCGTCGCCCGCGAGCACTCCATCCCGTACCTCGGCATCTGCCTCGGTATGCACGTCGCCGTCTCCGAGTTTGCGCGGCACGTGGTCGGCCTAGAGGGCGCCAACTCCACCGAGATGGATCCGGAGACGCCGTTCGCAGTCATCGACCTGCTGCCCGAGCAGAAGGAGGTCGAGGACCTGGGTGGAACGATGCGCCTCGGTGCGCAGGCGGTCGAGATCGTCGAGGGCACCCGCACCCATGCGACGTACGACGAGCCGGTCATCCACGAGCGCCACCGTCACCGGTACGAGGTGAACAACCACTTCCGCCAGCAGATCGTCGACGCGGGCCTCGTCGTCTCCGGCACGTTCCAGGAGGGAAGACTGGTCGAGATCGTCGAGCTGCCGGATCACCCGTGGTTCGTCGCCAGCCAGTTCCACCCGGAGTTCAAGTCGCGCCCGACCCGCCCCGCACCGCTCTTCCGCGAGTTCGTCGGCGCCACCCGCGAGCGGGCACAAGCGCGGCAGGCTCTCCCGGCCGCTACGGCCTGACGTAGCATCGCGGCGCGATGGGCGCGCTCGATCTCTTCCTCGACCTGGCTGCGCTGCCGTCGCCGCCCGGAGAGGAGCGGGCGGTCGCCGACCGCATCACTGCCGAGCTCCGCGACCTCCATCTCGAAGTGGACGAGGACGGAGCAGGCGCCGCGATCGGCTCGAGCGCGGGGAACCTGTACACGCGATTGGCACCGACCGCCGAAGGCACGCCGCTCTTTCTCTGTGCGCACATGGACACGGTGCCGCCGACGGCGCCGATCGAGCCGGTCGTCGAGGAGGGCGTCGTCCGCAACGCCGGCGGGACGATCCTCGGGGCCGACAACAAGTCGGCGGTGGTCGCGATGGTCGAGGCCGCCCGGCGTGTCGTCGAGCAGCGGATCCCGCACGCCGGGCTGGAGCTGCTCTTCACGCCCAAGGAGGAGGTCGGGCTCCGCGGAGCGCAGGCCTTCGACGCCTCCCGGCTGAGCGCACGCGTCGGCTACGTCTACGACCAGGCAGGACCGATCGGCGAGGTGATCCTCGGCGCCCCGAACTCGATGATCATGGAGATCACGTTCACGGGGCAGTCCGCCCACGCAGGGATGGCTCCTGAGGAAGGCCGGTCGGCCATCGCAGCAGCCGCGCGCGCGATCGCCGACATGCGGCTCGGTCGGCTCGACGAGGAGACCTCGGCAAACGTCGGGACGATCCAGGGCGGCGTCGCCCGCAACATCGTCCCCGACACCTGCGTGCTCAACGCAGAGGCCCGCTCGCACGACGAGGCGAAGCTCGCCGACGTCGTCCAGGAGATGCTCGATGCATGCTCGTTCGCAGCCTCCGTGGCCGGTTGCGACGTGGACTCCCGGGTCGACCGCGGCTTCCATGGCTATCGGTTCGCGAAGAGCGACCAGCCCGTGCGGCTCGCGGACGCGGCGTTGAGGCGGACCGGGCGGGAGCCGACGTATGCGCTGTCCGGCGGCGGCGCAGACGCGAACATCTTCAACACGCGCGGTCTCGCCTGCCTCAACCTCGCGAACGGGATGGCGGAGATCCACACGCCGCAGGAGCACATCGCGGTCGCCGACCTCGAGGCGATGGTCGACGTCACGCTCGCTCTGCTCGAGGAGGCGCGTGCCGCTTAGCCTGCGGCGCGGCGTCGTCACCGCCGTGCTGGAGCGGCACGAAGGCCTGGCCCGGATCGAAGTCGACGGCGTGCCGTGCGTCGCCTATCCGACGCTAACCGGCCCTGTCGCACTCGGCGACGACGTGATCGTCAACACGCAGGCCCGAGACCTCGGCCTCGGCTCAGGCGGCTTCGACGTTCTGTACGCGAACCTCACCCGCGGGCTGGGGCTCGCCGCCGAGGCCGGCGCGCACGTGATGAAGCTCCCGTACGCGCCGGGACAGCTTGCGGCTCGGCACGCAGAGGAGGACGGGCCGCTCGCCGAATCGTTGGACGGCATGCCCGTCGTGTGCTGCTCTGTGCACAGCCAGCTCGCGCCGGTGTGTGCCGCTCTCGCCGGACACCGGGTCGTCTACGTGCAGCTCGAAGGCGGCGCCCTTCCCGCTGCGCTCTCCGACAGCGTCCGAGAACTCAAACAGCGTCGTCTGGTCGAGGCCGTCGTCACGGTGAGCCCTTGCC
>JBKPPY010000056.1:0-10791 GCA_046733845.1 Actinomycetota bacterium | reverse complement strand
GGCGGGTCGTGCCGAGCAGCGACGCCTTCGCCCCCTTGCCGGCGCGCGGCTTCGCAGCGAGGTACGCAGGCCATGCCTTCAGGCAGTCGCCCGTGCAGACGCTGCGGCCGCGCGGGTCGGCGGTGAACGCGTAGAGGACGAAGCCGCGGCCGTCGAAGAGGATGCGACCGAAGCGGGACGAGTGGGAGGTGACGGTGCCGCGGTCGAGGTCCTGCGTCGACATCGCAGTCGGCGCCAGCACGGCGACGGCGAGGATGGCGAGGAGGGTGATGAGCGTCTTCATGCCCTGCAGTCCGCCGAACAGCCCGAGTGTTACGGGCGACCGGCGCGGTGTCTACCGCTCGTCGACGATCTCGCCGTCCTCGGCCGACCGATCGCGGACCAGTGACATCGCCGCCGCTACCTCGGGGAACGACGGCGCGTCCTCGAGGGCGGCCTCCATCTGCTCGGCGGAATCCCAGCGCCATGTCTCGATGTAGGTCGAGTCGTCCAGCTTGATCAGGCGTGTCTCGGCCAGGCCGGGATGCTTCGTTCGCATGGCGTCGACCAATGCGGCGCGGCGGACGATCAGCTCGTCGAAGTCGGCTGGGTCGACGGAGTAGCGATGGATTCTTATGACGGCCACGGTGGCTCCTTTCGGTCCTGATTGACTGAGGTCCGGGCCGAACCTCGTGCAATCAGGACGAACGGAGTATCACGTGGAGGACAATCGGATCGGGCTCGGGACGAACCGACTGAGGAACACACCCGCGAATGTCGCCTTCTTGAAGGAGGCCGTCGCAGCCGGAGTGAGCCACATCGACACCGCCCACACCTACACCGGCGGCGAAAGCGAAGAGACGATCGGTGCTGCACTCTCACCCATCCCCGACGGGTGCATCGTCGCGACGAAAGGCGGCTGGAGCAGCGCCCGCCCAAACGTACTGCGGGGCGAGATCGAGGAGAGCCTTCGGCGGCTGCGGACCGACAGCATCCCGCTGTACTACCTGCACCGGCCCGACCCGGAGACGCCGCTCGAGGAGAGCCTCACCGTCATCAAGGAGTACCGGGACGGCGGCAAGATCCGACAGGTCGGCGTCTCCAATGTCGGGGTCGATCAGATCGAGCGTGCCCGCGAGGTCGTTGAGATCACCGCCGTTCAGAACCACTACAACCTCTCCGAGCGCCGATACGACGACGTCGTCGACTACTGCGCGGACGCGGGCATCACCTTCGTCCCGTACTTCCCATTGCGCGGCGACGGGGGTCGCGCGATCGCCGAGATCGCCGAGCGGCACAGCGCGAGCCGCGCACAGGTGGCGCTGGCATGGCTGGTCAAGCGTTCCCCGACGACGCTGCCGATCCCGGGAACACTCTCGCTCGAGCATCTTCAGGAGAATCTGGCCGCGCATGCGATCGACCTCAGCGACGCCGAGTTCCAGGCGCTGCAGTAGGACTCTATGAGGCCGGCTTGCGGGCCCGGCTGGGAGCGACTCGCGGCGGCTCGTCCGGCTGTTTCGGATAGACGGGCGGCCACGGCGCGTCCATCAGACCGGCCGCCCGGTCCTGCTCGTGACGTTCGAGCAGAGGTTCCAGCGACTGCGGCTGCTCGCCGATCGGTTCCCACGGATCGCCCTCCGCTGCCAGCCGCTCGGGCACGGTCGCGATCGTCAGCTCGTCGGGGTGGAGCGTGTCGATCTCGTCCCAGGTCAGGGGCGCCGACACCTGGGCGCCGGGCCGGGCGCGCACCGACCACGCGCCGAAGACGGTCTTGTGCGGCGCGTTCTGGTTGTAGTCGACGAAGACGCGTCGACCGCGCTCCTCCTTCCACCAAGCCGCGGTGATCAGGTCGGGTCGGCGGCGCTCGAGCTCGCGCGCGACGACGACGGCCGCAGCCCGTACTTGGTAGGAGTCCCAGCGCGGCTCGAGCCGGACGTAGACGTGGAGGCCCCGGTTCCCGGTCGTCTTCGGGTAGCCGACGATCCCGAGCTCGTCGAGGAAGCGGCGCAGCTCGGCCGCGGCGGCCCGAATGTCGTCGAAATCGACGCCCGGCTGCGGGTCGAGGTCGAGGCGCAGCTCGTCTGCGACCTCGGGCTGGTCGTGAAGGTTCGGCCAGAGATGGAACCCGAGACACGCCAGGTTCACAGCCCAAACCACATGGGCCATGTCCGCGAGCACGAGCGCGCGCGACGTGGTCCCGTTCGGGGTGCTGACGATCGTGGTCTGCAGCCACTCCGGCGCGGTCTCCGGAACGCGCTTCTGGAAGAACGAGCTGCCCTCCGCGCCGTGCGGGAAACGCTGCATGAGCGTCGGCCGCCCGCCGGCAGCGCGCATGAGCGGCTCCGAGACGGCGAGGTAGTACTGCATCAGATCGAGCTTCGTCTCCCCGCGCTCGGAGAAGAAGACCTTGTGCGGGTTCGTCACGGCGATGCGTTGCCCCGCGACGTCGAGGACGTGCTCCTCCGTCACCGGGACAACCGTAGCGGGAGCGAGGTCTGCCAGGATGAAACGCAGTGGCGGTGATGCGGCCCGAAGAGATGAACAGCGCATTCGCAGATGCGGTGAACTCCGGCGATGTCGAGCGCGTCCTTGCCCTGTACGAGCCCGAGGCGCTCCTCGCGCCGCAGCCGGGCGCACGCGCCTCGGGCCTCGATGAGATCCGCACTGCGCTCGCGGAGCTGGTCGCACTCGGCGGGACGATGACATCGCGCAACGTGTGGTGCATGCAGGTCGGCGAGCTCGCTCTGCTTCAGGGCGAGTGGCACCTGAGTGCGACTGCGCCTGACGGCTCGCCGCTCAAGCTCTCGTCGCAGACGGCGGAAGTCGTCCGCCGCCAGCCCGACGGCTCATGGCTCTACGTGATCGACCACGCCTTCGGCGCCGACTAGCTCGCCGCGCTCACCGGGGCTTGCCGCCGGCGATCCAACGCTCGAAGGTCGTTTCCCGATTCTGTGGCGAGCAACACCGCGGAGTACGCCGGGACGCTGGTTGAGGCCGCACGCGGACTGGAGGGGTGTCATAGTCGGCGCGGCGAGATACGGACGAAGGAGGTTCGTCATGGCTGGTGTCGAGAAGCGCAGCTTCGACTCTCCAGACGAGAGCCGGACACCCGACAAGACGCGGGCGGACGTGGTGCATATGGGGGGCACGACCGCTGCTCGCCTAACACTGGAGCCTGGGTGGTCGTGGGCTGACTGCATCAAGCCGGTGGTAGGAGGGGACAGCTGTCAGCTGACACATCTTGGCGTCGTGCAGTCGGGGACGATGCGGATTACTCATGACGACGGCACCGAGGTCGAGATCGGGCCCGGGGAGACGTACGTGATCGAACCCGGCCACCACGCCGAGGTCGTGGGAAATGAGCCGTTCGTCGGCTTCGAGTTTCAGCCCCAGACGGCCGAGACGTACGCACGCGCCTAGGCCGATTCGACAGGTGTGAACGGGCCTGCGGGTCGCCCAGGCCGCAGGCCCGATTCCCCTGAGCGTGTCCCCTGCTCGAGGCGTACGGTCTTTAGGACGTCGCCCCGTTCAGCAGGGAGAGCAGCTCGTCGTGCAGCAGGCCGTTCGAGGTGACGACCTGTTCGTTTGGCCGCGGCGGGCCGCCGTCGAGCGCAGTTACGCGACCGCCCGCCTCCTCCACGATCGGTACGAGCGCCGTGTAGTCCCACGGGGCGAGCCGAGCATCGACGGCCGCGTCGACCGAACCTTCGGCGACGAGCGTGTGCTGCCAGAAGTCGCCGAGCGAGCGCGCGTGCCAGGCCGCCGGCTCGACCGCCACGAGGTCGCACCCGTACGTCAGCGAGACCGATGCGTCTGCGAGCCGCGCTACCTCCGAGACGCGAATCCCCTCGCCGTCGCGAAAGGCTCCCTGTCCGCGTGCGGCCCACCAACGGTGGCCGAGCGCCGGAGCCGAGACAACGCCGCATACGACTTCGACGTCGTGCTCGAGCCCGATCAGCGTGGCCCACATTGGGACGCCGCGCGAGAAGTTCCTCGTCCCGTCGATCGGGTCGACGACCCATCGCACGGCACCGCCGTCGTCCCCCTCCTCCTCGCCCAGGACCCCCTCTCCCGGACGCCGGGCGGCGATCAGGTCGCGCAGGGCTCGCTCGACAGCGGTGTCGGCGTCCGTCACCGGCGTCAGGTCGGGCTTCGTCTCGACGCGCAGATCGAGGGCGCGGAAGCGCGGCAGGCTGAGCAAGTCGGCGAGATCGGCAAGCTCGAGCCCGAAGGAGAGCTCGGAGGAAGACACCCTCCGAGCCTACTGTCGCTGACCCCTCCCCGACACCTCGGGCCGGCTAGCGCCGATACTCCTACCGATGCGCATCGCGCAGACCAACATCCAGCTCTACAACCAGCTCCGAGAATCCGGGTTGCCGCTCGATGAGCTCGTCACCGTCCACCGCGCGTACGAGTTCCTGGCCACCCTCTACCCGGGCTACTACCAGGCCGACGGAAAACCGTTCGTCGCGCACGGCGTCGGTGTGGCGAGCATCCTCGCCTGGATCGACCAGCCGGTGGACATCCTCGCGGTCGGGCTGCTTCACAACGTCTACGGAAACGGCGACTTCGGCGATGGCCGCGCTCCCGGCATCACCCCTGCGCGGGCGAGGCTGGTCCGGGAGGCCGTCGGAGAACGGGTCGAGGAGCTGCTCGAGCGCTTTCGCGGGCTGCGGATACACCTCGAAACGCTCGAGGACTTCCGCCGCTCCCTGCCCGAGCGCACCGAAACCGACCGGCGCCTGATCCTGGTCGAGCTCGCGGACCAGCTCGAGAAGTACGTCGACCTCGGCGTGTTCTATTTTGGCAACAACGACTGGGTCGAAGGCGATCGGATGGGGGCTGCGCTCGTGGACATCGCGCACGAGGTCGGAGAGCCGCGGCTGGCCGAGATGCTCTCGAATGCTTTTGCCGACGCAGCAGCGGCGGCGCCGGTTCCGACCGAGCTCCGAACCTCCGACGGCCGCAGCTTCCTCAAGCTCGAGGTGCCCCGATCGTGCCGGCGAAGGCTTATGCCGCGTGTGCGTCGGCGCATCCGGCGTACGCTGCGTCGGTGACCGGAGCACCGGCAGGCGCCTGGTTCGCCGGCAGCTCGGCGATCGTGACCGGGGCTGCCCGCGGGATCGGGCTCGCAACCACTGAGCTGCTCACGTCGCTCGGCGCCCGGGTCGTCGCCGTCGACAAGGACGAGCAGGCGCTGGCGGAGAGCGGCGCCGACCGCAACTGGTCGTGCTGGGTCGGCGACCTCGCGGACGACGGCGTGGACACGCTGGCGGGCGACATCTGGGACCGACACGGTCCGATCCAGCTGCTGGTCAATAACGTCGGCGTCGATTCCCCGCGGCGCTTCCTCGACCTGAGCCGCCCTGACTTCGACCTCGTGTTCGACACGAACCTGCGCGGGCCGTGGTTCTTCACGAAGGCGATCGCGCGCCGGCTGGTCGAGGCGGAACTGAGCGGGGCGATCGTATTCGTCTCCTCTCTGCACGACACCGCCATCCGGACGCTGCCCCACTACAGCGCTTCCAAAGCAGCCGTGGCGATGCTCGCGAAGGAGCTTGCGAACGAGCTCGCCCCCGCCGGGATTCGCGTGAACGTCGTCTCGCCCGGCCGGATCCGGACCAGCCGGATCGCGGGAGAGGGCGCAGAGCTGGAGGAGAAGCTGCGGCGCTTTGTGCCGCTCGGGCGCGGCGGAGAGCCGATCGACGTGGCCCGCATGATCGCGGTACTCCTGAGCGACGAGTGGGCCGGGTACGTCACCGGGACAACCGTCCGCGTGGACGGGGGCCTCGGTCTGCACAGCTGGTCCTTGGTCGAACCGGGGGTCAGCGACGTATCGCCCCGGAAGCGCTAGCCTCGCGCAAAGAGACCTGTGCGAATCAGGTCTGGTATGTCCGCAGCGGCGACCGTCTGCATCGCTCCGGCGCCGACGAAGTCGTAGACCCTCCCGCTCACCGATCCTCTGACGCGCACCGGATGGAAGCCGGCGTAGCGCACCACGGCCGGGGGCGGAGGCCCCGCCCGCGGCCCGGCAGGATGTCCGGGCGGGCCGGCGGCACCCGCTGCGCGGAGTGCCGCCCGACCTTGTCCACAACAACCCATCAGCGAAGCGGTGTGGGAGAGATCTCCTCCGGAATCGGGCCTGGAATCCGGGTCTCGATTTCTCGCGGTATTTCGATCCTCGGCGGTGGCTCGCAGACGCCGACGCCGACTGTGAACTCGCTGACGTTCCAGTACACGTCCTGGTCGCAGTTGAAGCCACACGCACCGAAGCGGTAGCCGCGGTGGTGGCGCTTCCACGCTTCGAGCCTGATCAGGTAGCAGCACGGCTCTTGGAAGGCCTCGCTTGCCGGGACGGTGAGCGTCATCGTCCCGCCGTACCAGTGGGGACTCGTGACCCCTTGACCGAGCGCGGCACTGTAGTTCGGCCCCTTTGCGTCGCCGGAGTTGAGCGTGAGGGTTGCGCTGGGGACGTCCGGTCCTCCCGGCAGCAGATTCCGGATGTGGCCGGCCCCCCAGTGCGCAGTGAGGGCGTAGGAGAGGAGATGACCGTCCGGATCCTCGACCTTGAAGTCGATCTCGAGGTCGCCCGTCAGGTCACTCGTGCCGCACTCGGGGATCGGATTGCCCCCGATCTTGACGCTGGTGAGCTCCGTCGTCGGCTCGAGCGTACACAGGTGCACCAGTCCGGGCTGGAGCGGTGAGCACGGCAGCGCGGCTGGATCGTTCGTGATCCGGTTGTCGAACGTAAGCACCCACTCGGCGGGATCGTCGATTCCGCACCACGTCAACACGTGACCGTCCTTGATCTTGTCGGCGCCGTTGTCCGTCCAGCCGACGACGTGGAACTTGTAGGTGCCGTCTGGGAACTTCGTCGAGTCGAGCGCGACGACGAGCTGCTCGCTGATCGTCCAGAACGCGAGCGGCGGCAGCCCGACGGTCGCCTCCCAGTGCTCGCGGCTCTCGACGACCGTGTGGGGTGTCGCGCCGTCGAGCTTCGTCTGCCACTTGAAGTCGACGTTGCCGTTCGGCCACGGCCCCACAGGCACGGGTTGCAGCCAATGGCGGCAGAAGTCGACAGCCGTCCCGGCCGGCAACGGGCCCCACGTCATGGCCGTCGGGTCCCAGACTTCGATCTCGTAGTAATCGACGCCCACGAACGTGTTCGCCTTGAGGACGGCGATGGTCTCCGAGAACGGTCGGTCGCCCGGCGCGTAGCCTTCCGGTGTCGCGGAGGCTGCGCCGCGGTTCCCCGCGATCGCGTCGATCGACAGGTACTCGTCGGAGCAGATCGACGAGATATTGATGCAGTCGCCTTCGTCGTCGGGCGGGATCGGGCGGCAGCACGCGAGATCGTTGGCAATCAGGGTGACGTCGAGCGGGTTCGGGATGTCCCAGCGGGTGTCGCCAACCCCCTCGTCGACGATGACCGCGCCGGGGAAATGGCAGTCCTGGGTGACGCGGAAGATGATGTCCGGCGTGCAGTCCCACCACGGCCACCATGGCCACCACGGCCAGATCCGCAGCGCTGAGAGCTCCGGTGCGCGCGGCAACTTCTCCAGCAGGGCCGTGCGGAGCTGATCCAGCCGTCCTGGGGGAACCGACGCGAGCTCCTTGCCCGTGTCGAGGCCTTCTCGACCCAGCAAGGGCCCAAACACGTCGAGGCTCGGGACGTGCGAGGCGCGGCCGAGCTCAATCCGCGGGTCGCGCTCGAGTACCGGTGCGATGATCTCGGCGATCTCGGGCTGAAACTCCCAGATCCGGTAGCGCCACCACCACCAGGGCCAGAACCCGCAGCACCACCGGAAGTTGATCTCGAAGCAGCCGTTGATGTCGGTGATCGCGCAACCAACCTGCTGCTTCGACCACCACCACCACCACCAGTCGACGTCGTAGGCGCACACCTCGGCGCCGGGGACGGGTCTTCCATCCGGACAGACGACGAGGCCGCGGATCGTGAACTCCCGACACCAGCGCCACCACCACCACCAGTAGTAGGGCGACACCCGCAGCGGCGCGAGCTCGACTTGCCGCTGCTTTGCCCACAGCGATGAGCTGACCTGAGTCGTGATCGTCTGCGAAGCGGCAAGCTCCGCGTCCTCCGCGCGGTCCGGGCCGAGGAACACATGCAGCGGCCCTGGATCACGCTCGAAGGAGAAAGTCGCGCTGCCCGTGCGATCACCTTTCAACTTCACGGGCTGCGAGCGGAGCTCGCCCTCCCGTGTCTTCACGACGACCTTCAGCTCCTGCTGCTTCGCATCCTCGGCCGAAATCGCCGAGGCGTCGACCGGCACCTCCAGTGTGAACTGACCGGATCCGGCTCGGGCTCCCTTGTCGGGCATCGCGACCTCCTTGGGCTTGCCCGCCAGCGTTGCACCCACGCGTCACCGCGCCGTCACGCGCCCGTCACGCCTAGGGCGGTTTGCGAACGGGAAGGCGCCGACAAGGCGGCGGCCCCTTTTTCAGCGCCCGATTTCCGGCAAATGTAAGCGTTCCATTTGCAGGGATTTTTTCTCTCCTTGGCCGGGTACGCGCAGAGATATTCAGAACGGAAAGGGGCGAGAACTCGATGCGTACATACAAGTGGAGAGGCAGACCGATAATCGGCGGGCTCATAGTCGGGGTGATGGTGGCAGGCACCGTGCTCTTTGCTGCCTTCGCGAACGCAGGCGTGGCAGCGAGCTCCGCGAAGCCGGTTAACGCGAGCCCGCCGACCGTCTCCGGGACGCCCGAGGAGGGGAAGACCCTGACGGCGACCCGAGGCACCTGGAACAACAATCCAACCGACTACGACTACATCTGGCGACGGTGCGCGAGCGACGGCTTCAGCTGCGTAAGCATCGCCAACGCAACGAACCTCAGCTACACGCTCAAGAGCGTCGACGTCGGCCACACGCTGCGGTTCCGGGTCGTGGCGAAGAACGCCGACGGTCAGACCGCCGCCCTGTCGGCCCCGACCGGCGTGGTTCAGAAGGCGACAGTGACGACGACCACGACCACGACTACTACGACGACGGCGCCGCCCCCGGCGGTCAACCATCGGCCGTCGATCCGGATCCTCGCCGTCCGGTTCATCGGCGTGCGCGCGTATACACGGATGCGGGTCTGCGACGACTCGCACAGGCGAATGGGCATCATCGAGCGCGACTCCCGGCGCGGCGTACCTTCGTATGTTCGTCGCTTCCGGACGCTGACGGCTCCGGCCCCGTGCTCGACACTAACGCGTAGCTGGATTCCGGCTCCCCGCTTCCGGCACCGGCTGACCATCACGGTTTGGGCCCGAGACATCGCCGGGCTCACGAGCCGTCCCGCCTCGCGTTCGTTCACTCGCTAACTGCCGAACCGGCCCTCCGCTCGTCAGCGAGAGGAGGGCCAGTTCGCCCTGGCCGAGCCTGGCGGATAGCCGCCATGAATCCGGCGGTCACTAAGCAGGATTCCAGCCGCTGTTCGGGCGTCCTCACCGGCCGAACGAGGCTACTCTGCGGCTCGTGCGCCGTGGCGTCACCCTCCTCGTCTCCGTCGTCGCTGTGCTCGTCTCGGCACCGGCCGGCTCGGCTGCGCCCCCGTTCGCGCCGTGCGGCGCCGGCGGCCTCCAGTGCGCGACGCTGAACGTCCCGCTCGACTACTCGGGCGGGACCACGGGGCAGGTTCCGCTCTATGTCGAGGTTCTGCCTGCAATCGGAATGCCGCGCGGTGTGATGATGCTCCTGGCCGGAGGGCCCGGGCAGGCGTCGGCGGAGAGCTTCGACCTCGGCGCCCAGGCCTCGTACTGGCGGTCCTACTTCCCCGGGTACACCCTCGTCGCATACGACGACCGCGGGACCGGAAAGTCCGGCCCGCTGGCCTGCCCCAATGCACGGACGGTCGCACAGTGCGGCACGGCCGTCCCGACACGGGCCTTCTACACGACCCGTGACCACGGCGAGGACATCGAGTCCGTGCGAACCGCCCTGGGCGTCGACAAGATCGCGCTGTTCGGCGTCTCCTACGGGACGAAGCACGCCGTCGCCTACGCGCTCGCACACCCGAGCCACGTCGAGCGGCTCCTGCTCGACTCCGAGGTGCTGCCGAACCGCAGCCCGGTCGACACGAGCTCAATCCAGACGATTCCTACCTCGATCAACAAGATCTGCACCAACAACGTCTGCCAGGGAATCCCAGCGGGGATCGGCGACCGGTTCGCGACGCTCGCGAACGCACTCCAAACCCATCCAGTCGACGCGACCGTCCACTTCGCCCCTACGCTCGCGCCCTACACCGAGCACATCGACGGAGTGGAGATGCTCTCGCTCGCCTACGAGAGCGATCTCGGCTCGGCGATGTCATCGGAGTTGCCGGCGGCGACCGACGCCGCCCTCGCCGGGTCGATGCTCCCCCTCGAGCGGCTCATCTTCCTGGACACCCTCAGCACGTCCTCGGAGAACGACATCAACTTCGTCCTTCTACTGGCGACCAACTGCGGCGACGGTCCCTTCCCGTGGCAGCCGGCCGACACACCGGATGTCCGCACAGCGGCGATGAACACAGCGATCGCAGGGCTCCCGGCGGGCTCGTCCGGCGCGTTCGGCGACTGGGCGTTCCAGATTTTCCCGGCATGGGCCTGTATAGGCTGGCCTGGCCCTTCCGGCGGCGTCCTCCTCGGACCCGGTCCGCTGCCGAACGTGCCGGTGCTCGTGCTCTCGGGCGACCGCGACATCCGCACACCGACCAGCGGTGCGGTCGAGATCGCCAAGCAGTTCCCGAAGGGGCGTGTGCTCCTCGTCCCCGGCGCAGGGCATTCCGTGCTGAACCACTCGACCTGCGCGAAGAACG
>JBKPPY010000055.1:0-10952 GCA_046733845.1 Actinomycetota bacterium | reverse complement strand
GATCGACCCCGCCCTTGAACAGGAACGTGTTCGCGTCCTCCTGGCCGCCCCACACGGAGGCAACGACCGGCTTCTTCGAGTAGAGGCCGGCCTTCTTCAGGCCGAGGATGACGGCGTTGCCCTGAATGACGCCGACGGTGTGGCCGTCGAACGACGTGTAGAGAGCGGCGACGCCGCCCTCGACCTGACGGTCGTAGTCGATCGACTTGACGCCCTTCGCCAGAGCCGCCTTCTCGATCGCGGCCGCCGAGCCGGAGTTGATCGGCGCGATGATCAGCACCTTCGCTCCGTCGGCGATGCACTGGTCGGCCTGGGACTTCTGCTTCTGCGGGTCGTTCTGGGCGTTGACGACGCGGGCCGAGATCCCGGCGGCCTTGAAGGCCTTGAGCAGGTACGGCTTGTCGAACTGCTCCCAGCGCACGGACGACTTCGTGTCCGGCATCAGACCGCACGCCTGAATGGCGGCCGACTTCTTCGCCGAGCCCGCCGCCGCGACGGCGACGGCCACGGCGAGCGCGGCAACCGCGGCGACAAGCCCCACCGCAATCACCTTGCGAGAAACATGCTTCACGTGCTCCTCCCTCCGTTCTTCTGCTGACTACGTTCGCCTGCGGCCTGCCGTGCTTGCGCGCGGCGGGCGCCCTTTCGCGGAAAGACTCGCGGTTTGCACCGCGTTCGTCAACTGGGACGCGCACGTGCAGAGGCGGTTAGTCTCCGGCTATGAAGACGAGTCTCGGTATCTGGGCATTCAGCTCCATGGTCACCCGCTTCGTCCCCGGCGGCTACCAGCCGGAGCACGCGGGCGAGACGACGGTCGAGCGGGTACGGCGGGCGGTGGACGGGCTCGGCGACCTGATCGACGGCTACGAGTTTCACTACCCGCAGGAGCTGAACGAGGAGAACGCGGACGCGATCCGCGATGCCCTCGGCTCGGACCACGACGTCTACTGCCTGGCCGGCGGGCTGCACCTCGATCCGCGGTTCGGACGCGGCGGCCTCGTCAATCCCGACCCGGCCGTGCGCAGCGAGGCGGTGAAGATCGCGGTTGCCGGGGCGAAGCTCTCGGGCGAGCTCGGTGTGCCGATGATCGTGTGGCCCGGGATCGAGGGTTACAACTACCCGTTCCAGACGCCGTACGCCGACAGTTGGGCCTGGTTCGTCGACGGCCTCGCCGAGATCGCCGGCACGCTCAAGGACTCAGGCCAGGAGCTCTGGCTCGAGCACAAGAACTCGGAGCCGGCGATGAAGATCCTGATGCGCAACATCGGGATGACGCTGCACGTGATCCACAAGCTCCAGGAACGCGGCCTCGACAACGTCAAGGTGAACATGGATTGGCAGCATCTGATCATGAACGGCGAGTCGTTGGCCGAGTACGCCGCGCTCCTCGCCGCAGAGGGTCTGCTCGGCCACCAGCACGCGAACTCCGGCTGGGGCACCTTCGACGACGACAACATGGTCGGGGCGACGGCGTTCATGGAGACGCTCGAGCTTGCGCTCGAGTTCCGGCGCGCCGGATATGGCGCCGACGGACGCCGGCTCGGCTTCGACCTCTACCCGTACACCGAGGACGCCGTCGAAGCCGTGCGCCGGTCCGTCCTGCATTGGCGGTTCATCGACGGCATCGCGGCGAAGATCGACGACGCTTCGCTACGCGAGGCGCAGTCCCGCAAGGACGCAGTGCGGGCGTACGAGCTGGTCTACGCGGCGCTCGGCGCTTGACGCAGGGCCCGAGCGAGCGCCTTTCGGTCGCCGGCGAGGGCCGCGCCGTGCGAGACGAGCACGCGCTGGATCGGCAGATCGAGCGCCGGCGTGAGGGCGGCGCGAACGGCTGCCTTCCCGCCCTTCCCGACCCAGCCGTCCGGGCAGATCCTGAGCGGGGCGCCGAGCAGCACATCGCCGGCCAGGAGCGCACGCTGCTCGGGAAGCCAGTAGACGAGCTCGGACGCACGGCCGGACGCGAGCGGCTGCGTGCCGCCCGGGCCGGAGTCCCCGGGCCGCAGGGGATCGGTGACAGCGATGCCGCGACGCTCGAGCGCGCGCACCGAGCGGTGTGGTGCCCAGACGCGCTTCGCGCGCAGGTCCCCCGTCGAGCGCCCGTGCCAGTAGACAGTGAGGAGGACGTGGTCGGGACGGCGCAGCCCGCGCGGCGGCAGCAGCGGGTCGACGAGGACGACACCGTCGTCGGACTCCAGCGCGTACGAGACAACGTCCTCCTTCCAGTCTGGGTGGTAGGCGACCCAGTACGAGAGGCCGGAAGCGAGCTGCTCCATGTCTGAGCAGCGTATCGTCGGGCTCGACGTCGGCACGACCGGCGCCAAGGCGGTCGCGATATCCGCGGCCGGGGAGGTGCTCGAACGCGCCGAGGTCGAGTACCCACTCTCGATTCCACAGCCCGGCTGGGCAGAGCAGGACCCCGAAGACTGGTGGTCGGCGAGCGAGCGGGCACTGGCGGCCGTCGGCGCAGCAGACGCAGCATCGGTCGGATTGACCGGTCAGATGCACGGGCTCGTCCTGCTGGACGCCGCCGATCGAGTGCTGCGGCCGGCGATCCTCTGGAACGACCAGCGAACCGGCGCGGAGTGTGCCGAGATCGAGAGCCGGGTGGGCTTCGATCGGCTCGTCCGCCTCACCGGCAACCGGGCGCTTCCGGGCTTCACCGCGCCCAAGCTGGTCTGGGTGCGGAAGCACGAGCCGGAGGTGTGGGCGCAGGCGGCACACGTCCTGCTCCCGAAGGATTACGTCCGTCTGCGGCTGACGGGAGAGCGGGCGATCGACGCCGCCGAGGCGTCCGGGACGCTGCTGTTCGACGTCGCCGGGCGGCGCTGGAGCGACGAGGTCTGCGACGCGCTCGAGGTTCCGCTCGAGTGGTTGCCCCCTGCACACGAGTCGACCGCGATCGGCGGCGCAGGCGACCAGCAGGCCGGTGCGCTCGGGGTCGGCGTGGTCGGCCCCGGGCCGCTGTCGGTCGTCCTCGGCACGTCGGGCGTCGTGTTCGCCGCGCTGCCCGGCTACAGCGCGGATCCTGAGGCCCGCGTCCACGTGTTCTGCCACGCGGTGCCGGACACGTGGGAGGCGATGGGAGTGATGCTCTCGGCCGCCGGCTCGCTACGGTGGCTGCGCGACGCCGTCGGCGGCAGCTACGACGCGCTGGTCGCGGAGGCCGAGCGCTGGCCGGCCGGAACAGAGGGGTTGACGTTCCTCCCCTACCTCCAGGGCGAGCGCACGCCGCACGCCGACCCGTCCGCTCGGGCCGTGTTCGAGGGACTGTCCCTCAGACACGACCGCGGGGCGCTAGTCCGATCGGTCCTCGAGGGGGTCGCGTTCGGGCTGCGCGACTCGCTCGAGCTGCTGAAGGCGCTCGGGGTGGCGCCGGCTGCCGGTCGCGCCTCCGGGGGCGGCGCGCGGAGCGAGCTGTGGCTGAAGATCGTTGCCTCGGTGCTCGGCATCCCGATCGAGCGGACCGCGGTCGAAGAAGGCGCCGCGTACGGCGCCGCTCTGCTCGGCGCGGTGGCGGCGGGCGTCTTCGCCGACGCGGCCGAGGCGGTCGCCGCGTGCGTCCGCGTCCGCGACGCGGTCGAGCCGGACCCGGAATGGCAGAAGGTGTACGACGAGCGGTACGTCCGATACCGCGCCCTCTATCCGGCGCTACGAGACCTGGAGGACTCATGAGATTCGACGGCAGAGTCGCGTTCATCACCGGCGCCAGCGGCGGGATCGGCGCCGCGGTCGGTCGCATGCTCCATGACGCCGGGGCCTCCGTCGGCCTGGCGTCCCGGCGCGGCGACAACCTGGGTCTCGAGCGCGGGCTCGGGGTCGCCTCCGACGTCCGAGATCCGGACGCTGTGGACGCCGCGGTCGCAGCGACCGTGGAGCGCTTCGGCCGCCTCGACATCGTCGTCGCCAACGCCGGCGTCGGCGCCTACGGGCCGTTCCTCGACCTCTCCCGCGAGCACCTCGAGGAGATGATCGACACGAACCTGAAGGGCACGCTCTACGCGATCCGCGCGGCGCTCCCGCACCTGCTCGAGAGCGACGCGGCCGACGTGATCACGCTCGCTTCCGAGGCCGGCCGCCGAGGGCTGCCGTACGAGGCGGTCTACTGCGCCTCGAAGTTCGGCCAGGTCGGCTTCACGCGCGCACTCGACCACGAGCTGCGGGAGAAGGGAGTGCGGTGCACGAACGTCTGCCCTGGCGGAGTTGCCACCGAATTCGCCCTCGAGGAGGGCCGCGGCCGGAGGCCGGATGCGCTGCCGGGGATGATGACCGCCGAGGACGTGGCCGAGATCGTCATGTTCGTGCTCACCCGACCGCGCACGCACAGGATCCTGGAGACGGCAATCCGCCCGATGACCGAGACCTCCTGGGGATAGAGAAAGGGACAGAGTTCAGTCTGGCGCTTGCCTTTTCGCCGGCGCCACCGGAAGGCCCGGGGACAGGCTGAAGCCTGTCCCAACTGTCCTTTAACTCTCTAGCGGCGCGTGCCCGTGACGAGCAGCCACTCGCGCGGAAACACGACCGCCCCATCCGAGCGGTAGTTCGTCTCGAAGAAGTCGACCCAGGCGCGGTGGAGCTCCTCGCGGCGGTCGTCGTCGAGCGACGCGGCAAGCGTCTTGGTCGGGCCGAAGTTTTCGACGTAGAACTGCCACATCGACTCGCCACTCTCACTCGAGTCGGTCGACGTCCTCATCTCGAACGACAGCTCGAACCCGTCGCCGAGCAGCTCTTCGACGTACTCCGGCCGCCCCCAGTCGAGCGGCGCTCCCGCGCCTTCAGGAAGGGGTGGCTGGAAGGGCGTCATCATCTGGAACATCGCGCCGATGCCGCCATCGGGTCGCCAGGTCGAGAGCGCGAGGTTTCCGCCCGGCCGCGTCACCCGAGCGAGCTCGGCCGCAGCACGCGGCTGGTCCGGCGCGAACATGACACCGAACGTCGAGGTGACGACGTCGAAGCTCGCGTTCTCGACCTCGAGATCCTCGGCGTCGCCGACCCGATAGTCGATGTCCAGGCCCTTCTCGGCGGCCCGCCGCTTGGCCGTCTCGATCAGCGCCGGAGCGAAGTCGATCCCGGTGACATCGGCTCCGGCGGCGGCAGCAAGCTCGGTCACGCCGCCGGTGCCGCAGGCAACGTCGAGCCAGCGCTTGCCGTCCGCGTCGCCCACCGCCTCGACGACGTCGCGGTGGACGTCGGCGATCGTCTCGGCGACAACCTCGAACGGTCCGCTCCCCCAGACAACCCCCTGCCGCTGCTTCAGCTCCTCGAATGCCATCAGTGCCTCCTTCTCCCCCGTCGACCGCGGGAGTATGACCTTTGATGGAATAGGGATATGGAAGCTCGCGGGACGTTACGCGTCGGATCAGAGACCTACGAGATCTTCCGACTGGATGCACTACAGGACCGGTGGGACGTCGCGCGTCTTCCCTACTCACTGCGTGTCCTGCTGGAGAACGTGCTGCGCGCCGGAAGTGAGTCGGACGCGGAGTCGATCGCGGGCTGGGTCGCGACCGACGAGCCGAGCCGCGAGATCTCGTTCCGGCCGAGCCGGGTGATCCACCAGGACTTCACCGGTGTCCCGGCGATCGTCGACCTCGCCGCGATGCGCGACGCGATGCAGGAGCTGGGTGGGGACGCCGCCGAGATCAATCCCGTGATTCCGGCAGAGCTCGTGATCGACCACTCGGTACAGGTCGACGAGTTCGCCACGCGGCTCGCATTCGGGCGCAACGTCGAGCTCGAGTTCGAGCGCAACCGCGAGCGCTACGCGTTCTTGCATTGGGGCCAGCAGTCGTTGGCCGACCTCAAGGTCGTCCCGCCCGGCACCGGGATCGTCCACCAGGTCAACCTCGAGTACCTCGCCCGCGTGGTCGAGTCGCGCGACGGCCGCGCGTTCCCCGACACGCTCGTCGGCACCGATTCGCACACCACGATGGTGAACGGGCTCGGCGTCCTCGGCTGGGGCGTCGGCGGAATCGAGGCAGAGGCGGCGATGCTCGGCGAGCCGCTGTCGATGCTCGTTCCGCAGGTCGTCGGCTTCCGCCTGACGGGCGCTCTGACCGAGGGGGCGACCGCGACCGACCTCGTCCTGACCGTGACCGAGATCCTCCGGAACACCGGCGTCGTCGGCAAGTTCGTCGAGTACTTCGGCCCCGGCCTCGCGTCTCTCTCGCTCGCCGACCGGGCAACGATCGGGAACATGTCGCCCGAATACGGCGCCACCTGCGGCTTCTTCCCCGTGGACGATGCCACGCTCCAGTACCTGCGGCTGACCGGTCGGCCGGACGATCGCGTCAGCCTTGTCGAGGCCTACTGCAAGGAGAACCTGCTCTGGCATGAGGCAGACGACCACCCGACCTACTCGGAGGTGGTCGAGCTCGACCTCGGCACCGTCGAGCCGAGCCTGGCCGGGCCGCGCCGACCGCAGGACCGGGTCGCCCTCAGCGAGGCGAAGCACGCGTTCCTGCACGAGCTGCCCACCTTCGGCGTCGACTACGGAAACGCGAAGGACGAGGCAGTCGCCGAGAGCTTCCCGGCGTCGGATCCTCCGGCCTACGTCAACCCCGGCCACGAGGAGCCGATGGCAGCGCCGGCCGCGGCCGTGGCCGTCGTGGAACCGGAACCGGCCGCCGCGCACGTCCAGCTGGGCGATCTCGAGTTCGAGCTGGAGCACGGCAGCGTCGTGATCGCCGCGATCACGAGCTGCACCAACACCTCGAACCCGCAGGTGATGGTGGCCGCCGGGCTGCTGGCGAAGAAGGCGGTGGAGCGCGGCCTCGATCGCAAGCCGTGGGTGAAGTCGAGCCTTGCGCCGGGATCGCGAGTAGTCACCGACTACTACGAGAAGGCCGGCCTGACGCCCTACCTCGAGGCGCTCGGCTTCCACACGGTCGGCTACGGCTGCACGACCTGCATCGGGAACTCCGGCCCGCTGCCCGAGGAGATCTCGGCGGCGATCGCCGAGAGCGATCTCGTCGTCTGCGCCGTCTTGTCGGGCAACCGCAACTTCGAAGCGCGGATCCACCCGGAGGTGAAGGCGAATTACCTCGCCTCGCCGCCGCTGGTCGTCGCATACGCGCTCGCCGGCCGGATGGACCTCGATCTGGCAACCGAGCCGATCGGCCAGGATCCGGACGGCAACGACGTCTACCTGCGCGACCTCTGGCCGACGAGCGAGGAGATCGACGAGACGATCGCGGGCTCAGTCTCGGGCGAGCTCTTCCGCGGCCGCTACGCCGACGTCTTTACCGGGGACGAGAACTGGCGCTCGCTCGAGATTCCGAGCGGGGACCTGTACGCGTGGGCCGGGGACTCCACGTACGTGCGGCGGCCGCCCTACTTCGACGGCATGTCGGTCGAGTCGGGGACCGTCGAGGACATCGAGGGCGCGCGCTGCCTCGTCATGCTCGGCGACTCGGTCACCACCGACCACATCTCGCCGGCCGGCTCGATCAAGCCCGACAGCCCGGCCGGGCACTACCTGGTCGAGCACGGCGTCGAGCGGAAGGAGTTCAACTCGTACGGCTCCCGCCGCGGCAATCACGAGGTGCTGGTCCGGGGCACGTTCGCGAACGTTCGCCTGCGCAACCTGCTCGTTCCCGGCAGCGAGGGCACCTGGACGGTGCACGTGCCGAGCGGCGAGGAAGGTTCCATCTTCGATGTGTCAGCGCGCTACCTGGCCGATGGGACGCCGCTGATCGTGCTCGCCGGCAAGGAGTACGGCACGGGCTCCTCGCGCGACTGGGCGGCGAAGGGACCGAAACTGCTCGGCGTCCGCGCGGTGATCGCCGAGAGTTACGAGCGAATCCACCGCTCGAACCTCCTGATGATGGGCATCCTGCCGTTGCAGTACCGGGACGGCGAGAATGCCGAGTCGCTCGGCCTGACCGGGCGCGAGGAGTTCTCGATCAGCGGCGTCGAGAACGCGAAGGCGAGAGAGGTGACGGTCCGCGCCGACGGCAAGGAGTTCACCGCCCGAGTGCGGCTGGATACGCCGCGAGAGCGCGACTACATGCGCCACGGCGGGATCCTGCCCTACGTGCTCAGGCGACTCCTGGCGGCCTGACGGCCGCATCGGCAGCCGAGAGGGCGTCTTCGACCAGCGCTGCCAGGGTGGCGACGAACGGCTCGTGGAGGATCGCGTCGTGCGCCCCGGGAACGTCGGCCACGTCCGTTCGGCCCGTCAGGAACTCCGCCATCTCGACCGGCTCGGACTGGTCTCGACCCTGCGCAGTTACGAGCAGTGTGGGGCCGTCGTACGGCCGCGCCCGGTAGCGGCGGCCCATCCGTCCCGAGAGGGCAAGGAACACCCGGCACTGACCGGCATACGAGCGGGCGATGATGCCGGCTGTTGCGACTCTGGCCCGCACTTCAGCTGAGACGGCGGCCTGGCGTGCCACACGTCGAACGACCGCGAAGGGTGTCCGCCGACTCGCAGCGGAACCGAGGGCGAACTGGCGGATCCGCTCCGCGACAGGCAGCGCCAGCCAGGTCGGGTCGAGCAGCACCAGCAAGGCGACATCCTCCCCAGTCGACCTGATCTGCTGCGCCATCTCGACGGCGATCACACTCCCGAACGAGAAACCCCCGATGAGGTACGGGCCGCAAGGCTGGACCGTCCGGAGGCCGCCGACGAAACGGGCGGCGACACGTTCGACGGTCCGGTCGGGCAGCGCGCGACGTTCGAAACCCAGAGGGACGAACGAATACATAGGACGGTCCAGAAACCGTGCCAGCGGCAACAGGTTGCGAATCCGGAAGTCACCGCCCGGGACGCAGAAGAAGGGCGTTCCCGATCCACCGAGGTCGATACTCCGGACGACCCCTTCTTCGGACGAGGGTTCGGCGACCTGCCGTGCCAGAGCCTCGATCGTCGGCGCGCGATACAGATCCAGCGGCGTCAGCCTGGCGTCGAGCCGGTCCTCGATCGCGACAAGGAGCTCGGTCTGCGTGAAGGAGTCCAGGCCGAGCGCGAAGAGGTCGTCGGCCGGACCGACGCGCTCGAGCTCGAGCACCTCCGAGACGATGTCGGCGAGTGCCGCCTCTCGCGAATCCCTCGGCTCCGTGTACTCCTCGGTTTCGTAGAGCGCGCCTTCCTGCGCGGCACGACGCAGCCCCGCGCGGTCGACTTTCCCCCAGACGTTTCTGGGAACGGCGCCGAGCACGATGAAGGTAGACGGGATCATGAACGGCGGGAGCCGCGCGGCCAGAGCCGCTCGCAGGTCGCTCGGCGAGACGCTTCCGTCCGTCTCCGGACCGACGTGCGCGACGAGGCGGACGTCGCCGTCGGCATCGGACACGGCCGAGACGATCGCCTCGCGCACGGCGGGAAGCTCGGCGAGCTCCTGCTCGACTGCCTGGAGGTCGACCATCTGCCCGTGCACCTTCACGCGCAGGTCGACCCGTCCGAGGTGCTCGAGCGTCCCATCCGGTCGCAGCCGTCCGCGATCGCCGGTCCTGACCGCACGCTCGAGGCCGTCAAGGGTGATGAAGCGCTGCTTCTCCTCTTCGGGATCCTCCCAGTAGCCGAGGGCGATGTCGGGGCCGCGGACGACGATCTCGCCGGTGTCGCCGATCGGGATCGGGTGCCCATCCTGATCGACAATGTCGACCGAATGCCACGGGAACACTCGGGTGAGCGGAATCGGTCCGTCCACGAGCTGCTCTCCCGGAGCGATCGAGGTCGAGGCGATAAATCCGGCTTCGGTCGAGCCGTAGACGTTCATCATCACCGCCTCCGGCAGCACGCGGCGGGCGACCTGGAGGTGGTGCGCCTCGCAGCCCTCGCCGCCCAGGATCACGAGCCGCACCGACTCGGCAGCCCGGCCAGATGCCTCGAGCGCCGAGGCGGTCGCCCGAAGCGCGGAGGGCGAGGTCATGTGCATCGTCACGCCGGAGGCGGCGAGCCAGTCGGCCATCGCCTCGATGCCGTGCTCGATCGGGTCGAAGAAGCACCCGCACGCCCCGACGAGCAGCGCCCCGAGCACGGGCGCGTGCCCGGCTCCGAACGAGAGCGGGAGCGTGATCGCAAAGCGATCGTCAGGCGTGACGCCGCATCCGACCGGCGCCCACGAGAGCTGCCGATGGCTCTTGACCGTGCCTTTGGGCCGCCCCGTCGAGCCCGACGTGAAGTTGACGAGCGAAGGCTGCTGGGGATCCAATGCGAGCGCGGGATCGTCGGCGCGTTCGACCGCCAGCCGGTCAATCGCGTCGTCTCTGGAAACGAGCAACGCGCCGAGCTGCTCGCGGATCCGTTGCACGCGCTCGGGCGGATCCCGCGGGTCGAGCGGAGCGAACACGCGGCCGGCTTTCAGCGCGCCGAGCATGACGATCACCGACATCGGCTCCAGGTGAGCGACCATCGCCAGCGGCTCGCGTCCGCCGCGCGCGAGGAGGCCGTGGGCGATCTGGTTCGAGAGCGCGTCGACCTCGGCGTAGGTCAGCACAACTCCGTCAATCTCCAGCGCACGTCGATCGCCGAACCGTTCGACGGCGGCGCGAAAGGCGTCGGGGATGGTTCCCGGGACAGCGGCGACGAACAGACCGGTTTCCGTCATCGATCGCAGTCTGAGCGCGCCCGGGCCCCTAGACAAGCTGTCGAGGCTGACGATAATGCGGCCTGGGGAGAGAGCCGGCATGGAACGAGTCAACATGGCCCTGTTGCGGGGCGTCTGCCAGACACCCGCCTACACCGCTGCGGAATGCGGCTTCTTCCGCAACCGCGGCCTCGAGGTACAGATCCAGGTCGCGTCCACCGCCTGGCTCGTCCCGGAGCAGATGGCGAACGGCGCGGTCGACTTCGCCGTGATCCCGTGGACACGGGTCGCGGCGGCCAATTCCCGGGACGAGGACCTCGTGCTGATCTGCGGCTCGGGCTGCGAGGAAGCCGCCCTCGTCCTGCGGGCCGGGGTCACCCTGGACGAGGTCCGCTCCGTAGCCGTGCCACAGGAGGGTGGGAT
>JBKPPY010000054.1:0-10934 GCA_046733845.1 Actinomycetota bacterium | reverse complement strand
TGAATGCACGAGTCTCGTGGGCTCGGAGATGTGTATAAGAGACAGCGGCTGCTCCGCTTCCGCGATGACAAGGACGCGGAGCAGTGCACGTGGCGCGAGATCCGCAAACCCCCCGGGCCCAACGATCTCACGGTCCCCCTGCTGCTACAGCAGGGTCAGACTTCAGTCTGACCCTTGCCTTCCGTTGGCACTGGCGAAAGGCCCGGGGACAGGCTGAAGCCTGTCCCTCCTACGTCCGGCCCTCGACTCATCGGCCGCGGTTGACCGAGCTACGCTTGTTCCGTGCTCGAGGACACCCAAACCCCGCGGGTGACGCTCGAACCGCTCGACGATTACGTCGTCGTCGAGCCGAGCGACGACGAGGCGGAGACCCGCCACGGACTGATTATCCCGGCCAGTTCGGAAGCAGGAGCGCGCACGGGCATCGTGACCGCGGTGGGCAGCGACCCGGGCGGCGTCGAGCCGGGCGACAAGGTCCTGTTTCCACGAGATTCCGGGTTCGACGTCCGCCTCGCCGGAACCGCCGTGAAGGTCATCCGCCGCGGCGAGCTCATCGCCCGCGTGCATGACTGACTCCAGAGAACGGAAAACGCCCGCGTGGGGCGGGCGTCTCCAATGCCGGTGGGGTATGTGAGGGGAGATCCGGCTCGCTCAGCATGCCGTGGATCGCCGTTTCGGTCATGACCACGAAGGGTGATCTTTGAGGTGACCCGATCGGGGGGGCCTGCAAGACCGTTCGCTACGATGCTGACGCTCCGGAGAAGTGGCCGAGTGGCTGAAGGCGGCGCCCTGCTAAGGCGTTATGTGGGTGAATACCTGCATCGAGGGTTCGAATCCCTCCTTCTCCGCCTAACCGCGAAAGTCCGGCCGTGTGCCGCGACCGCGATGTCGGTCGCGGCGGCGAATCGCTAGGCTGAGCCCGCCCGTGGAGGGGTGCCGGAGCGGCCGAACGGGGCGGTCTCGAAAACCGTTAGGGGTGCAAGCCCCTCGAGGGTTCAAATCCCTCCCCCTCCGCTTCGTACAGCGGAGTCCCGCGGAGCACGGCGGGATTCCGGCACTCCGACCGTCTCTGAGCTCGTTGAGTAGAGTCGCCGTGGTGCAGCCGATCGTGTCGACAGGGGGGCGCGAGCTGCGCGTCCGCGAGGCTGGCGATCCGAGCGGCGTGCCGATGCTGTTCCTGAACGGGACGCCGGGGTCGAGCTTGCTGTACGACCCGCACGTCCGTGACGCCGAGGAGAAGGGCATCCGCCTCATCTCCTGGGACCGGCCCGGCTACGGTGGCTCGACGCGACACGAGGGCCGCACGGTCGCCGACGACGCAGCCAATGCGACCGCGGTCTGCGACGCGCTCGGGATCGACCGGTTCTGCGCTTGGGGTATTTCTGGCGGAGGGCCGCATGCACTCGCGCTCGCGGCCTTGCTACCTGACCGCTGCGCAGCGGCTGCCTCACTGGCACCGGTCGCGCCGTACGGCGCCGAAGGCCTCGACTTCACCGAGGGGATGGGCGAGCAGAACATCGAGGAGTTCGGCGCCATCTTCGAGGGCGAGGAGCGGCATCGAGAGGTGCTCGAGCGCGACCGTGCCGAGCTGATGAGGATTACGCCGGACCAGCTCGTCGAGGCGTGGCAGTCGCTGCTCGGACCCGCCGACGTCGAAGTGACCAACGGCCGCCTCGCCGCCTACATCCTCGACTGCGTGCGCGATGGGGTCGGGCAGAGCCTCGATGGCTGGTTCGACGACGACGTCGCCTTCGTCCGGCCGTGGGGATTCGAGCTGGCGGCCATCCGCGTGCCCGTGCTGCACTGGCAAGGCGAGCAGGACCGGTTCGTCCCCTTCGGCCACGGCGTCTGGCTCTCCCGGCATATCCCGAACGTCGAGTCGCGACTCAGCGCCGAGGACGGCCACCTAACCCTGGCCGAACGGCGCATCCCTGAAGTGCACGCCTGGCTGCTCGAGCGGTTCTAGACGCCTTCAGCGGGCGGAGCCATGTGGCCTTCGTCGTCGGCATCTGGATGCGCCGTGTCGGGGATCTCTTCGACGTGAGGCTTCTTCTGCGGCGGTAGCTCGTTGGGGTTCTTGGATCCAGGGATCCCTGGATCTTGCGGGATGTGCGGGTCCGGCTGGTTCCGGTCGTTGCTCACAGTCCCGCTCATTCCCTAGGCACCGAACGGCGAATCCGACAGCGTCGCTACCGGCGCGGCACACTCCGCGCTGTGATTGCCCTCCTCGCCCTTCTTCTGGGGGTGCCGCCGCTGCCGCCGAGTGTGCACCCCTGGCCGATCGGTAAGGGACCGGGGTTCCGGCCTCCGGCGGCACCGGCTGCCGTGGTCGCCGGAGAGCCGGTTGAACGGTTCCGCTGCTCGCACGGTGGGAGGCGGTTTGGGGTGCACGTCGAGCTGTTCGTGCACCGGCAGGTGCTGATCATGCCAGCCGGCATCGGCGTCGCCCGGCCGTGGAGGGAGCACCTCGGCCGGCTCACGCCGAGGGGTTGCACCTACCCGGCGAGGACGCTCGAGCCGACCGGAGTCGTCGAGATCCGCTCAGGATCGCGGCTGACGCTCGGCGACGTCTTCCGCCTCTGGGGGCAGCGGCTCGGCCCGCATCGGATCGCCGGCTTCCACGGCCCCGTCCTCGCCTTCGTGAACGGCGGTCGCCGAAGGGGCGACCCCAGGTCGATCCGACTCGTCCGGCACGCTCAGATCGTGCTCGAGCTCGGCGGTTACGTCCCACCCCATCCCGCCTACCGATTCGCCGGCGGGCTCTAGCCGGCAGTGGCGCCCGCAACCCGCTCGGAAGGATCGGTCCCGCAGGGAACGAACAGCGCCCCCATGGCGAGAACGTGGCGTCGACGTTCGGCTGCCCTGCTCGCAGTCGCGCTGGTGGTCGTGCTCGGAGCCCCAACCAGCCAAGCTCACACCGCCAAGTGCAGCCCCGTGCACTACCGCGTGCGGGCCGGGGACACGCTCTGGTCGATCGCACAGCGCTTCAAGGTCAGCGTCCGAGCGCTCGCCAAGGCGAACAAGCTCGACGTCCGCGCCCCGCTCTGGGTCGGGGTCGAGCTCTCGGTTCCCCGGACGGCATGCGCGCCCGCGACCACCGTCCGAGCCAGGACGTCCTCCGCCACGAGCGCGCTGGTGCGATCGCTCTCCGTCGCAGTCGCGACGCCGGGCGTCTCCCGTGCTCAGACGGGCGTCGTGGTCGTCGACCTCGACGCCGACGCGGTGGTCTACCGGCTCAACCCCGAGCTGCCGCTCGAGCCGGCGTCGACGGAGAAGCTGCCGCTCGCGACCGCTGCCCTCCAACGCTTAGGCGCCAACTTCCGGACGACCACGGACGTCCTCGGCGAGGGGAACCTCGTGGGCTCGACCTGGCGCGGCAGCCTGGTCCTACAGGGCCACGGCGATCCGGCACTGACGACCGGCGGCCTGAAAGCGCTCGCGCACGCTGTCCGCCGGCACGGGATCACGGCCGTTGCCGGCCGAGTCCTCGGGGACGAGTCGTATTTCGACGCCGCCCGCACCGCACCCGGGTGGAAGTCCTACTTCGCGAAGGACGAGTCGCCGCTCCTGTCCGCGCTCGTGGTCGACCGCGGCGTCCTCGATGGGAGAGCAGTCGACCACCCTGCCCTCGCGGCTGCGATCCTATTCACCCGCGCTCTCCGTGCAGAGGGAATCTCGGTCGCGCATGATCCGGCCGTCGGGCGGGCGACGTCACGGGCGGTGCACCTCACCCGGCGGGCATCGCCGCGGCTGATCACCCTGCTCGGCCAGATGGACACGTGGAGCGACAACTTCATCGCCGAGATGCTGCTCAAGGTGCTCGGAGCGCGCGTCGGCGGACACGGAACGACCGCCGCCGGAGCCGCCGTCGTCGCCTCGACGCTTGCGGCAGACGAGATTCCGCTCGGGGGCGTCCGTCTCGTGGACGGCTCAGGCCTCTCTCCGCTCGACCGCCTGACCGCCCGCACGCTCGCCGCGACCCTGGAGACAATCGCGCACACTCCTGCCCTCCACCCCCTGCTCCGCACCTTTGCGGTCGCCGGTGCGACCGGCACCCTGCGGCACCGCCTGCTCGCCGTTCCCGGCCACGAGCTCGTCAGGGGCAAGACCGGCACAACCGACCACTCGTCGGCTCTCACCGGTTTCGTCGGGTCGCGATTCGCGTTCGCAGTCCTCTGCAACGGCGCGCCGGTGAACTGGACAGCGGCCCATCAGCTCCAGGACCGCGTCGCCGAGGCGCTGCTCGCCGCGGCCTAGCGAAGCCGGACGGGGATCGAGACCAGCCGGCGGGTGGAGATCCCGACGAGGAGGCTCTCGCCCGGCTTGCGGGCACGGACGAACATCGTCAGCAGCTGCTGGCGGCCGCTCACCGGGAAGCCGGCCAGTCGGCGGAAGACCAGCGTTGCCCAGCCGTCGGAGCCGGTGATCGCCTCGGGCGGGATCGAGAACTGGTTGTAGGGCGTCGCGGTCGCGTACACGAGCGCGCCCTGGACAGACCGCCCGCACGTCGAGGTGACGTGGAAGCGCACCACCAGCGCCGCGGTGCCGCGCGTCACGACGGACGGGTCGCTGCGAAGGCCGTCGACGAGCAGGCGCGCAGGAGGCGTGATCCCGGAAACCTGGTCGGGGTTCGCGCTGCCGGCCGGGCACCCGGGCCCGCGCGAGGGCTGGGACTGCCGCTGGACGACCGCGGTCGGGACCGAGGTGGAGCTACGGGTGCCCTCCGAGTTGGCGGCAGTGACCGAGAACCGCAGGGTGGCGCCGACATCGGCGGAGGTCAGAAGGTATGTCGTGTTCCGGGCGCCGCTGATCGTCGCGCAGTTGTTTCCGTTGCGGTCGCAGCGGAGCCAGAAGTAGTCGTAGGAGGTCGGGCCGTGCGACCACGCGCCCCGGTTGCCGGTCAGGGTCCTGCCCTCGATCGGCGTTCCCGAGATCGTCGGCGGCGAGGTGTTGTCCGGCTTGGCCGATGCACGAACGACCGCCGTCGGGTCGGACGTCGCCTTGTTCCCACCGTCGGCGTTCGAGGCCTTCACCCGGAAGACGATCCGGTGCCCGACGTCGTCTCCGGTCAGCGTGTAGGTCGTACCGTGCGCCTTGCCGATCCCGTCGCAGCCGTTGCCGTTCCGGTTGCACCGCTGCCACGAGTACTCGAAATTCGTCGGGGAGTTCGTCCAGGTGCCTCGGTTGCCCGTGAGCGTCTGTCCCTCCTGCGCGGTGCCGCTGATCGTCGGCTTCGCCGTGTTCACAGGCGGGTTCTTGGCGCGTGCCGCCGCAGGCTGGACCGGGCCGAAAGCGGCTGAGACTGCGCGCGTCGTCCCCCCGGCGTTCTTCGCGTCGACCTGGAAGCGGATGGTGTGGCCGACATCGGCGGAGAGCAGCGAGTACGCCGAGGCGTGGGCGCCGGAGATCGGGCCGCAGGTCCCACCCGCCCGGTCGCAGCGAAGCCACGTGTAGCCGAACGAGCTCGGCGTGTTCGTCCAGCTTCCCCGGCTGCCGACGAGCTGCCCACCGAACTGGGCAGTGCCGACGATCCGCGGGAGCGCGCTGACCTGGGGCGACGCGGGCGCAGGCGGCCCAGAGACCTGCCCCGTCGAGCCCGAGAGCGCGAACGCGAGGCCGGTGCCGTTTCTGGCCCTGACGAGGACTCGGAGCGCGTGGCCGCGGTCGTCCGACCCCACCCGATACGTCTGGGACCGGCCCGAGGTGTCGGAACAGTCACCGCCTGCAGAAGAGCACCGCCGCCACTGATACGAGAACCGAATCGTGGCTGCCCCTGTCCACGTACCCGAAGCGGCGGTGAGCACCCGCCCGACGATCGGGGAGCCCGAGATCGCGGGCGGTGCGGTGGCATGAGGGACCTGCGCGGCCTGAGTGGCGACAACACCCGTTTGCGGTGAGACCGCCGTCGCGGAACCGTCCTTGTTCGTGGCGATGACGGCGGCACGCAGCGTGTGACCAACGTCGTCGCCCCGGACTGCGTAGATGTTGTCGGTCGCCCCGGCGATGTCCGCGCAGGCGGTTCCGTCCGCGAGGCAACGGCGCCACTGATATGCCAACGCCGTTCTGCCCCTGGCGCTCCAGCGACCGGGGCTCGCGCTCAGTACTCCTCCCTCGAGCGCCGCGCCTGCGACCGACGGCGGAACCGTATTGGTTGGGACTGCCCGCCCGGACGCGCTGCCGGCTCCGGCGAAGGCCGCGAGGCCGATCGCAAGACCCGAGCCGACGGAGAGGATCGTCCAGCGCCCCATCCGCCGGTCATCGTATCCATTACCCTTTGTGGTACATCATATGCTAATAGAAAATTAACGAGTGCGAGACCACCTCCGCGACCGCTATGCCGCCGAAGCAACGCTCCGGGTCGCGCTCCGGGAATTCGCCGCCCGCACCGAGCGAATCGCCCGGGCGCACAAGCTGACCTCCGAGCGCTACGAGCTGCTGCTCCTGATCGGCGTCGCAGCCGACGGCGAGGCAACCGTCGGAAAGCTCGCGCGGCAACTCCACATCGGACAGAGCGCAGCAACCCAGCTCGCGCGCCGGGTCGAGGACGCGGGGCTGATCGAGCGCACCGTGTCGCCCACGGACGCCCGGGTCCATCCGCTCCGGCTGACCGCCGAGGGCGAGCGCCGGCTTGCCGCCGCTACGGCGGATCTAGCGAGGGAGCGCGCACAGCTCGCCGACGCCGTCAGCGCAATCCGAAGGCGCTAGTCTGTGAACCCGGCGCGGAGAAGTGTCCGAAGCCGCGGAGGAACCCATGGTTCCCCCGCGAGCCCCCTCCTTTGCTCGCTCGCTACGCTCGCATTGCCCCGTGCCGGCGGATCGGTATGTGCCGCGCCCGCGCATGTCGGTCGCGGCGACAAGCCGCCGCTCGCCGAGACGCTAGGCTGATCCTGCCGCGGAGAGGTGTCCGAGCGGCCGAAGGAGCGCGACTGGAAATCGCGTACGCGTCGAAAGGCGCGTCGCGGGTTCAAATCCCGCCCTCTCCGCCTACGTATCAGGTTCGTCATGCCGGGCGCGGAAACCCGGCATCCACGAACCTGCGGACCTCGCGTCAGGCGCCGGCGAGGCTCACATAGCGGTAGGCGCGATTCCCGTGCGCGTCCGACAGCTCGAACGAGACGACGTACTCGTAGCCCTTGACGACACGTGGGATCGGCGTCCGGATGCTGACGTAGCCGCTCGGCTTCACCGGCGCCGGCGGTGGTTGCGAGGCACGGACGAGTTTCCGGCCGAGATAGGCCTTCACCGTGCTGAAGACTTTCGAGCCTGGTCCACCTCGGGCGGCGAACTCGAACGCGGGCAGCTTGACCACGGGGCGACGGGTGCCGCCGCGTACCGTCACAACCGGGTTACGCCCGTCGACTTCAGCGGCGAGGGCAGGGAAGACGTTCGCCGCCGGCTTTTCCAAACCGTTCTGGAAGAGGAGGCCGCTCTGCCACGTGCTCGTCGGGTCATCGCGGAAGATGAACCAGATGAACATCTTCACGTACGGCTGATTCCGAGCCATCGCGAATGCCGTCCGCAGATACGCCGCCTGCCGCGCGGGCGACACGCCCTCCTGATCGCCCGGTTTCGTCTGAAAGCCGTACTCGGTGACCCAGATCGGCGTCGACTTGCGCTTGAACCACTGGTTCAGGTGATCTTCGAACGACGGCAGCATCGGCAGGTTCGCGTTCGGGTAGCGCATGCGCTGCCTCGGCCCCGCGCCGAGGGTCGAATATGGATGGTGCGACCAGGCGTCGAACCGGAGCTTCGGCCGAGCTCTCGCGAGCAGCCGCGCAAAGGTCTGCGGCGCCAGCGTCTCCTGGGTTCCGGCCGCCTTCAACGGGGTGGCGCGGCCGCGCGGAGCGGTCTCGCCGATTCCGATCAGCGCCGCCGGATTGCCGACTCTGATCCCCGCGTACGCCGCCCGGTACAGCCGGGCGTAGATGATGGGAGAGACGGGCTTCCCCTTCCTGTTGTACTGAGGCGTCAGGAAGCTTCCGAGATTGGGCTCGTTCCAGACGCCGTAGAACTGCACTGCCGGCAAACCGCGGTGCCTGCCGTCGTATCGCGTTGCGACCGCGCGTGCGAAGTCGGTCAAATCCTTTGCGCGCGCCGGCGCGACGTTTGCGCTCTTGCCGCCGTTTGCCCATTTCGGCGTGCCCCAGATCGTCAGCATCACGGCGATATCGCGCGTTGCGGCGCTGCGGACGAACTCGTCCAGGTCGGAGAAGCGATAGGCGCGGTCGAACGAGTTCGCAGGGTGCGCAGGGCGCCGCGGCGCCATTCGCGACCAGTACACGGTCGTTCGCACAACGGAGGTGTTGAACTGCTGGACGCGATCGAACATCGCGGCACGACCAGGTCGCCAGCGCAGCGCAGGGTCGTCCTGGAAGCCCATCCACATGTGGTCGGCGGCGCTCGCGGCGGTCGCGACGACCCCTGTCACGATCAGGCAGGCGACGAACAGACAAGAGCGACGTGGCATTGGCAGCAGCTCCTCCTTCCGTCGGGCGAGAGACGGCAGCCCTCGACCCTGGGGGACATTGGCAGGAGGATTGACCCGACCGGCCGGTTTTTACACACGCCTGGTGTATCGCGACCAGCCCGCCCGGACCGCCGCGGCACCGATATGGGTCTTTCCTAGCTCTGCCCGGACGTGAGGAAAGCGACCAGATCGGCGATCTTCTTGTCGCCCAGCGAGGCGAAGTTCGTCGGCATGACGCCGTTCGAATAGCCCGGCACGATGTAAGCGCCTGGGTCGACGATCGACTCTTTCGCATACGCCGCCAGCGAGCCGCGGTTCGCCTTCTCCGCATTGGCCGCGAGGTGGTCGAGGTCGGGGCCGGTGGTGCCGCTCGAGCCCGCGGGCTGGAAGGTGTGGCAGGCGGAGCAACCCTGCGCGGCGAACAGCGCCTTCCCGGCCGCGACGTCGCCGGCAGGTGCGTTGGGTGCCTCACCTCGCGGATGGGCGGCGGCGGCTTTGTTCTCCTTCTCGGCGGCCTCTTCTTTCGGCTCGCCCGCGAATGCGATCACGGCCCCGAGCATGGCCGCCGTCAGCAGCACGCAGACGACGATGAAAAGCACGATCCGGCGCCCTGGGAAGTTCGGGTTCATCCTCGAAAAGACGAACGACGAGCAGAGCGCGAAGACGATGAAGACGGCTGCGACGACAAGGATCGCCGTCTTGTGCCCCGTCGAGAGCGCGCTCAGCACGCGAGCACGCTACCAGGTCGGAACGCGCCGTCTACCCGCTACGCCTGCGCGAAAGCGACCGGATGCCCTCGCCGAACGACGTCGTCGGAACAGCGCGCCGGACCGGTGTTCGACGCTCCGCCTCCGTCAGCCGGCGGGCACGATCGGCGAGTCGGCGCTGCTCCGCCTGGAGCTCCGCGCGAAGCTCGGCCAGCTCCCGCTCGCGGCGCTCGAGCGCGGAAGCCGACTCCCGCAGCTCCACCTCGCGCGCGTCGAGCACGGTGGCGCGGTCCTCGACCTCCGCCGCACGACTCTCGGCGTCCATCACCGCCGCGCCGCGGGCGTCGAGCTCCGATCGCTCCGCCGCAGCCGCCTCCTCGGCGATCCGCAGCGCATCCTGGCGCGCGTCGGCCTCCACGCGCGCCTCCGCGATCCGCTGCTCCGCCTCCTCCAGCGTCCTCGCCTTCGCCTCCAGTCGCTCCTGCTCGGTGCGGAGCTCATCGGCCACGACCACCGGCACTACCGTCTGCTCGGACTCAGGCTCGGGCTCCGCCTCTTCGGCGCGACGCCGGTCGGCCTCGAGCTCGGCGCGGCGCACGGCCAGGTCGGCCGCCTGTTCCTCGAGCTGGGCCGCGCGTGCATCCAGCTCGGCCGAGCGCGCCTCCAGCGCGACAGCTCGCGCAGCCAGCAGCTCGGCGCTCCGATGCTCCGCTTGGACGAGCTCGTCCACCTTCCGGTCGAGATCGGCCCGCCGCGCCTCGAGCTCGGCGGCCGTGTCCGCGAGGGCACGTTCGCGCTCGTCCAAGCGAGCCGCGCGTTCGGCGGTCGTCTGATCGCGATCCCCTGAACGACCGGCGAGCCCGAGCGCGGCGAGGCGCCCGCCTTTGCCGGCCCGATCGACCTTTCGCTGGGTGCGTTCGAGCTCTCGCTCGCGCTTCCCGGCCCGCTCGGCAGCTTCCCTGAGCGCGGCCTGCATGCGCGCGATCTCGCGCGCGGCGGCTTCCTGAACGCGATTCCGCTCGGCAGCAAGGTTCCGCTCCAGCTCCTTCAGCCGCCGCCTCTCGGCCTCGAGCGCCTCGACCGTGGGCTTCGCTTCCACGCCGGCGATGATACGCAGCCGCGAATCCGCCTCGACACTCTCACCCAATACTCAGGTACACCTGTTTAGGTTCGAGACTCGCCCACACCGCGTGACGAAGGAGGCCCATGTGACTGCGCCCGCCGACGACCGTCCGACCGATCCCGTCGAGGCCAGAGAGCGCCTCGAGCGCGCCCTCTTCGAGATCCGGCGGGTGATCGCCGGCCAGGACGCGATGCTCGAACGCGTGCTCGTCTGCCTGCTCGCGCAGGGCCACCTGCTGATCGAAGGAGTGCCCGGACTCGCGAAGACGCTGACGATCAAGACCACGGCCGCCGTTCTGGGCGGGTCCTTCTCGCGAGTCCAGTTCACTCCAGACCTGGTCCCCTCCGACCTCGTCGGCACGCGCATCTACCGCGCCGGGGAGGGGAAGTTCGACACCGAGCTCGGGCCCGTCTTCTGCAACTTCCTCCTCGCCGACGAGATCAACCGCGCGCCCGCGAAGGTGCAGTCGGCGCTGCTCGAGGTCATGCAGGAGCGCCAGGTGACGATCGGGCACGAGACACATCCGGTGCCCGACCCGTTCCTGGCGATGGCGACGCAGAACCCGATCGAGTCGGAGGGCACGTACCCACTTCCCGAGGCTCAGGTCGACCGGTTCATGCTCAAGATCCTGATCGAC
>JBKPPY010000053.1:0-14806 GCA_046733845.1 Actinomycetota bacterium | reverse complement strand
CGGAGATGTGTATAAGAGACATATGTAGGCGAGCGAGGTCGCGCCGATCGACTCCCGTACTCCCTCGACCGTCCGCGAGGCGGCGATCAGCTCGTCCTCGTCGGCCAGGTCGATGCCGTAGAAGCACGGGCCGATCACGGGTGGCGAGGAGATCCGAACGTGCACCTCGGTCGCGCCGGCGTCGAACAGCATGGCGACGATCTGGCGGGTGGTGTTTCCGCGGACGATCGAGTCGTCGATGACAACGACGCGCTTGCCCGCCACCTCCGCTAGCGGGTTGAACTTCAGCCGGATCCCCTGCTCGCGCAGCTCCTGATCGGGCTGGATGAACGTCCGGCCGACGTAGCGGTTCTTGATCAGCCCCTCGCTGAACGGAATTCCGATCGCCCGCGCGAACCCGATCGCCGCCGGCGTCCCCGAGTCGGGGATCGGCAGGACGAGGTCGGCCTCCACCGGTGCCTCCTCGGCAAGCCGCTCTCCCATCCGCACCCGCGCCGCGTGCACCTCAACGCCCTCGAGCCGGCTGTCCGGCCTGGCGAGGTAGAAGAACTCGAAGATGCAGAGCGCGCCTTCGGCCGGAGGGACCGCCTGCCTCGACTCGAGGCCGTCCTCGTCGACGACCACCAGCTCACCCCGCGCGAGTTCGCGGTCGAACTCGGCGCCGACCAGGTCGAGCGCGCAGCTCTCGGAGGCGGCGACCCAGCCGTCCGACAGCCGGCCGAGCACGAGCGGGCGGAAGCCGTGGGGGTCGCGGAAGGCGAGGAGCTTGCCCTCGGCGAGTGCGGTCACCGAGTAGGCGCCTTCGAGCCTGCCGATTGCGTGCGCGACCGCGTCCGTGAGTGGCGCCGGGTCGTTCGCGATCAGCGCTGCGATCAGCTCGGTGTCGGAGCTCGACCGGAGCTTCACGCCGTCGGCCGAGAGCTCGTCGCGCAGCTCGCCGGCGTTGACGAGGTTGCCGTTGTGCCCGAGCGCCACCGTGCGGTGGCGGCCGTGCTGGACGATCGGCTGGGCGTTCGACCACTGCGCCGACCCGGTGGTCGAGTAGCGGGTGTGGCCGATCGCGAGCTGGCCGCGCAGGCCCCGAACCTTCTGCTCGTCGAAGACCTGGGTAACGAGCCCCATCTCGCGGAGCACGGTCAAGTGGCCCTGGTCGGAGACCGCGATCCCCGCCGACTCTTGACCGCGGTGCTGCAGGGCGTGCAGTCCGAAGTGGGCGAGCCGCGCGACGTCGCGGGCGGGCGCGCAGACTCCGAGCACGCCGCACATCTAGGGTTGCCCCCTCCAAGCCCGCTCCAGCTCGCCGAGCGGGATCTCCAGGAGCTGGTCTCCCCGGACGACCCCGAGCTCGCGAAGCGGGATGCCTTCGAGCCGTTCGACCTCTGCAGGCGCACACGCGATCACCGCCTGGCCGCCACCCTCGCCGAACCAGGCGAGCACGTCCTCCGGCAGCTCGACTTCCGCCCCGATACCGCTCCACAGCGCGGCCTGCGCGAGCGCGACCGCCGGTCCCCCGGCGGACACGTCGTGCGCGAGCGACAGGATCGGCGCCGACCGCCAGAGGAACTCGACCAGCGCTCGTTCGGCCCCGAGATCGAGGTGTGGCCGCGCGCCGCCCGGCTCGCCGTAGAGTGCCTGGTACTCCGACCAGGCAAGCGTCAGAGCCAGCTTCGGTGCCGAGGCGATCAGCACGACGTCTCCCTCGCGCCAGCGGCCTGGAACGATCCTCACGTCGGGCACGAGTCCGACGCAGCCCACGACAGGGGCCGGCAGGATCGCCCGGCCCTCGGTCTCGTTGTAGAGCGACACGTTCCCTGAGACGACCGGGATCCGCAACGCCTCGGCCGCGCGCGCCATCCCCTCGATCGCTTCGTACAGCTCCCAGGCGATCTCCGGCTTCTCCGGGTTACCGAAGTTGAGGCAGTCGGTCAGCCCGATCGGCTCTCCGCCGGCGCACGCGACGTTTCGGGCCGCCTCCATAACCGCCTGCGCTCCGCCCGTCCGGGGCGCGCTGCGGGCGATGTGATCCGGTCCGTTCAGCGACAGCGCCAGCCCGCGCAGCGACGGCCGCAGCCGGACGATCGCGGCGTCCAGGCCCGGCCGGCGCACCGTGCGCGAGCCGACCAGGTGGTCGTAGCGCTCGTAGATCCATGCCCGCGAGCGGATGTTGGGAGAGGCGAGCAGCTCGAGCAGCGCGGCCTCGAAGTACGGGCCGATCGGCGCGGACGGCTCGGGCGCGGCAGGCCGCGGCGCCCGCTCGACCTCGTAGCGCGGCGCGTCGTCGGTGAGGAACCGCGCCGGGATCGCGCCGACAACATCGCCGTCGTGGATCGCGCGCAGCTCGCCCGAGTCGGTCACTTCGCCGATCGGGGTGCAGTGGAGCTCCCAGCGGGCACAGACCTCCTCGACGACCTCTAAGAAGGCCGGCCGGACGACGGCGACCATCCGCTCCTGGCTCTCTGAGATCATGATCTCCCAAGGCTCCAGCTCCTCCCGCAGCGGCACCCGGTCGAGGTGGACGTCGACCCCGGCGCCGTCCCGCGCCATCTCGGCCAGCGCTGACGCCAGGCCGGCGGCGCCGCAGTCCTGGAGCGACTCGACGAGACTCCGCTCGACCAGCTCGACCGACACCTCGATCAGCTTCTTGCCCGTGAACGGGTCGCCGATCTGGACAGAGGGCCGCTTCTCGGCCGCCCCGTCGCCGAGCTCCTGGCTGGCGAGGACACTCGCGCCGCCGATTCCGTCGCGGCCTGTGGTGGAGCCGTAGAGCACGACGAGATGACCCGGCGTGGTCGCCTTCGCGCGCGTGACCCGATCGGCCGGCAGCAGCCCGACGCACATCGCGTTGACGAGGCAGTTGTCGGCATAGGTCTCGTCGAAGAACGCCTCGCCGCCGACGGTGGGGACGCCGACGCAATTCCCGTACCCGCCGATCCCCGCGACGGCGCGGTCGAAGGCGAATCCGGGCTCGCCGAAGCGCAGGCCGTTGAGCAGGGCCACGGGCCGCGCGCCCATCGCGACCACGTCCCGGAGGATCCCGCCGACGCCGGTGGCGGCGCCTTGGAACGGCTCGATGGCGGACGGGTGGTTGTGGCTCTCGACCTTGAAGGCGACCGCCTCGCCGTCGCCGAGGTCGAGCACGCCGGCGTTCTCGCCCGGACCCTGGAGCACACGCGGCCCGTCAGTCGGGAAGCGGCGAAGCAGCAGCGCCGAATGCTTGTACGCGCAATGCTCTGACCAGAGCAACGAGAAGACCGCGAGCTCGAACTCGTTCGGGTCGCGCTCCAGCAGCTCTCGGATACGGTCGAGCTCCCCGTCGGTGAGGCCGAGTGAACGGTGGAGAGGTTCCGCGACCTGGCTCAGGGAACCATCGTATCCGCGAGGCCCGACGACTAGGCTCTGGCAGTGCCATCGATCGTCGGGCGCGAGTCCGAGATCGCGGTCGTCGAAGCTTTCCTGGGGGGCGACCGCAATGCCGGCGTGCTCGCGATCGTCGGCGAGGCCGGCATCGGGAAGACGACGGTCTGGGAGCACGCCGTTCTCTGCGCGCGGGAGTCCGGCGCGACGGTGCTCGTCGCCCGGCCGGCCGAGTCCGAGGCCAAGCTGTCGTTCGCCGGACTCACGGATCTCCTGTCGTGCGTCCCGCCGGGCGTCGTGGCGGCCCTCCCGGCCCCTCAGCGGGAGGCGATCGACGTCGTCGTGCTGAAGGCGGAGGCGGCGCGCCCGCCCGGTCCCCGCCTCGTCGGGACGGCCGTCCTCTCCGTCGTGCGCGCGCTGGCCGTCGAGCGTCCAGTGGTCCTTGCCGTCGACGACGTCCATTGGCTGGACGGGCCGTCGTCATCGGCGGTCGAGTTCGCGACCCGGCGTCTCGTCGGCGAGCCGGTACGGCTGATCGTCTCCCTGCGTCCGGAGGCGGAGCCGACCGGGTTCGGCGGCGTCGCGGGGGAGCCCTGGGAGCGGCTCGAGCTCGGCCCGCTGTCGGTGGCCGCCCTGCACCGGCTGATCGCAGACGGGCTCGGACGCACCTTCCCACGCCCGATGCTCGTGCGGATCGCGCAGGCGTCGGCGGGCAATCCGCTGTACGCGCTCGAGATCGCGCGGCGCCTCGAACGGGAGGACGGCCACGGTCTCGCCCAACTACCGGTCCCGGAGAGCCTCCAGGCGCTCGTCGCCGCCCGCGTGCGCTTGCTCCCGGCTGGGACGCGGGCGGCGCTCCTGCGTGCTGCCGCGCTCGCCCGCCCGGACCTGACCCTGGTCGAGGCTGCGTCGCTCGCTCCGGCCGAGGAGGCCGGCCTCGTCCGCATTGCAGCCGGCGACCGGATCGAGTTTGCCCACCCCCTCTTCGCCTCGGCCGTCTACTCGTCGACGCCGCTCGCGCGCCGCCGCGACGTGCACAGAGAGCTCGCGACTGTGGTCACCGACCCGGAGGAGATGGTCCGCCACCTGGCGCTCGCGTGCGACGGGCCGGACGCGGAGGTGGCCGAGGCGCTCCGGGACGCGGCTCGGCGCGCCCGCGCTCGCGGCGCGCCCGAGACGGCGGCGGAGCTGGCCCAGCTCGCCCTTCGCCTGCTCCCCGCGGCGGACGCATCCCGGGACGAGCTCCGGCTCCAGGAGGCGGCCTATCTCTCCCTGGCCGGCGACTTCCAGCGCGCGAGACGCCTGCTCGAGGTGCTCAGGGTCGACCTCGAGCCCGGCGACCTCCTGGCTCGGGCGACGCTGACGCTGGCCGAGATCGACTACTGGCGGAGCGGAGAGTCGGCCGCGCTCGCGCTGGGCGAGGAGGCGCTGGCGGTCGCGCGCGACCCGCTGGTCCAGGCCCGCTGCCACGTCATGATCGCGATGGATGCGGGCACGGTCGACCTGTCGAGAGCGGCCGCTGCCGCCCGCTCGGCCCTGGACCTGCTGGACTCCCGGTCCGACGCCGAACCGGGGCTGGTCGCGGCCGCCCTGGGTGCGCGGGTGCGCGCCGACCTCTTCCTCGGCGAGGGTCTCGACCACGAGGCGGCCGAGCGGGCACTGGCCCTAGAAGGGGACTCGAGGGCCGGCGCGGTGGACACGCGCGCCGTGTTCAAGCTCGGCCAGTGGCTTCGGTACGTCGACGACCTCGACGGCGCTCGCGCGATGCTCGCCGAGGCCGAGCGCGCGGCGGTCGAGGAGGGCGACGAGTCGTCGCTCGCCAACATTCTGCTCAACCGCGTCGCACTGGAGACGTGGGCCGGCAGGTGGAGCGAGGCGACGGAGCTGACGGGCCGGATGAACGATGCGTTCGAGCAGCTCGGGACCGACCCGAGCGGCCGCAACCCGTGGCTCGTCTTCGTCGACGCGCACGCCGGACGGCTCGAGCGCGTGCAGGCGGTCGCGGCGGTCGGCCGGTCGCGCGAACCGATCGTCGCCGCCATCTTCGACCGCTGCCTGGGCCTCGCAGAGCTCGCCGCCGGCGAGCCGGAAGCGGCGCATCGGCATCTGTCCGCGGCGATGGCGGAGCTCGAGCGGGTGGACTTCCGCGAGCCCGCGGTCTGGCGGATCGAGGGCGACGCGATCGAGGCGGCGATCGCGGTCGGCGACCTGCCGAAGGCGGAGGCGCTCGCGGCCCGGTTCGAGCAGCAGGCAGCCCGGTCGAGGATCCCGTGGAGCCTCGCCGTGTCCGCCCGCTGCCGGGGGCTCGTGCTCGCCGCCCAGGGTGACCTCGACGCCGCTGTCGAAGCGATGAGGCGTGCATGTGCCGAGCACGAGCGAAGTCCCGTGCCGTTCGAGCGCGCTCGGACACTCCTCGCGCACGGGCAAGTTCTCAGGCGACTCAAGCAGAAGCGCGAGGCGCGGGCGGTGTTCGAGGAAGCGCTCGCGATCTTCGATCAGCTCGGGGCGGAGCCGTGGGTCCGGCGAGCGGAAGAGGAGCTTGCGCGCGTAGCCGTGAGGCGCGCTCCCGAGCAGCTCAGCCCAACCGAGGCGAGAATCGCCGGGCTCGCCGCAGCCGGGCGCTCCAACGCCGAGATCGCGGCCGAGGTGTTCGTGTCGCGCAAAACGGTCGAAGCGAACCTCGCCCGCGCGTATCGCAAGCTCGGCATCCGCTCACGGGCACAGCTCTCGCGCGCGCTGGACGCGCGCGAGAGCGAGTCGGTTCAGTGAGCCGCTAGGAGCAGGGGAAGCCACCGATGTTGCAGTCGGTCTGCCCGTTGTCCGTGCCGTGGTTGCCGCCGAGGTCGGTGTCGCCGACCGAGCCGATGACCCCGTCCAGAGCGTTGAAATCGGCCGTGTTCTTGAGGAGCCTGCTGCTCGGGTCGGTGTTCTCGACGTCGATCCCGCTGCTCCGGTTGCCGCTCGAGGTGTTGGTGCTGATCAGGCTGCCGAGGCTGTCGACGCCGATCTCGATCCCGTCCGCCGCGCTTGCCCAGACGGTGTTCTTCGTCAGCGTCGTGCCGTCGGACGTTGTCTGGACGAGGATCCCGACGCCGGCGCTGCCGGTCACGGTGTTGCCGCTGACCGTGGCGCCCTGGGTGTCGTAGAGCCGAATGCCGTTGTCGCCGGCCCCCTGGACTCGGTTCTTCGTCACCTGGTTGCCGCCGCCGTACTGGACGTGGATGCCGTCCTTGGCGCTCGACGAGACGGTGTTGCCGGAGACGATGTCCCCGGAGCCCCAGACGACGACGCCGATCCCGACGGGGTTGGAGGAGGCGGAGACGGAGCTGCCGGTCAACGAGCTTCCGTCCGTCTGCAGGTAGACGCCCTCGTACCCGTAGGCGACGACGGTCGCCTTCGAGACCGTGGTGAAGGATGAGGAGTCGACGACGATCGCGACGCCGGGGTTGTTCCGAGCGACGATGCCGCTGACCGAGCTATGTGTAGCGGCATGGAGATAGACCGCGTTGATGAACCCGTCGATCGACCCGTTTTTGATCGTCGCGTACGGATAGCCGCTGTCCGCGACGCCGTTGTAGGGGCTATTGCCGAAGATCGTGTGTCCGCCGAGGTCGATCGTGACGCCGTTGGCGCCGATGTCCAGCCCGTCTGATGTCGAGCAGTGCAGGTCGGCGGTCAACTTGACGCTCTGCGTGATGGTGTCGCCGCAGGACACGACCTGCGCTCTCGACGCTCTGCCCGCGGCGCCGACGGCGACGACGAGCGCCGCACCGGCGGCGAGCGCCGCCGGAATCGTGAGTCGTGCGTTCGGCAAGGACATGTGGACCTCCTCGAAACGAGGCTCAGCCGATCCTCGTCGTGATAGTGGCGGAGTTGTCGTGCAGGTTCGGATCCGGCGTACTGGCGGCGACGTTGGCGGTGTTGGCGACCGCTGACTCGGTCCCCGTCGCCCTGCAGACGACGATGATCGTTCTCACCGAGCCGTCCCCCATCGAGCCCAGCGAACAGGACAGCGTTCCCGAGGCGGGATCCGGCGCCTGGCACGAGCCGTGGCCGACCTGTGCGCGGACGAAACTCGTCCCGGGCGGCAGCGGGTCGGTGACGACCACGTTCTCTGCATCGGCCGGGCCCCGGTTCCGAACCCGGATCGCATAAGTGATCGGGTCGCCGGGGCCGATATGGCGCGGGCCTGCCATGCGAAGCGCGAGGTCGGAGAACGGCCCCGGCGTCGCGGTCAGCGGCTGCCAGTCGGGCGATACGTCGTTGGAGGCCGCGTTGTGCGTCAGGTCGGTCACGCCGGATCCATCTGCGTTCATGTCTTCGATCTCGGCGCTGAGGACGTCGTCGATCGGGACGCCCAGATGGTCGAAGGCGATTTTCGTCCCGTCCGGCGACCAGACGGGCTTGTCGACGTTCCCGCCGATCAGCTGTGTCTGATCGGAGCCGTCCGCGTTCATGACGTAGATCCCCTGGCCGGCGGCAAAGCCCCGGTAGGCGATCTTCTTGCCGTCGGGCGACCAGTTGGGCGAGTCGTTGTCGGAACCATTGTTCGTGAGGTCTGTCTGACCGGAGCCGTCCGCGTTCATCACCCAGATCTCCGTCGTGGCGTCTCTCCCACTGGTGAAGGCGATCCGGCTCCCGTCGGGCGACCAGGCGGCGCCGCCGCTGGAGCCGTCGAACGTCAGCTGGGTCCCGCCCGAGCCGTCTGCGTTCATCACCCAGATGTCGAATGCATTGCCGGTGATCTTCGTGAAGGCGATCCTCGTCCCGTCCGGCGACCACGCGGGGGACCGGTCGTCTACAGCGTCGGTCGTCAGCCGCGTCTGGCCGGAGCCGTCCTCGTCCATCGCGTAGATCTGCTCGTTCCCGTCCCTCCAACTCATGAAGGCGATCCGGCTCCCGTCCGGCGACCAGGCCGGCTCCACGTTTACGTGTTCGGACGTGAGCTGCGTCTGGCCTGAGCCGTCTTCGTTCATCACGCAGATGTCCCCCGGGGCGGCGCCACAGTTGTACGCGATCTTCCCGTTGCCTCCGGGGAAGGCGGCCGCGGCGCGGTCGGCCGACAGCGAGCCGGCGAGGGCGGCAATCGCTGCCGCGGCGAGCAGTGCCAGCGCGAGCCTCGGGTGTATGCGGCGTCCGGTTCTCATCGGACCGAGAACCGGGTCGAGGCGGGCGCATATCCGGCCGCCGTCGCGGTCGCGGAATACGAACCGGGGCGCAAGGTGATCGTCGCCTGTCCCTTCGTGTCCGTCTTGAGGTGCCGGCCCGCGACCGTGATCGCCAAGCCTGCGACCGGGTCGCCCGCATCGCGCCCCGAGATCGTCGCCTTCCCCTTCGCGCCCTGCGCACGTAGCGAGAGCTGCGCGAGCACATGTGCATGCCAGAAGCCGAGCCCATTCGCTTTGTCGGCGACCTGCGCGAAGACGTCGACGGGGCCGGCGGATCCCTCGCACTGCAGGAACCGGAGCCCGTTCGTCGTCTGCTGCGGGAGCGTCAGCTTCTGTACCGGCTCGAACCCGCCGGCGGCGCGGTTCGAGCGGGTGACGAACAGCTCGTTCTTGGAGTCGCCCCAGGCGACCCAGAGCCGCCCGTCGGGACCGGCGCAGACGGTCGCGCTCGTGAACGGCCCCCGGGCGAGCGTCTTCGAGCCGCCGCCGTACCGGTAAAGCCGTGCCGCCTTTGTGTCGGCATATGCGACGAACACGCCCGGTGCGCCGATCCGCGGGCTCTCTCCCGTGATCACGTCGTTGTTGTACGAGTTGTCCGGCAGCACAACCGCCTTCCCCGTGCCCGGCAGAACCTGCTGGACGTAGACCCCGCCGTTGCCGGCGCCGTATACGCCGGCGAGGACGACCGCGCCACTGCCCGCGTCCGTGGCCAGGTGGGTGCCGAGCTGATCCGCCGCATACGCGTTCTGCGGGATCGAGCTCGGCGGGAGGCCCTCGCCGGCGGTCCCGCGCCAGCCGGTGACCACCTGACCGTCCTTTGTCAGGGTCGCGCCGATGATGCCCGACGCCCCCGCGACGGCTCCGCCCCAGACCTCCGGCTGGAGCGTCCAGCTCGCTCCGCTCGCCGGTGCGGTGAACGTGCTGATACCGCTGCTCGAGGTCGCGCTCGAGTGGCCGCCTGCCGCGAACAGGCGAAGCGTCTTGTCCGGCATCACGAGCAGGGCGAGACCGCCCTTCGCGCCGTCCCAGTGGCTCGTGACGGTGGTCGTCGCCTGCCTCGAGCCGCTCGGGGAGAAGCGCGTGTCGAAAATCGAGCTCGGTGTCTTGTTGCCGCGGTTCCAGATCACGTGCAACGTGCCGTCGGGCGTGCGGGCAAGGCCGAGCTGGTCGCCGGCGTTGTTCGGGCCGGAGAGCCGCGTCCACGAGGGCGCCGCGGGGGCCGCCGCAACGACCCCCACCGCGAGCGCGGCGGCCGCGAGGACGAGGGCGATGCGGACTCGATGAGCGGGGCGCATGCGTGTGCCTCCTGTTCCTAGAGAACCTTCGAGACTGAGCTTCAGGAGCCGAGCCACTGGAATCCCGACTTCGGATAGGCGGGCGTGCCGAGGTAGCACGCGCCGCCGATCGCGTAGCCCCGCTTGTCCTGGAACGAGCTGTAGCAGTGGTAGCCCTTTGGCCCGTTCGTGAGCGGGTACCGGCCGTCGGCGGCCCGGCGGACCCGTTGGCCGCTCAGCTTCACCACCCACGGCTTCGCAGACGTGCACGTCCAGCCCGTGCCGACGGTGGTCCAGTGGTACGTCTTCCCGGACTTCGAGAAGGACGGACAGATCTTTCCATCGGGCGCCGCCCGGACGGCGGAGGTCGCCGCCAGGGCCGCCGTCGCGGCGATCGTCAGGACCGCTGCACCTCTCCATGCGTTTCGGGTCATCGGGGATCCCCCTTTCGTCGCTGCGGTACGTGGGAGGCGGACGCCTCGAGGATCCGCTCGAACGGGACGTCGGCCTGCTCGGCCGCCAGGCGAACGGCGTCCTCGGTGCCGTCGAAGAGGCAGAGGACGACCTCGTCCTCTCGCATCAGGATCGAGCCGAGGTAGCGCACCGGCTCGCCGGCACGCGCGAGCTCGTCGGCGCATCCGCCCGCGCGGGCGTCGAGCGCCTGCACAGCCTCCTCGTCCACGCCGGGCCAGAAGCACTCGGCCACGTACTCGGTCGTCGGCGGCCGGTCGGTCATACGTCGAAGCTAGGCCCGGTCGGCCGCAGGTGAAAGTGGGGGAAACCCTACGGAATCGCCGGCTCAACCCTCGAGCGCTGCGGGATGACGTCGCTAGGCTGAGCCGCATGGCGCGCTCCTACGCCGTCTTGCTCTTCGTGCTCGCGGCGATCTGGGGCTCGTCGTACCTCTTCATCAAGGTCGGCGTCCGCGACTTCGAGCCGACCGTGCTGATGACGCTGAGGCTGCTGCTCGGCGGCCTGATCCTGCTCGTGTTCCTGGCGGCGAAGAACGGCGGCGGCGCGACGCTGGCGGCGGTGGCCGGGGCGTGGCGGCCGGGGCTTGTCGTCGGGACGATCAACGGCGCGCTTCCGTTCACGCTGATCGCGTGGGGGGAGACCCACGTCGATTCAGGCGTCGCCGCGATCGCGAACGCCTCGGTTCCGATCTTCGTCGCGCTGCTCGCGATCAAGTTCAATCCCGGCGAGCGCGCGACCGGCCTGAAGCTGGTCGGGATCCTCGTCGGATTGGTCGGCGTCGGCGTGCTCGCGGGCATCCACCCGGAGGGAGGAGGCTGGGCGGTGCTGGGAACGCTCGCGGTCGTGCTCGCCTCGCTCTCGTACGCCGCCGGCGGGCTCTACGGACAGAGGGCGCTCGGGCGCGCCGCCGGCCCCGTCCTGGCCACGGCGTCGATGCTGTACGGGGGCTTCATCCTGCTGCCGTTCGCGCTCTTCCAGCTCCCCGGCGATGCGCCGGGGTGGAAGTCCATTGTGTCGCTCCTCGGGCTGGCGGTGCTCGGGACCGCCGTCGCGCAGCTGATCCTCTTCCGGATGCTCGGGCTCTTCGGCGCGGCGCGGCTTTCGCTCGTGACCTACCTGATCCCTGCGTTCGCGCTCCTCTACGGGTCGCTGATCCTCGACGAGCCGCTTCGACCGTCCATGCTGATTGGGCTCGGGCTGATCCTCGGCGGGGTTGCCCTGGGCTCAGGCGCCTGGCGGCCGGCGCGCCGACCCGCGGTAGACACGGCCGCGTGAGCGACGGCGTCGGGATCCGCCGCGCGGCGCCCGACGACCTCGACTTCGTCGCCGACCTCCTCGCACACGACGAGGTCGAGCCCTTTCTCTCCGCCCGTCGCCCTCGCGGTCGGGAGGAGTTGGCCGAGCTGGTGGAGCGCTCCCGGCGTGACCCGCAGTCGTCCGGCGTGTTCGTGATCGAGGTCGACGGGCAGCGGGTGGGCGTGATGGAGTTCGAGACCGCGAACGAGCGGAGCCGGATTGCGTACCTCGGCGGCCTGGCCGTCCACCCGAGCTTCCGCGGCCGTGGTCTGGCCGAGGACGCGGCTCGCGAGCTGCAGCGGCACCTCCTGCTCGACCTCGGCTTCCACCGGCTGCAGCTGGAGATCTACGGCTTCAACGACCGTGCGATCCGGCACGCGGAACGGATCGGCTTCGTTCGCGAAGGCGTGAAGCGGAAGGCGTACCGCCGGCACGGCGGCTGGCACGACGGCGTCATGTTCGGGCTCGTGCGGGAGGATCTCGGGCTCCCGCCGGCGATCGACTTCCTCTACGAGTACGTCGCGCGGCACAACCAGGGCGTGCGCACCGGTGACTGGGAACCGCTCGGCGAGTGCTTCGCCGAGGATGCCCGCTTCGAGTTCGAGGGCGTGCCCGTCGGGCCGTTCTCGGGCCGCGCTGCGATCGTGGCCGCATACCGGGAGCGTCCACCGGACGACGAGGTCCTGATCCTCTCGGCCGACGAGCGGTCGGACGGCGTCGAGGCTCGCTACTCGTGGGCGGTTGCGCCGGAGCGGCAGGCCGGCCGGATGCTCGTCACCCTGCGTGGCGCCGAGATCGAACGCCTGGTGGTCACGTTCGAGGAGGCTTGATGCGACTAGGATCCCGGCATGGCTCGCTACCTCCACACGATGGTGCGCATCACCGATCCCGAGCGGAGCCGCGCGTTCTACGAAGCGCTCGGAATGGAGTTCCGCCGCGACCTGGACATCGTCCGCGAGGGTGAGCTCGAGGCGACCAACTACTTCCTCGGCTACCCCGGCCAGGAGGAGGAGCTCGAGCTCACGTTCAACCACGACGGCCGTACCTACGACCTCGGCACCGGGTATGGGCACATTGCGGTCGGCGTCGACGACCTCGACGGGACGCTCGCCCGCCTGGCCGAGCAGGGGATCGAGCCCGAGCGGCCGCCGTACACGGTCCGCGCGGGCGGGTCGCGGCTCTGCTTCGTCCGCGATCCCGACCAGTACCGGATCGAGCTGATCGAGACCGGCTAGTAGTAGTTCCCCGGGTCCTTCGTTGCGCCGGAGGTTACGTTTTCCTCCGTGGCAAGGCTCGGGCTGTTGGCCGTCCCGGCGTTGGCCGCGCTCGCAGCGGCGGCTGCGGTCGCGGCGCCCGCGCACACGCGGGCGGATGGTGTGACGACGACCACCTGCGGCAGGGTCTTGCCGCCGTCGTGGGGCTCCTACCTCGGCGCGTTCACCGACTTCAACACGCGGGAGACGTACAACGCGGACCACGTCAGCGGCAGCCGCATCGCCGCCTTCGAGAAGCTCGCCGGCCATACGCTGACGTGGGTGTACTTCTCCCAACAGTGGTACCGCGGCCTGCGGTTCCCACGCGAGCGGGTGCTGACGATCTGGCGTCACGGCGCCGTTCCGTACATCGCCTTCCTGCCCAGCAGCGGGATCTTCTACGGCCCGGGGCCGAAGCAGCACAAGCCAGAGCGCCGCTACACGCTCCAGCGAATCATCGACGGCGTCTTCGATCGGCAGCTCCGAGGCTGGGCCGACGGCGCACGCTCGCTCGGTGTCCCGCTGCTGCTCTCGTTCGGCGCCGAAGTGAACGACGAGTGGGGGCCGTGGAACGCGCGCTGGAACGGCGCCGACCAGACCGACGGCTACGGCGACCCGACCTATCCGGACGGTGCCGAGCGTTATCGCGACGCCTACCGCCATCTCGTCGAGCTTTTCCGCACAGAGGGTGCGACCAACGTTTCGTTCGTGTTCCATGCCGACTCCTACCGGCCGGATCACAGCTGGAACACGCTCGACCTCTACTACCCGGGCGACGCCTACGTCGATTGGCTCGGGATCTCCGACTACGGAACCCTCGACCCGCGCGTTCCGATGTCTCCGTTCGCGCGGAAGCTCGACGTCTCGGGCGTCTACCGCGTCCTGACGAAGCTGAGTCGTCGCCCGGTCGCGATTGTCGAGATGGGCACCGTGGAGCGCGCCGCCGGGGAGAAGGCAGCGTGGATCACGGGAGCGTTCCGGGCGCTCCGCTCCGGGCGCTACCCACGCGTCCGGGCGACGGTCTGGTGGAGTATGGACAGCGGCGCGAACACGCGGATCGACTCCTCGCCGGGGGCGCTCGGGGCGTTCCGGGAAGGCGTCCGCGGGACGTTCTTCACCGGCCGGCCGCGCTTCGGCGGCGACTGTCGGCCGCCGCCGCCCGCGACCGTGTCCGCCACCCCTGGCCCGCCCGGCGTGATCCGGATCCGCTGGAGTCCGGTCGCAATAGCCTCCGCCTACGAGGTCTGGCGGGATGGGCGGCGCGTCGCGACGGTGAGAGAGACGACCTGGGTCGACACGACGGCGAAACCCGGTCGCCCGCACACCTACAAGGTCCGGGCGATCGACCCGGGCGGGCGGAGCATCTAGCTCCAGCTACCGAGCGGCCCGAGGTCGAGCAGGCGTCTGAGCCCGTAGGGAACCGCGTCCTCGTCGTCGGCGCGGAACTCCTGCTCGCGGTGGGAGAGGAACCGGTACCAGCTCAGCGCGCGCGCGGCGGTTCCGGTGAAGTGGGCGAGCTCGGCGGCTTCGACGAGCTCGGCCGGTGACCCGTATTGCGCGAACGGCTCCAGATAGGCGTCCCGGAGGTGGAGCACGTCAGGCCGCCGGGCGGCAGCTCGAGCCGGTGGGCGAGCGCCCGCATCGTGACGACGAGCGTGTGGAACGGGTGCGCCACGCAGCTGTCGCCCCAGTCGAAGAAGAGGTAGCGGCCGTCGCGTACGAACACGTTGCCGTCGTGCAGGTCGTCGTGCTGGATCGTCTCCGAAACGGCGAAGTCGGCCAGGCGGGCGCAACGCTCGGTGAACTCGGTGAGGAGTGCGCGAAGCTGGTGCCAGTCGTCCAGCGTGAGCCCGTTGTCCTGCCCGACCAGGCAGGCGTCCCGGTCATCGAGCAGGGCGGCCAGGCGATTGGGAAGCCGGGCGAGTCGCTCGTCGGGCACCCCGGCGGCCAGGAGGTCGTCGAGGTGCGGGGCGAGCGCAAGCTGGAG
>JBKPPY010000052.1:0-9420 GCA_046733845.1 Actinomycetota bacterium | reverse complement strand
CGACGGCGTCTCACGGCTGCGCCGTGAGCAGGACGGGAACGTCGTCGTCCACGGAAGCGCTCGGCTCGTGCAGACCCTGCTCGAGCACGACCTCGTCGACGAGCTAAGGCTGATGGTCTTCCCGGTCGTACTCGGGAAGGGCAAGCGGTTGTTCGGCGACACGAGCGCCAAGAAGCCCCTTCAGCTGGCCGAGTCGCGCACGGTCGGCGACGGAGTGGCGATCCTCGTCTACCGGCGTGCGAGCACTGAGAGCTAGGAGAAACGTTGTCGGCAACCGTTCTGTACATGTCGATCTCGCTCGACGGGTTCATCGCCGGGCCAAACGAAGGGCCTGACAACGGCCTCGGCGACGGCGGCCTCCGCCTGCACGAGTGGTTGATGACGGGCGAGGACGTCGACCTCGACAACATCCGCCGGTTAGGAGGCGTCAACGGCAAGGTCGTCGAAGAGTTCATGTCCACCGGCGCGACCGTCGCCGGCAGGGGGACCTTCGAGCCGGCCGGCGGCTGGGGCGGCGACCACCACGACGGCGTGCCGATCTTCGTCCTCGCCCGACATGAGCCCGGCATCGACATATCGCAGTGGCCGCTGGTCACCTACGTGAACGACGTCACGATCGCGATGGCTCGGGCCAAGGAGGCGGCGGGCGACAGGAACGTGCTGGTGCACGGCGCCGGAACCGCACAGCTCGCACTCGCCGCCGGCGTCCTCGACGAGCTCGAGCTCCATGTCATCCCGGTGCTCTTCGGCCAAGGGCGCCGTCTCTTCGAGGGCCTCGCCCCCGAGCAGATCGAGCTCGAGCGCACCCGGATCCTCGAGGGGGAGGACGGTGTCACCCACATGCACTACCGGGTCCGGCGCTGAGCGTTGGTGCCCCCGGCGGGATTCGAACCCGCGCTACAGCCTTGAAAGGGCTGTGACCTAGGCCGCTAGTCGACGGGGGCCAGCGAAGCCAGGATAGCCGCGCGGCGGAGCTTTACATGTTCCGGACCGCGGCCGATAATTGCTTCGGGAGCCGACGCTGCGCGCGGCCGTGCCGTCGGGGGGATTCAGGCGGAAGGAGGTAGGCGTGGAAGGCAGCGGTCCGACATCCGGTTCATCCGGGCAATCACTGTTCGGGGTGATGCCCGACGTCGTGAAGGGCCTGAAGGACAAGCCGCCCCTGTTGTTCGGGATCGGGGCCGGCGTGATCCTGGTCGCGGTGCTGGCGGCGACGGCGGACGTGTGGCTCGTGTTGATCGTCGCCGCCGTGCTCGTGCTCGCGCTCGGTGCGTGGCTCGTCAGCGATGCCCTGAAGCGTCGCGATGAGGCTCGCGTGCGATCGGCCGGAGGTATCCGCCAGAAGGTGGCCAGTCACGGGCTCAAGAACCCCGGCAAGGCGAACGTGGGTCTCATCGAGAGGTCGGGCACGAGCTCGATCGAGCAGGACATCGACGTTACGGACGCGGAGATAGCTGCCGGGAGCAACGTCGGCGTCATTCGAGAGAGCCGCACGCCCGAGCGCGACGAGCGGGGCTAAGCGATCGCAGCTACCTCGGACACGACCGTGTTCTTCGTCGAGCGCCCGGGGCTCGTCGACGAGCTCTCGGCAGCGCCTGAGAGCGGCCGGGCACGCGTCGCCAATGCGTTCGGCATTGCGGGGACTGGTAAGAGCTGGCTGATCGGCCGCGCCAAGGGCCTCTGGCGCTCGCGCGACGAGGCGATCGTGTTCGAGCTAGACCTGCCCGGGTCCGCGCCGACGACTCCGAGCCAGGCCTACGACGCGTTCATCGAGTGCGTCGGCTTGCTCGCCGCTGAGCTCGCGCAAACGTCCGGCCGCGAGCGGACCCTGGGCGACTTCGACAACGAGCTCAGAGCGATCGGGCTGAAACCGCTCGTCGACATCCATCAGACCGTCAACGCCGAGGGTGCACACGTCGCCAGCCAGGCCGAGGTCGGCGTCCTCGACGTCGACGTCGACGCTGACGCGATCCAGGCCGGCTACGGGCCGAAGTCGTGGGCCGTGACCTCCTTGTTCGTCCAATCGTTCCGATCGACGCTCAAGCGCAAGACGCTCGTCGTCTCCGTCGGCGAATACGACGCCGTCGCCGGCAGTGTTCTCGTGCACTGGCTGCTTCGACTCTTGGCCTCGCTCCCGAACACCCTGGTCCTGATGGAACGGAGCCCAGGGACTGCGAAGCTGCCCGTCGCGGCGGATGAGCAGGTGGTGCCGCTCTTCACACGCGACGAGGTCGGCACGCTTCTCGCAAACTGTCTCGAGACGAAGCCCGACCCGGTGCTCGTCGACACCGTCTACGAGTGGAGCGGCGGCCATCCTGCGACGGCGGCGCTCGCGGGCCGGTTTCTCCGCACGCTCGACCCTTCCCGCGCCGAGGACTTCGTGGCTCGTCTGCGCTCGCTGCCCGAGGATCTGGCTGCCGAGCGCGCGCGGATCGCGCTGGAGCTCAGCGGCAGCGGGGAACCGCCCCTGCTGCGCACGGCGGCCATCGCGCGCCGGTTCGACGAGGAGCTCCTCGCGGCGCTGCTCGACGACCCGCCGCCCGACGATGCGATCGAGCGCCTCCGCGACATGCAGGTCGTCGAGGCCGTGGGCAACCCCGACTCCGGGACCTTCCGCGTATACCGATACCTCCGCGATCCGCTGCTCGGGCTTCTCACCCCGCGCCGGCGCAAGGTCCTGCACGGCCGCGCCGCCGCCTACTACTACGACGCCCTGTGTCGCGAGGAGCCCGAGCTCGACGAGAACGCGCTGTCGTACGAAGCGTGGTACCGCTACGAGAAGCCGGAGTGGCAGGAGACGCTGCGCGAGTGGCTCTACCACCTCGGCGAAGGCGCGCGGACCGACCGGGAGCGGCAGAAGGCTCGCCTCGAGTTCACGCGCATCTTCCTCGACGCGTTCTGGTGGTGGGGCTGTTACGTCGACTTCCCGTTCTGCCACAACCTGCTCGCAGACTGGGAGCGGGCGCGCGGCGACGACGCGGATTGGGTGCAGGACCTGCGCCTGCTACTCGATGCGTACCCGACCGGCTGGCGCAAGGCGGGCGAGGGCAACTGGCTTGACGTCGAAGCGGCGCTCGTCGAGATCAAGCAATCCTGCGGCATCGCAGCAGAGGCGGCCAAGCTCAAGGGATCCGATGCGAGACACACGCGTGGACTCGTCGACAACTTCGTCGCGCACTCGTTCCGCTACCGCACGTACGCCGACGACGCAGCGCGCGAGCGTCAGTACCAGCGTGCGGTCGGCTACTACGATCAGGCGGCGAAGCTGTTCGCGAAGGAGAGCTGGGAGCTCGCCTGGACGCTGTTCGAGACAGCCGAGCTGCACTCCGACTTCGGGCAGTTCGACGCCGCCCGCGAGACGTGGCGCCGGGCGGTTGCGCTCGCCCTGGACGAGGACGACCAGGAGCTGAACGCGAATCTCCACCGCCTACGAGCCGACATCCGCTGGCAGGCGGGGGCCAAGGCAGACGCGTTCGACTCGCACGGCCGCGCGCTCCTGCACGCATATCTCTTCCAGTGCAAGACGCCGTCCCACCGCCCGGACGCGTACACGCTCGCCTTCTACCTCGAGCACGTCGAACGCGTGCATGAACGGCTGCGGACCCTTCCCGAAGCAGAGCTCCCAGACGCGATCGCGCGGGTGCGTTCCCCGTTCTTGATCGATGGAGCCGCCGGGGAAGCCGCGTCGGTTCCCGACGACCACCGCGAGCTCGCTGGGACGATCCTGCCGGCAGGGCCAGGCCCGGAGGAGCTCAACGCAACGCGTTCGCAGCTCACGCGACGGATCGACATCCTCGCCGAGGAGCTTGGGGACTCCGTGGGCCGCGACCTCGACGGGGTCGAGCCCTAGCCCGTCAGCTCGAGCCGCTCGGCGAGCCAGCGACCCTGCTCGGCACGCTCGGCTGCGAACGGGTCGTCGACGCCGGCGGGAGCGTGCAGCTCCGCAGCGTGCGCGGCAATAAACGCCGCACCCGAGACGTGTCCGATCTGCGCGTACTCGTACGCGTCGCCGACGTAACCGGCGAGGTCGGCGGCGTCTCCACTGACCCGTTCGGCCACCTGCACGACGATCTCGGCGAGCTCGCCCGCCGTCGGAGCGTCTTCGAGCAGCTCAGCCTCACGGGCGAACCCGAGCTCACGCAGCTCGAGGACTGCGTACCGTGCCGTTCGGTGCACGCACTCCACCCCGAGATCGTGGCGGACGGCGTCGTCCCACTCGTCGATCCGGTGCGTGAGCCGGCCCCGCTGCGCGACGATCTTGTGCTCGGTCTCGACGAGGTCACCGTCGAGCTCGATCTCCCACAGTTCGGGTAGCAGCCAGTAGCCAAGGTGCTCCGGCCGGCACGCGTGGATGCCCGAGCGACAGGCGTCGAGCGCCCCGTCTGCAACCACCCAGCTGTTCTCCGGCCAGACGAAGTCGCTGAAGGGCCCGTGCCGACCGGCGCGCAGGAACTTGTACGCCTTCACCTGCGGGCGGCCTCCAGCACCGCGCGCCGCTCGACCGCGTCGACGGGATCAGGCGGCAGCGCCCGTAGCCGCGCCGCCAGCTCGCGGATGTCGTCGAGGAACACCACGCACGCGTCGCAGTAGACGAGGTGCGTCTCGTAGCTGGTCCGTTGCCGCTCGGAGAGCCCATCCTCGAGGTACTCGGTCGCGAGCAGCGCGATAGACGAGCAACGGACGTCGAGGTGGCTCACGAGCGATCCTCGCGGGACGCGCGGAGAGCGGTGCGAACGCCGGCACGCGCGTGATGCAGCAATACGCGCTGGCGCTCGGGAGCCTGGCCCGTAAGCAGAGCCGTCTCGACCGCTCCGATCCCCTCGACGTCGCGGAGGACGAGCATCGCGGCGAGTGACGGGGGGATGCTCCCGACTGCCCGCTCTAGAAGCTCTGGGTCAGGCTCCGGTGTCGCGGGCAGTTCGTCTTTCCACCAGCCCGACCACCGCCCCGCTCCTTCGAAGTCGGCGGGCGGAGCGATAGTCGGCGGGTCCACAGGCGGCGGGGACGGCGCCAGCTCGTCGATGACGAGCGCGAGTAGCCAGCCGCGCACGCTCGTCCCTTCCGGCTGCTCGTCCGGCCGTGCGAGCGCGGCCAACCAGGCCCGGCGGACTGCGTCATCGGCCGGTTGGTCTCGGCCGACGAGCCGCGCGAACCGGCTCATTGCGCCATGGTGCTCGTCGACGAGCGCGGCGACCGCGGCCTCGCTGCCGTCTCCGACGAGGTCGCTCATCCGCACCTCCTGCCGCGGCGTGGCGTCGGTCATCGCCGGAGAAACCCTAGCGCCTCCCAAACAGGTTTCTCCGCCTGTCGTAGAGGCTAGGCTGGACCGAATGCCCAGGGGATACATGGAAGGACCAGCAAGCGAGGAGCGTGAGGCTGAGCTGGAGCGGCTGGAGCGGCCGCAGCCGCCGCGGCTCGAGGAACGCGCCGCCGTTTACGGCTCGACCGCAGACGATCCGACGAAGCACTTCATCGGCTGGCTGGGCGACGTCAACCCGGACGAGCTGTTCGCCTCCGGCGAGGCTTGGGGCCTGTCGGTCATTCGGCGCGCGATTAGTTAGCCGGCGCGGCCGGCCTTCTCGCGTTCCCAGGCGTCGAGCACCTCGTTCACATACTGGCGCTGTGCCCGCGAGAAGGGCGCATCCGCGAGCAGGCGCCGCGCCTCCGCCGGGTCGTCGTTCTCGACCGCCGCCTCGAAGTGCTCACGCCCCGGAAGCGGCTGGCGGAGCTGCCGCCGGAGCCAGCGAAGCAGGCTCACACGCGCCGGATCCATGCTGCGTTCTATACGCAACCGCCGGCCGCTGTGCACGTCTGATGCCGGACCTAAATCCCCGAAAAGGGGTAGCGGGGCCTGCACACATGATGAATAACGAGAGCAGGTCGACCGACGGCCTGCATTTCCTCCATGCGCGAGTCTGGCGAGACCTTCATCTCCTCCGCAGGCACCCGCCTCCCGGCGCGCCTGCTCGAGCGGCTGCGTCGCACGCTGTCAGAGCGCGCAGCGGAGAGGCGCGCCGGCGCCGCCCCGAAGCATCGACTGCTGGTCGAACAGCTCCCGCTCGTCACGTACGTCGAGGCGCTCGTGCCGGAGGGGCCGTCGCTGTACCCGAGTCCCCAGGTCGAGGCGATGCTCGGCTACCCCGTTCGCGAGTGGCTGGAGAACCCGAAGCTCTTCGCGAAAGTCCTTCACCCGGACGACCGGGAGGCCGTGCTCGCGCTGGCCGACGGCTGCAGTCGCTTGGGGAAGGCGTTCGCATCCGAGTACCGCCTCATCGCCCGCGACGGCCGTGTGGTCTGGGTCAAGGACGAGAGGCTGCCCTTCGACGACGAGGGCGGCAGGCCGCTCTTCACCCAGGGCTACCTGCTCGACATCACCGCGCGGAAGGAGAGCGAGCAGCGGCTCGCCGCGGAGCACGGCGTCGCGCGCGTGCTCGGCGAGGCGAAGACGCTCGAGGCGGCAGCCCCGGAGATCCTGCAGGTCGTCTGCGAAGCCTTCTCGTGGGAAGCCGGCGCGCTCTGGCTGCTCGACCGGAGGCTCGGAACGCTGACCCGCTCGACGACGCACGGCGATCTCGACGCCGACTGGGCCGAGCGCCTCGTCGGCGAGGTCGAGACGAAGGGCGAGCCGATCTGGCGGGCGGAGCCGTCGGGCGTCAACTCCTACACACTCCCGATCAGCCTGGGCAGCGATCTCCTCGGTGTGTTCGTGTTCGAGGGCCGTGATCTCAGGTCGCCGGACGAGAACCTCTCCCGGACGCTCGGGTTCGTCGCCGTCCAGTTCGCCCAGTTCATCGAGCGCAAGCAGGTCGAGACGCAGCTCCGCCACCAGGCGCTGCACGACGGGCTGACCGACCTCCCGAACCGGACGCTGTTCAACGACCGGCTCGGTCAGGCGCTCGCGGTCGCGCGACGGAGCGGCTCACCGCTCGCCGTCTTGCTCATGGACCTCGACTCGTTCAAGGAGATCAACGACACGTTGGGCCACCACTGCGGCGACGCGCTGCTCGAGGACCTCGGCCGCCGCCTCGAGGACTGTGTTCGCGGCGGTGACACGGTCGCCCGCCTGGGCGGAGACGAGTTCGGCTTTCTGCTCCTCGACGTGGCCGCCCCCGGCGCAGCCGAGGTAGTCGACCGCATACGCCTCGCCCTCTCCGAGCCGTTCCGGCTCCACGGGCTCACCCTCCAGGTGGAGGCGAGCATCGGGATCGCCCTGTTCCCGGACCACGGCGAGAGCGTCGACGAGCTCCTCCGCCGGGCCGACGTCGCGATGTACGTCGCCAAGCGAAGCGGAGCGGCGTTCTCGTTCTACGACTCGGCCGAGGACGAGCACACCACGATCCGGCTTGCGATGCTCGGCGAGCTCCGCCGGGCGCTGGACGAGCGCGAGCTCGTGCTCCACTACCAGCCCGAGGTCATGCTCGGCTCGGGCGAGGTGCGGCGCGTCGAGGCGCTCCTCCGCTGGGACCACCCCACGCGCGGGCTGCTCCTGCCGGGCGAGTTCCTGGCGGCGGCGGAGAAGACGGGTCTGATGGACACGCTGACCCGGTACGTCGTCGACGAGGCGCTCCGCCAGCGGCGGGCATGGAGCCTGGCCGGTCACGAGCTCGACGTCGCCGTCAACGTGTCGATGCGGAACCTGCTCGACAACGGGTTGCCGGACGACGTTGCCGACCTGCTCGATCGAAAGGGAGCACCCGCGTCCTGTCTCGAATTCGAGATCACCGAGCACACGGTCGTCGCCGAGCGCTTCCGCGCTCGCGCCGTGCTCGAGCGCCTGAGCGGGCTTGGACTGCGGGTGGCGATCGACGACTTCGGAACGAGCTACTCCTCGCTCGCCTACCTGCGGAGGCTGCCACTGCACACGATCAAGATCGACCGCTCCTTCGTCGCCTCGATGACGCAGGATCCTCACGACGTCCTGATCGTCCGTTCGACCGTCGACCTCGCCCGCAGCCTGGGCCTGGACGTAGTCGCCCAGGGCGTCGAATCGAAGGAGATCTACGACGCGCTGGCCGGGCTCGGCTGCGACGCCGTGCAGGGCAACTATCTGTGCGCGCCGCTGACCGGTGAGGAACTCACCCAGTGGCTTGCCCGGCGAACGGATGGGGCCGACGCGGCGGGTACGGCGGTGACGGTCCGAGCGGCCGACGCCTGAGGTGTTGCCTCAAGACAGGACGCACGGCCGAGTCGGATGGGCCAAGAGACCCATGAACAAGCCGATGGGCTGAGTACGCTGAGAGACGGACTCGGCGACAGCCGAGGACTTCCCCCAAACCACAACGAATGCGGGCGATGACCGAAGGCTCCAGCTCCTACGTGCCGACATCAGCGCCGGCCGTGACCCGCCAACGGCGGATCCGAGTCGGAGCCGTCGTCGCGCTCGCGATCGCAATCGGCTTCGTCGCCTGGCTCGTGCTTCGTGACGGAGGATCGCCGTCCTCGACGTCGCCGATCCCGGCCGGCTCGAAGCCGCTGCCCATCTCGCCGAAAGGACTGCAGACGCTGGCCTCGCTCGGCATCCGGATCTACTGGTTGGGGCCGCGCACGGGCTACACGTACGAGCTGACGAAAACCTCCGACAATCGCGTCTTCATCCGCTACCTGCCGGACGGAGCGAAAGTCGGTTCGGAGAAGCCGTACCTCACGATCGGCACGTACCCGGCCAAGAACGCCTACGCGACCGCCCGTCGCCGCGCCGGGCGGACGGGCGCGGTGAAAGTCCCTGCCGGCAAGGGCGTGGCGGCCTACTACCGCAACGACACGCCGGCCAACGTCTTCCTCGCCGTCCCCGGCAGCGACTACACGATCGAGGTCTACGACCCGTCGCCGGGACACGCCCGTGATCTGGTCGCGTCCGGCCAGGTGACCGCCGCCAGGTGAGCCCGTGACGACCAGCGGAGAACCGATATCCATCCGGAGACGGCCGACGGTTCGCATCGGGGCTGTGGTCGCGCTCGCGCTCGCCGCGGGCTTCGTTGCCTGGCTCGTCCTGCGTAACGGGGACTCCTCGCCGAAGCCGAAGACGACTGCCGCCTCCGCCACGTCCGTCGCACAGCTGACCGACCTGGCACGCGCGCTCGGCCATCCGATCTTCTGGGTCGGCCCGAAGGCGGGATACAGCTACGAGCTCAGCCAGACCCAGAGCGGCAAGGTCTTCGTCCGCTATCTCCCGCCAGGCGTCAAGGTCGGGTCCGACAAGCCGTATCTGACCGTCGCCACCTACCCGTTCCCCGGAGCCCTCGCAGCCGTGCAGAAGCAGAGCAAGGCGAAAGGTGCGGTTGCCGTGCCCCTTGCGCAGGGCGGGCTCGCCGTCCTCGACAACGGCTACCCGGAGAGCACCCACGTCGCCTACCCGGGCGTCGACTATCAGGTCGAGGTCTTCGACCCTAGCCCGGCGGCTGCGATGCAGACCGTCGCCGC
>JBKPPY010000051.1:0-3978 GCA_046733845.1 Actinomycetota bacterium | reverse complement strand
CTCTACACCAACGTGCTCGAAGGCCCCGGTGTGATCTCCTCCCACAACACGGCCACTACCCAGTGCTGAGGATGTCCCGCTCGCCGTGGAATTTCGTGGCGGCGGCCCCGGTCTGACGGTCAGGCAGTGACCAGCATAGACGCCTCCTTGGTCGGGGTCGTCCTTTGGACAGTCGTCAGCTTGGGAGAGCTGTTCGAGGCGGTACGCCGCCGCGAGTCCTGCGATCCCCCTCCGACGACGACGGCTCTCATGTGGCGAGCGAGAGCTCGGGCGGGCCGCCGAGAAACGCCGCCAACCGCTCGACCTCGTCGGAGAGCGCCTTCCGCACCTTCGGAGAGAGCGCGTCGAACGGCTCGACCTCGACCCGGATCGCGTCGCCGCGGCGCTCGTGCGACCAGATTCCCGCAGCCCGCCCGTCCACGAGTAAGACCGGCGAGACCTGCCCTTGCTGACCGAACACCAGCGGAATGCGCTCGGGCGAAACAAAGGCCTCTCGCGGCTTGGGGCCCGTAACCCACTGGTCGAACGCGGGCAGCAGGCGGACGCCCCGCGGACGTCGGATGCCCGCCAGGACCGGCAGGTCGCTGGTTAGGGCCCACGCGGATCGTCCCTCGACCTCGACCTCTGTGAGCTCTTCCGCGCTCGCCCGCAGAAGAGCCTTCGCCTTCGCGGGCTGCTTGATCCAGTGCCCGAAGTCGACGGCGCTCACCGGGCCGTACACGGCCAGAACGCGGCGGACGAAGTCGCGGCCCGCCTCGTCGGGATCCGCCCGCAGCGGCCGCCGCAGCCAGCGGTCGGGCCGCACAAACGTCACGTTGCGTCCCCGCGGTGGGCCGAAGCAGAGATCGCCGAATCGTGCGGACTGCTTGAGGACGCCGCCCCAGCTGAAGAGCACGGCCTCGCGTATGTCCGGACCCGCCAGCTCCGCCAGGCGATCCGCGAGCTGCTCGCGCGTTCGCGGCCGCCCGTCGAGCGCGCGCGGAACGTTCCCGATGATCGCCTCGTATTGCTTCCGTGTCACCCCCCGCCTGCGCAGCCACGCATCGCTCGGCCCCTCGTGTAGCACGGCCACGTAGAGCGCGAGGTCGTCGGCGGGCACCACGTGCAGCACGTTGCGGATCCACGTCTTCACGAGCGTGCGCTCCTGCTCTAGGGCCCGCTGAACCTCGCCCTGCTCTAGGCCCTCGACCCGAGCCAGGAGCGTCAGCTCGGCCGTCGAGGGGAGCTGCGCGCGGACTCCGCACAGCGCGCTCGCGACCTCGAAGAGACTGCCCGCGGGCGCGCGGGAATGAAGGAACTGGCGCTCGAGGCGGAACGCGAGGACCTGATCCCAGGAGAGCTTCGTCATGCCGCGCGTGGCAGCTAGGAAGCCCGGCTAGATGGCTGGAGAGGACATGTCCCGTTCGGGACTGTAATAAGTTGGACGAAAGGTGCGAGCGGCATCGGCGTGAGTTCGACGACGGTCGTGATCGCGTTCGATCGCGATGACGAGGGTGGCGAGGTCGCGGTAGCCGATGATCTTCCGAAACTGCCGTTCGGCTTCGAGCATGCCGGCGGCCGTCCAGCGCAGCGCCATCTCGCCCGACGACCAGCGCTTCACGTTGCGCTGGGTGCGGCGGACGATCTCGAGCATCGACTCGCACGGGTTCGTGCTCTCGAGTGTGCGTTTCAGCGAGCCGGTGACGCCGAGCCGAGTGAGGGTGAGCGTCTCTTCCATGCCTTCGCGCAGCGAGCTGGCCGCGCCGGGGTAGCTGCGGTCGAGCTCGCCGGCAAGCCGTTGGAGTTGGTCGAGGGCGCGCGTGTGATCGTCGAGCGTCCACGCCCGCCGCAGCCTGAGCTTCACCTGCGGCCGGTCCCGCTCGGGCAGATGGTCGAGCACGTTGCGCTCCTTGTGCCGCACGCACCTCTGTACGGGTGCGTCGCCGAAGACGGTGCGAATCGCCTTGCGCAGCGCCTTGGCGCCGTCGATCACGAACATGGTCCCCTGCTCGGGGTCGAGGCCGCGCTCGACCAGGTCGGACAAGAGCGCCGTGGCGACGGTCGCGTTCTCCGTGCTCCCTTCCCAGAGCCCGAGCGGGATCTTGACGCCCTCGGTGGTGATGCCGAGTGCGACGACGTTAGTGCGTCCCTGCAGCTCGAGCCCGTCGATCATCATCACCGCCAGGCGCACGTCGTCCAGGCGCCGGCTCATCAGCTCGCCGAGCGAGCGTCGCGTCCGCTCGACGAACGTCCGCGACACCGCCGACTTCGAGGTCGACCGCGCCTTCGCCTCGACCTCCGAGCCGACCGGCTCGCCCGCGCGCGCGTACCGGCGTGCCGACACGCTCGCCAGCATCCGCTCCATCACCACCCGCGCGAACGCGTCGCGCGAGGCGAAGTGCTCGTAGGTCTGCAGCCGCACTTCCGCGCTGCCGTCGGCGCTGCGCACCCGCGGCCGGCGGACCGCGACCCGGCGGCCGCCGAGGGTCACCTCGCCCGGCTCGTGCCCGTGCCGCAACGCGCTGCGCTCCGGGTCGTGCTTGCCCTTCGGGCCGACAACATCGACGACCTCTTCTTCCAGCAGCTCGGCGAGCACGCCGAGCCCGACGCCGACACTCAACGCGAGCAGGCCCTCTTTCGCCGAACTGACCAGCTGCCCGAGCGCTTCCTGGACGCGCGTCGACAGCACAGCCTCCTCGCTGCTCGCCTGCGCGAGCGGCACGTTCCTCTTCACGGCGGTTCCTCCTTTCGATCTTGGACGGATCGCCCACCACGCTCCCAACCGGAACGGACGGGCCGAAGGGAACGCCGACCTACGAAGTTCTACGAGCTACGGGACAACCTCCGGTTGATTTCCTCCGAGACTCACGCAAGCGAGCTAAAGGAGCATCGAAGGACTGCAATGACTGTCTTCAACCTGATTGCGTCGATCGTCGTAGTAGCCGGTCTGGCGGCCGTCTGCCGGTCGGCTTACGTCGTGTCCGGTCGGCGGAGCGAAGAGCCGGCGCCTTTGGAAACCTCGGTTCCGCGCGAGCTCGAGCGCGCCGCATAACTGCCGGCGCGCACGGCCACGGGCGCGTTTCAGCCCGTGGCCGGGGCTATGAAGCTTTGGCCTCCGCCGGCGTCGTCGCGTTGCGGCGAGCCCGCTCGACCGCCTCGGCGAACACGACGACCACCAACGTCGCGACGGCGCACGCAAGCGCCGCCGCGACCGTGGCCCGCCCGACGTTCGCCGGCAGGGCGGTGAGCACGACGCCCTTTGTCAGGGTCGGCAGCAGCGTCAGGCTCTGGTAGAGGGCAAGCCCGGCGATGACCAGGGCTGCGAGCTGGCGGCGCTCGCCGCGTCCCGCGAGCAGGCCGCCAAGCAGCACGACCGCGAGCGCACAACTCGCGGCGACGAGGACGAGGCTCGTGGCCGGAACGTCGGGACGTCCGTAGAGCTCCCGCCCGAGGCGGGCAACCAGCGTCGCGACGAGGGCGACGACCGAGAGGACGACCTCCGCCTTTTCGCGTCTTCGAACAGCTGCGGCGAGCGCGACCGCAGCCGCGGCGATCACGGCCACGGGCCAGACCCAGCGGCGCGGTCCGGGAACGTACGACAACGTCCCCGCGATCACGCTCACGCTGCCTCCGAGCCTGACGGGCACGGACCAGCGTCCGACTATCCGGGCGTCGCCACCGTAGACGAGCCGCTCCAGCGCGTGCAGGCGGTTCTCGTGCCACGAATACGCGTGCGCGCGCGTGACCCGTCTCCAGTCCGGCGGGGCCGAGACGGAGGTCGGCCGCGACGCGTACTGCGGGCGCGGCTGGTTCAGATACGTAGTCGGCGACCGGAGGTTCAGCGCGACTCCGCTCGAGTCGAAGCGGATGTACGACTCGCGCTTGAAGCCGAGCACGATCAGCGTCGAGCTCGGGGGCACGCGGAGCCACAGCTTCCTGTCGCCGTCCACGACCTGCGCCTCGAGCGGAACGCCGGCCGGCACGTGGTCGACCTTGGCC
>JBKPPY010000050.1:0-20706 GCA_046733845.1 Actinomycetota bacterium | reverse complement strand
GGGTGGTCGACTATGGCAGCCGACGGACCCCGCTACGATGCCGGACGGTGGGGAGTTCGCTCCAGGAGACGGTCCGCGAGAAGGTCGACAGCGTCGAGATCCAGCCGGATCCCTTCCCGCACCTCGTCATTCCCGATCTCCTGCCGGGCGACTTCTTCCGGGAGGTCGCCGACTCGATTCCGCCGCTCGAGTCGTTCCAGCCGGACGACCACATCAAGTCGAACCTGCGGATCATGGAGCGCAACCGGTACTTCGAGGCTGCGCCTGAAGGGTTCAAGGCGACCTGGCGGCGTCTGCGCGACGACGTCCTCCGCGACACGATCGCGCCCATTCTCGTCCGGCGGCTCGAGTCCGAGATCCGCGAGAAGTACGCCTTCCTCTTCAGCGCAGAACTCGCCGACGAGATCATGGCGGGCGGCCTGATCGCGTCCGACGGACGGATCATGGCCCGCAAGCCGGGGTACAAGCTGAACCCGCACAGCGACTCCGCGCAGTACGCCGTCACCTGCCTGCTCTACTTCACCAACGCCGACGACGCCGACTCGGGCGCTCTCTGCCTCTACCGGCCCGAGCACAGGCCAGAGCTTCGGCACACCTCCACCTACTACCCGGTCAAGGAGGAGGGGATCTCGGTCGAGCTGGTCAAGGAGATCCCGATCGAGGAAAACCTCTTCGTCGCCTTTCTCAACGGCGCCGTATCGCTCCACGGGGTGCGGGTCAAACCGAACGCCGACGTCACGCGGGAGCGGCTGGCTTATCAGGCGCACATCGTCCCCCGCCACGACCCGCGGCCGGAGATGGACCAGCACTTCGACCGGCTCGACGACCCGCTCGCACGAAGCCGCTGGGAACGCTACTGGGAGTCTCGGAACGCGAAGCTCCAACGCTGGGAAGAGGAGCGCAAGCGAAAGCAGAAAGAACGGGCGGGGGCTCCTCCCGCCTCCGACAGCTGAGCTTCAGCGCAGCTAGGCCGCGGGCCGGTGGCGGAGCTGCACCAGCGCCTCCGGCGTGAAGAACGCCTCCAGGAACTCGTCGATGATCGTCGCCACGACGCGGCGGCTGACGTCGCGAGGCTTGCCCTCGTCCTCGCCGAACGCGCGCCACGGCGCGTGGGCGCCGACCCAGCGGACGATCTCGAACGACGGCCAGTACCAGACGTTCTCCTGGCCGTGACCCATCGCCTGGTCGATCGCGACCCGCAGCACGGACTTCGAGACGGAGTCGGCGGTCAGGCATGAGATGTCCCGGAACGTCGCCCGCAGCGGGACGGGGGAGAGGGTGAGCACGATCGGCGCAGTGGCGTTTGCGGAGCGGACGAGCTCGACGATCTCGACGATGTTCGCCTCGTTCTCGTCGACCGACGTCAGCTTGAACGCATGCCGGTCGGCGCGATAGACGTCCTTCGGCACCCCGCGCCAGAACACCGCTCGCGTCTCCCGGTCCTGCCACACCTCGGCCAGGCCGAGGGTGAACACGAACGCCCCGGCGTCGCGAAGCGCCTCGAGGCACTGCTCGCGCTCCCACTCCGGCGTCCATTCCCGGATCTTTCCCTCGTCGTCGCGGTCGTACCGGTAGCCACGGCCGGTCTCACGACCGGTCACGCACCACGAGATGAAGTCGAGGATCGCGAAGGTGTTGTTGAGCCCCGACGGGATCCACACGTTCCCGCCCCCGACGCCAGACGCGGCAAGTCGGTCGCGCAGCTCGCGAGCGAAGCAGGAGCCAAGGGTGACGACGCGGTCGTCGAGGCCGAGCATCCCGGCCGGCGGCGCGTGGCCGGGAAGAACCGACTCGCGGATCAGCCTCGGCAGATCGGCGTCGAACAGCTCCTGCCGCTCGGGAAACGGGCGTGCCCCGCTCTGTTCCCACGTCCGCCCCTGCGTCCACGTGTAACGCGGGGAGCTGACGTGTTCGACGGCCAGGTGTCCTAGAGCCTCGGTTCCCTCGGACGGTTCATGCGTCACCTTGAGAGTATGCCCAGCAGGACCCGACGCACCCTCACTTCGGCAGTACCGTGAAGGCACCCGCCGACACGGCCGTTCCGCCGGCGGTGGTGATCCGGATCGTGCCGCTCGTCGCGCCCGAGGGGACCTTGATCCGGATCTGGGTCGGAGAGATGACCTTGAAGCTGACGGACAAGCCGTTCAGGGTCGCTGCAGTTGCACCCTTGAGCGCTTTGCCGCTGACAAGTACCTTCGTGCCCGGCTTGGCTGACGTCGGGGCAAACGAGTCGATCACCGGCACGACGTGGAAGTCCGGCCCGGAGACGGTCGCGTACGGCGTGGTCACGCGTACGGCGCCCGTCACCCCGACGTCGGGAACCGTCGCGGTGATCTGGTCCGGCCCGTCGACCACGAACGTGGCGGCCGCGCCGCCGAACGCCACCGATCCCGTCGTGCCGAGTCCACCGCCGGTGATCGTCACCGTCGTTCCCGGGGTCCCCACGCCAGGACTCACATCGGCGACGGTCGGGAACTGCTGCAGCAGGGACCACCAGGCGTCCGCGTAGCGGTAGCCGAGCGTCTTGGCGCTGGCGACGGTGAAATGGACGCCGTCGGGCCCCACCGGTAGGTCGAGGCTCGAGACCAGCGTGACCGGCGCGAGTTCCGCGTCGGCTTCGACCTGGGCATCCCTGACCGCCTGCGCGTACGGGCGGGAGACGTTGCCGATCTGTCCGAGGACGAACGGCACCGGCCCGAAGGTGCTCTGGAAGGCGGCCTCGACCTTCCGGAAGCTGCTCAACCACTGCTTGGCGCCGTGCAGCGCCTCGTACTCGCCCTGAAGGAAGACCACCCCGGCAACGACGCCGCCGGCGGCCCGGGCGGCGCTCTTGCACGCGTTGAACGGACCGCTTCCCGGCAACCAGGCGTTGATCGACGTCCCTCCCTTGGCGCACATGACCAGACCGACGGTCGTCCCGGGCGCCACGTGGTTCAGGACACCGATCCCGAACGTCATGCCTGGGCCGACACCACGCTCACGGTCGTTGGCCGGGCCGAGGGGATCGCCGGCCGGCTGCCAGGCGCCGTCTCGATAGAGCAGGAGGTTGGCGACCGGCCCCGCCGTACCGGCGCTGATCGGTTGCCCCCGTCCGACCATGTTCGACTGACCGGCGAGCAGGAAGACTTGGATCGGCTGCTGGGCGACGCCCGAGGACGGGACGACAACGGCCAAGGCGACCAACAGCAGCACGAAACGTTTCACGCAACCCCTCCCCGGGCCCGGATCGCACTCATTGTCGCACGCAACTCACCGAATGAGCAGCGCATGCACAACCTTCGTGTCTGGGCGCCACAGCGCGGGTCGCGCCGGGGAAGCGGCGGCAGCTGCTTGGCCGGGTTGTCGCGGTCACGCCGGCGCACGCGCCGGTCGTTCACCCACTGGCCGGTGAATACCACGGCCGGGACGATCACGATCAGCGAGAGCAGCCCGAGCGGAACGAGCAGCCACACGTCGCTCAGCCGGCCGCGCGAGCCGCCGACGACGTGCTCCGTTGTCGTCGCAGCCGCCGTTGTCGTCACAGCCGGAGCGGCTGCACTCTCGCCGCCGTGCGTGCCCTCGGCGTAGATTCCGTCGACGAGCCAGCGCGAGCCGACCCGCTTGAGCCCGACGACGAACGATCCCACAGGATCGCGAGCCCGCTTGGGCTCGAGCGTGAGCTCGACGCGCACGGTCCGCGGGAAGGCGTAGATCGTGCGCCAACCGTGGAAGGTCCTTCCCGCCGGGTCGTACGGCGGTACAGGGATCGAACCGGCGCGCCATTCGGCCGGCGTCGCCTGGCGCCAGAGGTTCGCGGTCACGAACGGGCGGACGGAGGCCGGATCCTGGCGGGCGACGGCACGCGGCACGAACTGGTCGAAGAGGGCGTTGATCGACGCGCGCATCCGCGAGGTGACTCGGATCTGCTTCTGCCGCTTGACCAGCTGGACCGTTTCGGTCCCGGAGGACGAGGCGATGCCGCCGTGGTTGTTCGGGATCAGCAGCACGACCAGGACGGCGGCGCCGGCGGCGACCAGCACGGCGGCGGCGACGATCAGCCTGCGACGGGCGCCGCGGGGAATTCGGGAGGAGGCTGGCCACGCCTTCATGATCACAGACCGCTGCCGGTGGGCGATGATGGCCCGATGCAGCTGGGCGTCGTGTTTCCGCAGACCGAGATCGGCCCGGACGCAGGGGCTGTCCGGGCCTTCGCCCAGGCGGCGGAGGAGATCGGCTACCGGCATCTGCTCGCGTACGACCACGTTCTCGGCGCGGACGTCTCGAGCCGCTCCGACTGGCCCGGGCCGTACACGTCGGACCACCAGTTCCACGAGCTCTTCGTCCTCTTCGGGTACCTCGCTGGGGTCACGCCGTCGCTCGAACTGGTCGCAGGCGTGCTCGTCCTGCCCCAGCGGCAGACGGCTCTGGTCGCCAAGCAGGCCGCCGAGGTCGACCTGCTCACCGGCGGGAGGCTGCGGCTCGGCGTCGGACTCGGATGGAACTACGTCGAGTTCGAAGCGCTCGGTGAGGACTTCCGGGACCGCGGTCGGCGCTCGGAGGAGCAGATCGAGGTGCTGCGGCGCCTCTGGACCGAGCCGGTGGTCGACTTCGAGGGACGCTGGCACACGATCCCCGCCGCCGGGATCAACCCGCTGCCGGTCCAGCGCCCGATACCGATCTGGATCGGCGGCTCGGCGGAGGCCGCGATCCAGCGCGCGGCACGGATCGCAGACGGGTTCTTTCCGCAACGGCCGCTCGAGGGCGGCTGGCCGGCGACGATGGAGCGCTTCCGGTCATGGGCGACGGAAGCAGGTCGCGATCCAGCGTCGATCGGCATCGAGCAGCGGCTCGATGTCTCCACCGGTACGCCGGACGATTGGCGTGCCGCTGCCGAGGAGTGGCGTGACCTCGGGGCCACGCACCTCTCGCTCGCGACTATGCGCGGCGGGCTCGACGTCGACGGTCACATCGAGCGAGTCCGCGCCGCCTTCGACGCGCTTCGCTAGGTCGGCAGCTCGACGCGGCCGGCGGTGATGTACTCGGTCAGGTACTGCAGCTCGAAGCTCTGCTGTTTGGACTTGAACTTCACGACGTCGCCGATCGAGACGAGCCCGACGACGTCGCCGGCGTCCACGACCGGGACGTGGCGGATGCGCCGCTCGGTCATGAGCGCCATGCACTCGTCGATCGGCGTCTCGGGCGTTGCGACGACGAGCGGGGAGGTCATGATCTCCCGCACCGGCGTCTGGTCGTCCGCGCGCTCGGCGACGAGCGCCGCCCGTCGCAGGTAGTCGCGCTCGGTGACGATTCCCGCAATGTCGTCTCCGTCCGTGACCAGGAGCGAGCCGACGTCCGCGTCGACCATCCGCCTGACCGCCTCCAGCACCGTCGCCTCGCCGTCGATCTTCAGGACGTCGTGGCCTTTCGCCTCGAGGATCTCCGCCAGCACGTTCATCTGTGCCCCCTTCTTGCCCGCTGCCGACCCCGGCGAATCATGCAACACCTCTAGGGCCAGGCGGCGGCGAGCTTGGTCCGCGTCTCCGCCAGGTGCTCGGGCAAGACCTTCACGTCGGCGAGTACGGGCATGAAGTTGGTGTCACCTGACCACCGCGGGACGACGTGCTGGTGGATGTGGTCGACGATCCCGGCCCCTGCCTCGCGTCCGAGGTTCCAGCCCAGGTTGTAGCCCTGCGGCGAGAACACCTCGCCGAGCGCGGCGATGCCCTCGGCGGCGAGCCGGTGAATCTCGAGCGCCTCGGCGTCGTCCAGCCCGCCGAAGTCGCCGACATGGCGGTAGGGCGCGACCATCAGATGTCCGGACGCGTACGGGAACTTGTTCAGGAGCACGAACGTCGTCTCACCACGGTGGACGACGAGCAGCTCCTCGTCCGTCCCGGCCGCCGCCCGGCAGAAGACGCAACCGTCGAGCTCGTCCGCCTGCTGGATGTACTCGAGACGCCACGGCGCCCAGAGCGGCTTCGTCATATGCGGCTTGTACCAATTCGGGTGTTGACGCGTCTCCACCCCGGTGATTTGGTGGGCCGAGGCAGGCGATCCCTCCGAGTGAAAGGCAGGTATCGGGATGAGCCGCCGGTTACTGATGCTCCTGGCCGTGGCGGCGCTTGCGCTGATGGTGGCGCAGGGAGCGACCGCTGACCAGAGCTACACCGATGCGAACGGCGACGGCCGTTCCGGAACAGACATCACAACGCTGACTGTGCGGAACGACCCGGCCGGCAACATCTCCATCCAGGTCGCGTCGGCGAGTCCGATCGTCGCGAACCACGCGATCGCGATCTTCATCGACGCCGACAAGAACCAAGCGACCGGCGACCAGGGCGACGACTACTGGATGTACGGCGGTCCAGCGGTCGGCGTCGGTTTCTTCGCCTGGAACGGCTCCGACTTCGTTCGGACGAACCCGCCTGACTTCCAGGTAGGCGCCGCCTCGTCGAACGTGACCGACTTCCGGTTCAGCAAGGCGGACATCGGCAACGTGAGCAGCTTCAACTTCGTTGCGATCAGCATCAGCATCGATCCGCCGAACATCAACTTCTGGGACGCTGCCCCGGACAACGGTTACTTCACCTACAACCTGGCGGCTCCACCGCCGCCGCCACCCCCGCCGCCACCCCCGCCGCCGCCGCCACCGACGGTGGCTCTCGGGGCTGCGACGTCGCCGGCCGGTGTCCATGCCGGTAAGGCGTTCACGATATCGGCGCCTGTGAGAACGACAGCGAGCGCCGTCAAGGTCGCCTGCACGGCGAAGGTTGGCGGGCTCACGCTCCATCCCCGTGGTACCTACGCGAAGGGACGGGCTGCTTGCACGGCGGTTGCCCCTCGCACGAGCGTAGGCAAGCGTCTAACTGGCACGATCACGGCGACCGTAAGCGGAGCCAAAGCGACAAGGGCGTTTTCCCTGGCGGTTAGACGCTAAGGGAGCCTCTCGTCGTCAGTAAACGTGAGTGGCATGCTGAGTGTGGGGCCCGAACCGGCCCCACACTCAGGGACAGTCATCGATGCCACCGCTCGGGTAGGCATGGCACAGGGTTCGCCGCCAGCCGCCCCAGCGGCTCGAAAAGTCGTAACCGATAACAGTGTCCCCAACGTTGGCGCCAGTCAGTACCCCCGCCTTACCAAGTCCGATGTTGACCAGCCCGACTACGCGACCATACGTATCGACGACAGGCCCGCCGCTGTACCCCTGAGCCGCGAGAACCTGAAGAAGAATCCTCCGACCTTTTCGGGCAAGGAGCTTTCCGTTTGTGTACGACTCGCCCTGGCCGAGGGGATAGCCAACTACGGCGATGAACGTACCGATCGGAGCTTGACCCGGCCGGATGCTGAAGAGCCACGCCTCGCTCGTCGGTTTGGCAAGTTTGAGGGTGGTCACGTCCAGGTCGTCCTTTGCATCGAACCAGTGGATCGACGATGTCGCCGGAATCCACTGCTGGTTCCTGACTAATACGGTTGCTTGACGGCACCCGGCGACGACGTGGTGCGCAGTCATCACCACAGACGTGCCGAGCAGGAACCCGGAGCCGATGGACGTGCCTCCACCCTTGCAGTGAGTTGCCTTGATCTTGACGACACCGCTGGCGATGGTCGAATACGAGTCCGGATCCAGCGCGGACGCTCGAGCCGGGAGTAGCAAGATCGTGAGGGCGAGCGCGATAAAAAGGTATGCGCGTTGCGGCATGATCAACCCTACGCACGAAGGGTTGGCGTTGTCTACATCTAGAGCCAGCGCTTGTAGCGGAAGAACCCGACCAGGCTCACGGCCAGGCCGATCATCACGCCGACGATCACCCAGAACGCCTCGGCGGTGTCGAAGCCGGGGAAGTGGACGTTCATCCCGAAGATCCCGGAGATCAGCGTGAGCGGCAGGAGCACGACGCTGAAGACGGTCAGGATCCGCAGCACGTTGTTCTGGCGGTGCGAGATCACCGACTCGTTCGTCTGCTCGAGGCCCTCGACGACCTCCTTGTAGTTGTCGAGCAGGTCCCAGATCCGCTCGGCGGCGTCGACGATGTCGTCGAAGTAGAGCTCGAGCTCCTCCGGCAGGTACCGCTGCACCCGGCCATCGAGCACGCGGAGGGTGGAGCGCTCCGGCTTGATGATCTTCCGGTAGGAGATGATCTCCTGCTTGACGTTCGAGAGGTCGCGGACGACGTCCTCGGCCCGACCCTCGAACATCTCGTCCTCGATCGAGTCGAGCTTGTGCCCGATCTTGTCGAGGATCGGGAAGCAGTAGTCGAAGAGGTCGTCGAGGACGTGGTAGAGCAGGTATCCCGACCCCTTCGAGAAGAGCGTCTCCCGGAGATCGTCGTCCTCCTGGCAGCGCGCGAACAGCCGCGTCACCGGCAGCAGCTCGACGTTGGGAAGCGTGATCAGGAAGTCGGGGCCGAGGAAGACGTCGAGCTCGGCGGCGTTCAGCCGCTGGATCGCCTTGTCGTAGGCGGGGAAGTGGAGGACGGAGAAGAGGTACTCCGGGTACTCGTCGATCTTCGGGCGCTGACGCTTCGAGAGGACGTCCTCGAGGTCGAGCGGATGCCAGCCGAACCGCTCCGCGAGCTGCGCGGCCTCGTCGCCGCTGGGGCGATCGAGGTGGACCCAGGTCAGGCCGTGAGCGGTGAGCTCGGCGAGCCGGGGCTCAGACGGGCCGACGACCTCGGTCGCGGCACGCGAACGCTGCCGCTTGATGCGGGGCAGGCTCGGCACGGGGACTGAGGGGGTCGTCGGTCAGGAGCATGGCGATCGCATTTTACCGGCTGTTGCGGTGCGCGTTCGCAAACGCGGCAATGTTGGGGGTGGCTGTGTTGACGATGTCCATGCAACTCTTGTAGCTTTGGCCCGCCGTCAGGTCCGTCCACGAGGGGAGGATCTGATGTACAAGACGAAGGTTGCGGTTGCGCTCTGTGCAGCTGCCTTGGCGGGAGTCGGCGTCGCCGCCAGTGTCGCGCTCGGCGGGGAGGTAAAGGGTCCTCCCGGCACGACGACAACGAACACGAGGACGAACCCCACTGGGGCACCCTCGCACTCCAGCTCGATCTGCTCCTATAACGGTCTGAATGACATGAATCCGGATCAGGGCCAAGTTACGGAGCAGACTCAGACGCCCCATAACCAGGGTTCTCCTGGACAGGCCGGAGCCGGTCCCAAGGGCTCGGGCACGCCGGGCCATCCAACCTGCGGGAAGGACAGCAATCCTGAGCCGCACTGACGCTTAGATCCGATCGTTTCACCGGTTGGCCCCGACGCGCGCGCCGGGGCCAACCTCCTTCAACTGATCAGTGGATCAAGCGGAATCGGGGGCTTGACCACGCGGGTTTCGTTGCGCCTGGCAGGAATCGAACCTGCGACCTCGCGCTCCGGAGGCGCGCGCTCTATCCCCTGAGCTACAGGCGCCGGGGGTCGTAGTGTACCGGCGTGGAGCTGAGCGCCCGGATCGTCACGCTGGACCTCGCCGAGACGTTCACGATTGCCCGCGGCTCCCAGGACACGGCCGACGTGGTCGAGGTCGAGATCCGGCACGGCGACGTGTCCGGGTTCGGCGAGGCTGCGCCGATCGGCCGCTACGGCGAGTCGGCCGAGTCCGCGCTCGCGTACGTGGAAGGCGTCGCCGACGCGCTCGGCGACGACCCCTTCGCATTGGACGAGGTGATGCGGCGGCTGCCGCAGGGGCAGTTCGCGGCACGGGGTGCTGTCGACGCCGCGTTGCACGACCTCTGCGGGAAGCTCGCGGGCGAGCCGGTCTGGCGGTTCCTCGGCCTGGCGCGGCTCGGCCCGCCGACGTCATGGACGATCGGACTTGCGACCCCAGACGAGATGGCTGCGAAAGCGCGGGAGGCGGACGAGAGCGGTCGCTTCCGGCGGCTGAAGCTCAAGCTCGGCGGCGGCGACGGGCGTGACGTCGACCGCGTCCGCGCCGTGCGCGAGGTCACGGAGGTCCCGCTGCAGGTGGACGTGAACGAGTACTGGTCGCTCGACGAGGCGATCGAAACGCTGCCCCGTCTCGCCGAGCTGGGGGTCGAGTACTGCGAGCAGCCCCTGCCTGCGGGCGATCTTCGCGGCGCGGCGCTGAAGAAGGAATCCGCGCTCCCGATCTACGTGGACGAGGACTGCCACACGCTGGCGGACGTCGCCGGCTGCGCCGACATCGCCCACGGGATCAACATCAAGCTCGCCAAGTCAGGCGGGATCGGTGAGGCCGTCCGGATGGCGCACGCTGCTCGCTCGCTCGGACTGGGGGTCATGCTCGGGTGCATGATCGAGTCGGGGCTCGGGATCGCGGCGGGGGCGGCGATGGCGAGCCTCTGCGACCACGTCGACCTGGACGGCAACCTGCTGATCGCCCACGATCCGTGGCCGGGCGTCGAGCTCGTCGACGGCGTCCAGATGCCGTCTGAGGAACCGGGTCTCGGAGTCCGGCCCGCGTCGTAACGGTGCCAGGAACGGAAAGGCGCTACCTGATCCTCGCCGAAGGCCGCTCCGGCGACCCGCACTACGGCAAGACCATGCGCGGCGTCGTCAGGTACGCCGCCGACCCGACGGTGACGATCCTCGACTCGGAGCGGGTGGGGGAGAGCTACGAGGGGATCCCGATCGTCGGCACCGTCCCCGACGCGCTCGCCTATAAGCCGACGGTCGCACTCGTCGGCGTCGCCACGCAGGGCGGACGCTTTCCGCCAGCGTGGCGCGAGCTGCTGAAGGAGTGCGTGGCCGTCGGCCTCGACGTCGAGAACGGTCTCCACGAATACCTCTCGGACGACGCCGATCTCGTTGCTCTCGCGGCCCGCCACGGCGTCGAGCTCCGGGATCTCCGCAAGCCGCCGGCCGGCCTGAACGTCCCGACCGGTGCGAACCTCGAGCTCGATGCACGCATCGTTCTGACCGTCGGGTCCGACTGTGCCATCGGGAAGATGACGGTCGCGCTCGAGCTCGATCGGGAGGCGAAGCGGCGCGGCTTGAAGTCCGTCTTCGTTCCCACGGGCCAGACCGGGATCGCGATCGCCGGTTGGGGAATCTCCGTCGATGCTGTTGTCTCCGACTTCACGGCCGGGTCGGCCGAGCAGCTCGTCGTCGAAGGCGTCGAACGCGGCGGAGAGATCCTCTGGGTCGAGGGGCAGGGCGCACTCCTTCATCCCGCGTACTCCGGTGTCACTCTCGGCCTGATCCACGGCTCGGCGCCGCACGCGTTCGTGCTCTGCCACCTCGCCGGCACGACCGAGATCGAGGGCTACCCCGGCCATCCGTTGCGCTCGCTCGCCGAGCTGGTCGAGCTGCACGAGCGCATCGCTCTCCCGCGGCGGCCGGCCAAGGTGGCCGCGATCGCGCTGAACACGCGTGAGCTGGACGAGGCCGGTGCTCAGGCGGCGATCACTGCGGCGGAGGCAGAGACGGGCCTGCCGGCCGACGACCCGGTTCGCTTCGGGGCGAAAGGGCTCGTGGACGCTGTTCTCGAGGCGTTGTCCCTGAAGGCTTGACACGAACGCATGTTCGCTCTACTATCGAACACATGTTCGCTCGGATCGTCGTCATCGTCGCCTTGCTCACGCTCGCTGTCGCGTGGGGCGCACGTCGGTCGGACGGCGCGGGTCCGGAGCAGATCTACGTTGTGAAGTCAGGCGACACGCTGTGGTCGATCGCCGTATCGCACTACGGCGGCGACCCGCGGGAGGCCGTCTGGCGGCTCGAGGACCGGAATCATCTGACCGGCGCTCTGGTACAAGCGGGCCAGCGTTTGCGGCTGCCGTAACGTCCCTACACTCCGAGCGTGGACCTCGATGTGGTCTTCCTCGGCACCGCGGGCTCCATGCCCACTGCGGATCGCTCCGCGACCGCCCTCCTCGTCAGGCGCGGGGGCGAGCGCCTCCTGTTCGACTGCGCCGAGGGCACCCAGCGGCAGCTCCTCCGCTCGTCGCTCGGGCTGATCGACCTTCGCGAGGTCTTCCTCACCCACTACCACGCCGACCACTACCTCGGCCTGCCCGGGATGCTGAAGACATTCGCCCTGCGCGGCCGCGAGGTGCCGATCACGATCTACGGGCCGTCCGGCCTCGAGCAGCTCTTCACGTCTCTCCGGCGGATCTTCGGGAAGCTCACGTACGAGTACGACCTGGTTGAGCTCCGGCCGGGCGACGCGCTCGAGCGGGACGGGTATCGGCTGACGACGTTCCCCGTCCAGCACGGCGTCTCGTCCGTCGGCTACGCGCTGGTCGAGCACGAGCGTCCCGGGCGATTCGACGTCGAGACGGCGGACGCGCTCGGCGTTCCCTTTGGGCCCCAGCGCGGCGCCCTCCAGCGCGGCGAGCCGGTCACGCTCGCGGACGGGACAACCGTTGCGCCCGAGCAGGTCCTGGGGGCGCCTCGGTCCGGCCGGACGATCGTGATCGCCGGCGACACGGCCCCGACGCGCAGCGTGCTCGAGGCGTCGATCGGCGCCGACCTGCTCGTGCACGAGGCGACCTTCCTCGAGGACGAGCGCGGACGTGCGGAAGAGACGTCGCACTCGACTGCCGTCGACGCGGCCCGGATCGCACAGGCCGCGGGGGTGCGAATGCTCGCGCTCACCCACCTGTCGCCCCGGCACTTCGCCCGCGAGACCGCGAAGGAGGCCCGGGCTGTCTTCGCTGAGACGGTGGTTCCGAGGGACTTCGATATCATCGACGCGCGGTTCGAGGAGCGGGGTGGACCGCACCTGATCAAGGGCGGTGCGCTCCCGCGCCGAGGAGATCCGACTCCGGTCGAGAACAGCGCCCCAGTCCCCGAATCCTCAGTCCCACCCGAGATCGTCCCCGAGGAGACCGCCAGATGACCAGACTCGTCCAGGTCGCGCTCGCCGAAGACGTAACCGAAGCAGAGGAGATCCAGGCGATCCTCCAAGCGGCAGGAATCACTTCGGAGCTCGAGATGGCCGTCGAACACCATCCGCGCGCAACGGAAGACGCCCCGCAGAAGGTGTTGGTCGAGGAATCGTCGCTCGAAGCAGCGCAGTTCGCGATCGAGGCGATGACCGAGCCCGGCGAGCTTCTCGGCGACGCCTAGCAGGTCCGTCATGAGACGTCTCCTCGTCTCAGCGGCCGTGCTTCTTGCAGTCACGGCCGGGCCGGCGCGCGCAGCAACGAAGACGTACTCGACCGGCAACATCGACGTGCCGGTCGGCGCAAGCCTCGACCGCTCGGTCACCGTGCCCGACCGCGGCCCTGTCTCGTTCGTGCGCGTGTCCTTCCGGATCACGACGCCCGACACGTCTGCCCTAGCGGTTTCGCTGGTCAGCCCCGGCGGAACCGAGGTCCCGCTGGTCGTCCACCGTGGCGCGGGTGCCGACTTCGGGAGCGACGAGGCGAACTGCGGCGGGTCCCAAACCGTGCTCGACTCGGACGAAAGCACGAATCCGATCGCCGACGGCTCGTCCCCCTTCGTCGACACGCCGTACCGCCCGGAGGGCAAGCTCTCGTCGCTGTACGGCGAGGACGCGCGCGGCCGCTGGACGCTGCGGATCACGAACCGCGGCGGGCCGGCGCGGCTCAAATGCTTCACCCTCGACCTCTCCCGCGACGTGCCGCAGTCGCTCTCGGCGCACAGCGGGACGGTCAGCGCGGCGATCAGCTTCACCGAGCGCGACTTCCTGTACGAGAAGCTTCGCGTCTCCGTCGCTCGTGCGGGGAAGAAGGCTCTCGACGTCCCGATCGACCGGCTTGCCTGTCCAGACTGCGCGGGGAGTCGGCCCGTCGATATCGCCGTCCGCGACCTCGACGGCGGCGAGCCCGAGGTGCTCGTCGACCTGTACACCGGCGGTGCTCACTGCTGCGCCGTCTCCCTGATCCTGCGTTGGGATGCGGCCGCCGACCGCTACCGCTCGACCTTCCACTACTGGGGCAACTACGGCCGGCGGATCGTCGACCTCGACCACGACAGTCTGCCCGAGTTCTCGGCGTTCGACGAGCGCTTCATCTACGAGTATTCGGCCTACGTCTTCTCGTCGGCTCCGATCAAGATCCTCGCCTACCGCCGCGGCTCCTTCGTCGACGTGACGCGGCAGTTCCCGGGGCAGATCAAGAAGAATGCGGCGCTCAACCTCGGCTACTACCTGAAAGGCCGCCGGACGATCAGGAATACAGACGTCCGGTCGTTCGTCGCGGCGTACGTGGCAGACCAGTACCTCCTGGGCGACTCTGCGCAGGGCAAGCGCGTGCTCGACCAGGCGCTGAGGCGCGGCGACCTGGGCCGTGCGAAGACGCTGCTCGGCTGGCCGGCCGGCACGGCCTTCGTCGCCAAGCTGATGCGCGACCTGAAGAAGGGGGGTGACATCAAGGGGTCGTGACCACCGGCCGGAGCATCGAATCGCTGCTGGCCGCCGCCCGCGCAGGGCTCCGGCGGCTGACGCCCGAGCAGGCATTTGCCGCAGCGAAGGACGGCGCCGTGCTCGTCGACACGCGCTCGGCCGACGAGCAGCGCGAGCAGCGGGGCGTCATCCCAGGCGCCGTCCATCATCAGCTGTCCGTCGTCCTCTGGCGCCTCGACGAGCTCCCGCGCAACACCCGCGTGATCCTCATCTGCCGCCACGGCCACTCGTCAAGCCTGGCCGCGGCCAGGCTGCAGGAGCTCGGCTTCCGCGACGCCACGGACGTGGAGGGCGGGTTCGACGCCTGGGTGGCCGCGGGCCTGCCCGTCGACGCCGTCGGGCCGGACCGCTAGGCTCCGCCCGCAACGTCCTTTAACCCGGTCCCGTGAGGCCGGAAAGGAGCCGAATTGACCGCTGCACACGCACCCGCGACCGAGCGGGTCCTGCTCGACGGAGACCAGCTCGGACGAACCCTTCACCGCATCGCCCACGAGATCATCGAGGCGAACGCAGACCTCGACCAGGTCGCCCTGGTCGGAATCCACACGCGCGGAGTCCCGCTCGCGTACCGCCTCCGCCTGCTGATCCAGGAGTTCAGCGGCGTCGAGGTCGACCTCGGGACGATCGACATCACCTTCCACCGCGACGATGTCCACGTCCGGGGTGGCGGGGCGCCTCTGCATCCGCAGCCGCTCGTCCGCGAGACGAAACTCGACTTCCCGCTCGAGGGACGGACGTGCATCCTCGTCGACGACGTCCTCTACACCGGCCGCACGATCCGGGCGGCAATCGAGGCGCTATTCGACTACGGGCGGCCGGCCCGCGTCCAGCTTGCGGTAGTCGCCGATCGAGGTCACCGCGAGCTCCCGATCCGCCCCGATTACGTCGGCAAGAACCTGCCCACGGCGCGGTCGGAGCGCATCCAGGTGCAGCTCGTCGAGGTCGACGAGGTCGACCGGGTGCTCCTCGTTCCCGAGGAGGCGGCCCGATGACCGTCCAGCTCGTGCGCGACGACCTGCTCCCGCCGTCCGATCCGCCGCCGAGGCGGCACCTGATCTCGATCGCGGACCTGACCCGCGAGGACGTGACGCGGCTGCTCGCCACGGCCGGAACCTTCGAACGCTCGCTCGAGCGCGAGATGAAGAAGCTGCCGACGCTGCGCGGCCGGACGGTCGTCAACCTGTTCTTCGAGGCCTCGACCCGCACGTCGTCGAGCTTCGAGCTCGCAGCCAAGCGGCTCTCGGCCGACGTGATGTCGGTGAAGTCGAGCGGCTCCTCGGTCGACAAGGGGGAGTCGCTGAAGGACACGGCGCTGACGCTGAACGCGTACGACCCGGACGTGATCGTCATCCGGCACCCGCACATCGGTGCGCCCGACCTCGTCGCGCGCGTGACCGGTGCGCACGTCGTCAATGCCGGCGACGGGAAGCACCAGCACCCGACCCAGGCGCTCCTCGACCTGTACACGATCGAACGAAACGTCGGCCCGATCGAGGGGCTCCACGTCGCGATCGTCGGCGACGTCGTTCACTCGCGGGTCGCCCGCTCGAACATCCAGGCGCTGGCGCTGATGGGAGCGCGGGTGACGCTCGTCGGCCCGCCGCCGCTGATTCCGCGCGGGATCGAGGCGATGGGCTGCGACGTCTCGAGCGACATCGCGGCGATCGGCGATGCCGACGTCGTGTACGTCCTGCGCATGCAGAAGGAGCGCATGGAGGCGGGTGAGAACTTCGTGCCGAGCCTCCGCGAGTACAGCGCGCGCTGGGGCGTGACGCCCGAACGGCTGCGACCGGGGCAGAAGGTGATGCATCCGGGACCGATGAACCGCGGCGTCGAGATCGACCCCCTCGTCGCCGACTCGGTCGACGCGCTGATCGAGACCCAGGTCAGGGCCGGCCTCGTCGTACGGATGGCGGTGCTCTACGACCTGCTCACTCATGGCCCGGTCGAGGTCAAGGCCGAGGTCGCGGAGGAGGTGGCGTGATGCGGCAGATGCTCTTCGGCAAGGAGGGCCACGACGATCTGGTGATTCGCAGCGCCCGCGTGCTCGATCCGGTCCAGGGGATCGACGCCCTGCTCGACATCCGAGTCGACCGTGGTGTGATCTCCGACATCGGCCTGAACGTGGATGCGAACGGGCATCACGTCGTCGAAGGGCGTGGGCTCGTGCTCGCCCCGGCCTTCGTCGATCCACACGTCCACCTCCGGACGCCGGGCCGCGAGGACGAGGAGACGATCGCATCCGGCACGGCCGCCGCGGCGGCCGGGGGCTTCTGCGCAATTCTCGCGATGCCCAACACCGAACCTGTCGTCGACTCGGCCGCGGTGCTCGGCTCGCTGATCGAAGCCGCGCACGAAGAGGCCGAGGTACCGGTCGGGTTCCTGGCCGCGATCACGAAGGGCCAGCGGGGCGAGGAGCTGACCGAGATGGCCGAGCTCGCCGACGCGGGCGCCGCGGGCTTCAGTGACGACGGCCGTCCGGTCGAGGCGCCCGGCCTGATGCGGCGCGCGCTCCAGTACCACGCAGTCACCGGGCGGCGCGTCGCCGTCCACTGCGAGGAGCCGACCCTCTCGCGGAACGGCCAGATGCACGAGGGGCCGGTGTCGGCCGAGCTCGGCTTCGCGGGCTACCCGTCTGTCGCCGAGAGCCTGATGGTCGGCCGCGACCTTGCGCTTGCCGCCTACGAGCGCCAGCCTCTGCACCTGCTGCACCTCTCTGCGCGGGAGTCGGTGGACGAGCTCCGCCGCGCCCGGGCGACCGGCGTACAGGCCACAGGCGAGGCGACGCCGCACCACCTGGTGCTCACGGACGAGGCGGTCCGGTCGCTCGATCCGAATCTGAAGATGAACCCACCGCTGCGCAGCGACGACGACCGCGCCGCCCTGATCGCCGCCGTCCGCGACGGCACGATCTCGGTGCTGGCGACCGACCACGCCCCGCACGCAGCGCACGAGAAGGACGTGCCGTTCGAAGAGGCGCCCTTCGGCGTCACCGGTCTTGAGACGGCCTTCGCCGCTCTGAACACCCACCTGGTCGGGCCCGGACTGCTGACGCTGCCCACCCTGCTCGAGCGGATGTCCGCCGGCCCCGCGCGGGCATACGGCATCGAGCCCCCGCGCATCGCCGTCGGCGAGCGCGCCAACCTCGTCCTCCTGGATCCCGAAGCGGCCTGGCGGGTGGGGGAGGGCGGCTTCCGCTCGCGCTCGTCGAACTCCTGGCTGCTCGGCGAGACCCTGCGGGGAAAGGTTCGCCTGACCGTCGCCGCCGGCCGGATCGCGTTTGCCGCATGACTGCGACCGACGCCCAGCTCGAGGCATACCTGGCCGCGGTCGTCGGCGCGGTCGATGCGGTCGTTCCAGTGGCAGGGGCGTACGTGCTCGGCTCGGCGCTGCTCGGCGGCTTCGATCCCGACCGGAGCGACCTGGACATGGTCGTGGTCGTCGAGCGGCCGCCCAACGCTTCCGAGGCGCAGAAGATCACGAGTGCGGTGGACGAGGTGCCGCCGCCCGTGCGGAAGCTCGAGCTAGTCGTGTACGCCGCCGGCGCGAAACCTCCGGCCTACGCGTTGAACTACCCAGACGGAGCCGGCGAGCCACCGTTCTGGTTCGTGCTCGACGCGGCGATCGCGCAGGAGCACTCGCAGCCGCTGCGCGGTCGACCGTGGCGTGAGCTGCTCGAGCCGGTGACGGAAGCCGAGACGCGCTCCGCGGCCGAGGACTTGCTTCGCTGGGCCGACGAGCGAGACGACGAGCTCGCCCGGCCACACGCGCTCCGGGCGCGGCACTACCTCGAGCACGCGGAGTGGGTCACGAAGGAAGAAGTGAGATCGTGACCGGCTGCCTCGTCCTCGAGGACGGCACGGTTTTCCCGGGCGAGTCCGTTGCTGCGGACGGGCGCGCCTTCGGCGAGGCGGTGTTCACGACGTCGATGAGCGGCTACCAGGAGACGGTCACCGACCCGAGCTACGTGGGCCAGATCGTCTGCTTCACGGCGCCGATGGTCGGCAACTACGGCGTCGCCGAGCAGCGCTCGCAGTCAACACGGGTGCACGCGACCGCGGCGGTGATGCGGGAGACGGGCGGGGCTGCATGGACGGACTGGCTGCGGCAGCGGGGGGTGGTCGCCCTGCGGGGGATCGACACGCGCTCGCTCGTCCTCCACCTGCGCGAGCGCGGCGCAATGCGGGCTGCGGCCGTGTCCGGCGACCAGCCGGTGGACGAGGTGCTGGCCGAGATCCGTGCCCAGCCCTCGATGGAGGGCCTGGCGCTCGTCGCCGGCGTGTCACCGTCCGAGCCGTATACGTTCGCCGGAGAGGGCGACGTCCGAGTCGCCGTCGTCGACTACGGGGTCAAGCGCTCGATCCTGCGGCTGCTCGCGGACGCGGATGCGGCGGTGGATGTGTTCCCGCACGACGTCGACGCGGACACGCTGGCCGCCTACGACGGCGTCCTGCTCGGCAACGGCCCCGGCGATCCCGCGCCGCTCGCCGGAGAGACGCAGACGGTCCGCGACCTGCTCGGCCGTACACCGGTCCTCGGCGTGTGCCTGGGGCACCAGCTGCTTGCGCTCGCGACCGACCACGAGACCTTCAAGCTCCCCTTCGGCCACCGCGGCGCCAACCACCCCGTGGTCGACCATTCGACCCGACGCGTACTCGTGACGTCGCAGAACCACGGCTTTGCGGTCGCCCCAGGGGACGGCAGCGGGGTCACCCACACGTCACTCTATGACGGCACGGTCGAGGGTCTCCATTTCCCGCAGCTGCGGGCACGGTCGGCCCAGTTCCACCCCGAGGCGAGTCCGGGTCCGCACGACGGCGCGCCGATCATCGCCGAATGGGTCGAGGAGGTTCGCGCCGTTGCCTAGGCGCCCGGACATCGAGTCGGTCTGCCTGATCGGCTCGGGCCCGATCGTCATCGGCCAAGCGTGTGAGTTCGACTACGCCGGCTGCCAGGCCCTGAAGGTGCTGCGTGAGGACGGCTTCCGCACGATCGTGGTCAACTCGAACCCGGCGACGATCATGACCGATCCGGGCTTCGCCGACCGGACGTACCTGGAACCGCTCGACCTGGCAGGGGTCGCGAACGTCCTCGAGCGCGAGCGGCCGGATGCGCTCCTGCCGACGATGGGCGGGCAGACGGCGCTGAACCTCTCCCTGCAGCTCGTCGAGGCGGGCGTGCTCGAGGCGCTCGGGGTCGAGCTGATCGGCGCCGGGCTGGACGCCATCCGCCGCGCCGAGGACCGTGAGCTCTTCCGTGATGCGGTCCGCAGCGTCGGCCTCAGCGTGCCGAGCTCGCGGATCGTCACGTCGCTCGAGGACCTGGCCGCGGTCTCGCTGCCCGCCGTCGTTCGACCGGCGTTCACCCTCGGCGGCCATGGGGGAGGCTTCGTCGACACGCGCGCGGCGCTCTCCCGCCAGGTCGAGCGTGGCCTCCAGGAGAGCCCGATCGGCCAGGTGCTGGTCGAGGAGTCCGTGCGTGGCTGGGACGAGTTCGAGCTCGAGGTCGTGAGGGACAAGCGCGACAACGTGGTCATCGTCTGCTCGATCGAGAACCTCGATCCAATGGGGGTCCACACCGGGGATTCGGTCACGGTCGCGCCGCAGATGACCCTCTCGGACGAGGCGTACCAGGAGCTTCGGGACGCCGCCGCTGCGGTCATCCGTGCAGTCGGGGTCGAGACCGGCGGCTCGAACATCCAGTTCGCCCGCCACCGGGAGACCGGGGAGCTGCGGGTGATCGAGATGAACCCGCGCGTCTCCCGCTCGTCCGCCCTCGCCTCGAAGGCGACCGGCTACCCGATCGCCAAGGTCGCCGCGAAACTGGCCGTCGGCTACACGCTCGACGAGATCCCCAACGACCTGACCAAGACGACGCCGGCCAGCTTCGAACCGACCCTCGACTACGTCGTCGTCAAGTTCCCGCGCTTCGCCTTCGAGAAGTTCCCCGGCGCCGACCGCACGCTCGGGACGCAGATGAAGTCGGTCGGCGAGGCGATGGGCATCGGCCGGACGTTCCGGGAGGCGTTCTGGAAGGCGTTCCGCTCGCGAGAGCTCGATGCAGGTGCAGTGACGCCGTGGGACGGGTTGGAGGACTTTCCCGAGGGGCTCCATCCGTGGTTCCGCGCCGAGCTCGAACGGCTGCGCGACGAAGGCCCGCCGGCCGGAAACCGTGTCTACCGCCGCGTCGACTCGTGCGCCGGCGAGGTGGCGGCGGAGTCGAACTACTACTACTCGACCGTCGGCGAGGCGGACGAGGCGCCACCGAGGAGCGGCAAGCCGAGCGTCGTCATCATCGGCTCGGGGCCGAACCGGATCGGCCAGGGAATCGAGTTCGACTACTGCTGCGTCCACGCCGCGCAGAGCTTCCGCGCGCTCGGC
>JBKPPY010000049.1:0-13718 GCA_046733845.1 Actinomycetota bacterium | reverse complement strand
GCGAACGACCGCGGCGACACGTACGGCCCGGTCTCGTACGAGGCGTACGTACCAGGGTTCCTCGCGTTCGGCTGGAGCGGCAAGTGGGACGACCTCCCGACCGCGCACGCGACGTCAATTCTCTGGGACATCGTCTGCCTGCTGGGGCTCGCGCTCCTCGGACGGAGGTTCGGCGGCGATCTTCTGGGGGCGACGCTCGCGTTCGCCTGGGCGGCGTGGCCGTTCTCGCAGTACGCGTCGAACTCGAACACGAACGACTCGATCATGCCCGCATTCCTGATCTGGGGGTTCTGGCTCTGTACTTCCGCGTGGGCGAGAGGCGCCGCGGTTGCTTTTGCGTCCTGGACGAAGTTCGGCGCGCTCCTGGTCGCACCGCTCTGGGCGACGTACCCCGAGTTCAGGAAGAGCAGGAGGACCGCGTTGATCTTCGCCGCGTCCTTCGCGCTGGCGACCGCCGCCTGCTTCTGGGTGCTGCTGCTCGAGCCGAGTCCGATCCACGCCGCGCATGAGTTCTGGAAGAGAACCGTGCCGACGCAGGTGAACCGCCACTCGCCGTTCTCGCTCTGGGACTGGGGGCAGTACCACGCCGGCCTGCCCGACCTCGCCTGGCTCCAGAAGGTGCTCGAGGCGCTGCTCGTCGCCGGCGCCGTCGCGGTTGCGTTCGTGCCGCGCCGCAAGTCGCCGCTCCAGTTGGCGGCGCTGACCGGCGCGCTCCTGATCGGCTTCGAGCTCGTCCTGACCCACTGGTTCTACCTCTACCTCCCCTGGTTCTTCGCCTTCGCCGCCTATGCGGTGCTCGCGGCGGTTCCCTCGCCCGAGCCGGCGAAAGTCGCCGTTCCCGATGAGCACGAGCAGCGAGAGCTGGTCGCTGCCGGCTAACCCGCGCGCGGCCGCAGTCGCGGCCACGGCGGCGGTCGCGGTCTTCGTCGCCGCCTGGATCGGCCTCCACGCCGGCTTCTATCGCCACAGGCAAATCGTCGACACGCCGATCTACCAGCGCTACGGCGACGCGATCGCCAACGGTCAGGTGCCGTACCGCGACTTCGAGCTCGAGTACCCGCCGGCGGCCCTGCCCCTCTTCGTGGTCCCGTCCCTACTGCGTTCGCCGGACGGAGACCTGGCCGGCTACCGGCACGGGTTCGAGGCAGAGATGCTCGTCTGCGGCGCGCTCGTGCTCCTGTTCATGCTCTCGATCCTGCTTCGCCTGGAGGCCGGTGGTCTGCGGATGGGCGCAGCTCTCGGGTTCGCCGCCGTCGCGCCGTTGCTGCTCGGCTCGGTTGAGCTCTCGCGGTTCGACCTCTGGCCGGCGGCACTCACGACCGGCGCGCTCGCGGCGTTCGTCGCCGGCCGGCAGCGGCTCGGGGCTGGAGTGCTCGGACTCGCGGTGGCGGCGAAGCTGTTCCCGTTGGTTCTCGCTCCGCTCGCCGCGGTGTGGATCTGGCGGCGGAGCGGACGGCGCGAATTGCTCCTGTGCGCCGGAGTGTTCGCCGCCGTGCTCGCTGCGTGCTTCGTGCCCTTCCTCGCACTTTCACCGCACGGTGTGTGGCACAGCGTGACGACGCAGACCGGTCGGCCGCTCCAGATCGAGACGCTCGGCGCCGGTGTACTGCTCGTCGCCCATGCGGTCGGGGGAGTCGGGATCACGATGCAGTCCAGCCATGGCTCGCAGAACCTCGCCGGACGCGGGCCAGACGCGCTTGCCACGGTTCAGACCGTCCTCCAGGCGGTCGCCCTGATCGTCACCTGGATCTGGTTCGCGCGCGGTCCGGCGACGCGCGAGCGGCTCGTCCGCGCCTCTGCGGCTGCGGTCTGCGCGTTCATCGCCTTCGGCAAGGTGCTCTCGCCGCAGTTCCTGATCTGGCTTGTGCCGCTCGTTCCGCTGGTGCGCGGGCGCCGCGGTCTGGCCGCGAGCGCGCTGCTCGCCGCCGCGCTCGTGCTCACTCAGCTCTGGTTCCCGTTCCGCTACTGGGATCTCGTCCTTCACTTCCGGACGTTCCCGTCGTGGCTGGTTCTGCTTCGCGACCTCGCGCTCGTGGCCCTTTTCGCCGTGCTTTCGTGGCCCGTTGGGCCACGTCCCAGGGACAGTCCCTCCGCCGTCCCGAACGGCCAATAGCGGAGATCACCGACGGCTTGGCTGCGTGCCGGCTGGTCTCTTTTGGCCGCGGCTAAGGGACTGTCCCTCTGACACGGCCGGAAGAGGCGCGGCCGCTTGGGCTACGAGAGCTCGATCCGGACGGGCTCGATCGCGGTCGCGCGGCCGTCCTCGTCGCAGTCGACGACCACGCCCTCGAGGCGGACGCCGCCCTCGGCCGGACGGAACCGGACCGGCATACCCGTGCACATGCGCCGGATCGCAAGCTCGGCCTCCACCCCGATCACCGAGTCGTGTGGCCCGGTCATGCCGGCATCGGTGATCGCGGCCGTCCCGCCGGGCTGGATCCGCGCGTCGCTGGTCTGGACGTGGGTGTGAGTACCGATCACCGCCGTGACGCGGCCGTCGAGCCAGCGCGCGACCGCCACCTTCTCGCTCGTCGCCTCCGCGTGGAAGTCGACGACGACGACCTTCGCGCTCGCTCGCGCCTCGTCGACGAGCGCGTCCAGAACCTCGAATGGTCCCACCGGGACGTCGAGGAACAGCCAACCCATGAGATTCACAACCGCCACCGCCGTGCCGTCGGCCGTGTGACCGACTGCAAGCGCTCGCCCCGGCGAGCCGGCCGCGACGTTGGCAGGGCGGATGACCCGGTCCGACCCGGCGAGATAGGCCGCGAGCTCGTCGCGCGCCCAGACGTGGTTGCCAAGCGTGATCACGTCGGCGCCTGCCGCGAGGAGCCGGTCGGCCAGCCGGGGCGTCAGCCCCCGCCCGTCGGCGGCGTTTTCGCCGTTGACGACGCAGAAGTCCGCACCGAGCTCCTCCCGCAGCGCCGGCAGCCGCTCCTCGACTGCGCGGCGGCCGGCGGAGCCGAAAACGTCGGCGAGGAAGAGGAGTCGCAACGAGGCCGGTACTTCTAGCGCAGCGGGACGGTGCCGGCCGGGTGGAGCACTAGCTCGACGTAGTTGCCGGAGTCCCGGGTGTAGCGGGAGAGAGCAAGGTGCTCGGCCTGGGAGAGGTCGATCACGCGGCCGATCCGCGACGTGCTCGCCGAGATCGTCGAGCCGACGGTCAGGGCGGGATCCGCCTCCAAGTGCGAGATCGAGAGAACGACCGACGGCTCGCGGACGGGCTCGATGTCGATCACAGAGCCGTACTTCTTCCCGTTCAGCACGTAGTCGCGGAGACCGACGACGGTGCCGTCCGTGGGGGAGTAGACGTCCGTTGCGGGCGCTGCGCCGATGTCGAGCGCCCCGGTCGACGGACCCTGGCCGCCGCCGAGTTGGTAGTAGACGACGCCCCCGCTTCCGCCGCCGCCGAAGATCCGGTGGAAGAAGCGTGTCGCGACGCCGACGTTCGCCTGGCGGCCGACCGGCTCGAATGGGAGCGCGTCCGCTCCGGCGCCGTGGTAGCCGATCGCCGTGATCACATGCTCGTTGACCGGTGACGCAACGTGAAGGCGTCCGTAGACGGCTACGGCGACGCCGCTCGGCGGCGGCGGCGGGAGGAGCCGCGTCGAGCTTGCGGGCGTGCCCGTACCGACGACCGGCCGTCCGTCCGGGCGGAAGGCGGACACGGCGAGGCCGACGACGACGGCAACGCCGAGCGCCACCAGGATCGCTCGCCGCCGAGTCCGATGTGCCTTTCTCTGGGTGCGCGAAGTCGGCCTCCGGCGAGGGGGAGCTGGCTGCATCGCGGGCACGGTAACCGAGGTCGCCGGCCCTTTCAACGAGAACGGTGTGACGTAATCGAACCAATCCTCCGATTCCGGCTGCCTGGCGAGAGCTCCGTCGGTCTCCAGTGCCCAATCCCAAGGGGTCTGCTGAAGTCGTACGACCTTGGGGGTACGATGGCGCCGATGGCTCCCGGCGCGGCGCCGAAGATCCAGATTCCGCGCTGGATGCAGCTGGTCGGGCTTCCGCTCCTGCTGATCCTGGCGTGGGTCGTCGCGGGCCGCGTCGTTCACGTCGTCTTCCTGTTCCTGGTCGCGACCCTGATCGCGCTGCTGCTCGATCCGCTCGTGAAGGCGATCGGATCGGTCGGGATCGGGCGGTTGCGAATTCCGCGCGGCGCGGCCGTCGCACTGGTGTACCTGGCTTTCGCGGCGGCGTTGATCGTGAGCATCTGGGCTCTCGCCACCGTCGTCGTCGATCAGACGAAGACGGCCGCTAACCGGTTCGACACCTACTTTACGGAGCCCAATGGACAGACCGGCCTGACGGATGCGGACCGGGACGTCGACCGCCTGCAGCATTGGCTCGACACCCACGGCCTGAGCTCGATCGACATCCAGCAGCGCGGCCACCGCTGGGTCAGGCAGATCCGTGACAAGGACGTCGGCAAGTACACCGACAAGGTCGTGAACTTCGTCGAGGGGGCGGCGATCTCGATCGGGAAGCTGCTCTTCGCCGCGATCGTGGTGATCGTGGTCTCGATTTACATGCTGCTCGACTTCTCGAAGCTGGCTCGGTTCCTCGATCGACGGTTCCCGCCGCACCCAGGCTCAGACCAGCTGCTCGTGCGGATGGAGCACGCGGTCGCCGGGTACGTGAAGGGTCAGTTCCTCGTCTCGCTGATCATCGGCACCAGCGCGGGGTTTGGCATGTGGGTCCTGGGCGCGATCGGGCTCGTGCCCGGTGCGGACAAGTACGCGCTGCTCTTCGGTGCGTGGGTCGCGATCACGGAGCTGATCCCCTACCTCGGCCCGTGGCTTGGGGCGATTCCGGCGGGGATCTACGCGGTGGTCGTCGATCCGATCTCGCTGATCTGGGTGACGATCCTCTTCCTGGTCATCCACCAGGTCGAGGGACACGTCGTCGTGCCGAAGGTGATGGGAAGCGCGCTCAGGCTGCACCCGCTGTTGGTGATCTTCGGACTGCTCGCGGGCGGTGAGCTCTACGGGTTCGCCGGGATCCTGGTCGCGCTCCCGCTGCTCGCGGCCGCCCGAGCGGTCTACGAGTACTTCTCCGAGCGGGTGGAGCTCGAGCCCTGGGCGGAGGGAGGGCCGGTGCCGGTCGAGGTCGAGATCGAGCAGTCGCAGCCCCCGCCGGTCGCCCCCGTGCCCGACCCGGACGAGGCCGAGCCCGAGCCCACCCCGCGGTCGCAGCGCGGGTGAGCGCGGCTGCGCTCCTCGCCGCCCGGGGGGTGACCCGCCGGTTCGGCGACCACGTCGCGCTCCACCCGACCGACCTCGACGTCCGGCCGGGCGAGGCGCTCGCGCTGGTCGGCCCGAACGGCGCCGGCAAGTCGACGCTGCTGGCGATCCTTGCCGGCGCGCTGGAGCCGAGCGAGGGCACGGTCGAGCGTGACGAGGGCGTCCGAGCCGGCTGGATGCCACAGCGACCCGCGCACTACGGCCGCCTCTCTCCGCGCCAGAATCTCGAGCTCTTCGCCAGACTGGAGGAGGCCGGGGATCCGGACGAGCTGCTCGCGCGTCTCGAGCTGCCGACCGATGACCGCCCGGCGGCCTCGCTCTCCGTCGGTAACCGCCAACGGCTCGACCTGGCGATCTCGTTGCTGCCGGACCCCCATGTGCTCCTGCTCGACGAGCCGACCGCCGCGCTCGACCCGCGCCAGCGCCGCCGGCTCTGGGAGACCGCGCGCGGGGTCCGCGACGCGGGCGGCGCCGTCGTTCTCGTCACGCAGAACGTCGAGGACCTCGAGCACGTTGCCGACCGGGTCGCGGCGCTGCTCGAAGGTCGCGTCGTCTTCGACGGAGCGGTCGCCGAATACCTGTCCTCGGAGGCAGCCGGAGCTTTGGCTTGAAGCCCCCCTGGCTGATCCTGCGCAAGGACCTGCTCGTCCTCCGCCGGTCGCCGGCGCTGTTGGGAGTCCTGATCGCCTACCCGCTGGTGATCGCGCTCCTGATCGGGCTGACAGCTGCCTACGCGAACGCGAAGCCCCGCGTCGCGTTCGTCGACCTGGACGGCATACCGCACACGCTGACCGTCGCCGGTCAGACGTTCAACATCGACCACCTGATCAACGACGTCGCCAAGAACGTCGAGATCGTCCGGATATCGAAACAGCAGGCGGACCGGCAGCTCGCCTCCGGCCGCGTCGCTGCGGTGGTGACCGTGCCGCAGGGTTTCGTCTCCGACCTGAAGGGCCTGGTCTCGAGCCCGCACCTGACCCTCGCCACCGGCAGCGGCGGGATCACGCCGCGCGTGCGCCAGCAGATGCAGGCGCTGGTCTACAACCTCAACCTCAGGCTTCAGCGGGCGTTCATCAAGGCGGACATCCAGTACGTCGACCTCCTGCTGCACGGCGGCAAGGGGCGGGTGCTTGGTCACGACTTCTCGATCATCGGCCTGGACGGAACGAAACGGCTGCTGGACACGATGCCGAGCTCGCCGCAGAAGGCGAAGATCGCGGACTTCGTCGGTGACGCGAGGCTTGCGCTCGCGCTGACCGACAACGCGATCCGGGCGACCGCGAGCCCCATCGTCCTCGACGAGGCCAAGGGTCGCGGCCGCACCTCACTGCTCTCCGCCCAGGTACAGGCCTACGGGCTGGCGATCACGATCACCTTCCTCGGCCTCCTCCTGGCCGGCGGCGCGCTTGCCGCCGAGCGGGACGAGAACGCGATCGGCCGGCTCGTCCGCGGGCTCGTCGGGCTCGGCCAGCTCGTCGCCGCCAAGGTCGCCCTCGCGGTCACCGTGGCGCTCGGGCTTGGGCTGGCGATCCTCGTCGGCTTCGGCATCGCAGTCCAGGCCGGAGACGTCGCAGGGGGCGAGCCGTGGCAGCGGATCCCGCTGGTGCTCGTCGGCGTCCTCCTCGCCGGCGCCGCTGTCGGCGCGGTCGGCGCGCTCGTCGGGGCGCTGGCGCGCGAGTCGCGTACCGCCTCGCTGGTCGGCGTCTTGGTCGTCCTGCCAGTCGTCTTCCTGGGGCTGGTGCCGAAGGAGATCGTCCCGGCGGCGGCCTGGATCAGCGACCTCTTCCCGTTCGTCCACGCCGTGCGGTTCTTCGCCTCGGCGCTGTACGACGGCTCCCCGTGGGCGATCCTCGGGCGCGAGACTGCCTGGCTGGTCGGTTTGGCCGTCGTCTTCGGCGGACTGGCGCGGCTCTCCGCCCGCCGCCTCGCTGTCTGACCGTTTCCGTCCTGGCGACGCGGGGGAGATCCATCCCATGCCGCGGGGCCGCCGCCGGGATGGGGTCGTCGCGCAGATCTGGGCGGCGTTCGTCGAGCACAACCTCCTGACGTATGCCGCCGCGATCGCCTTCCAGGCTCTGATCGCCTTCGTGCCGCTGACGCTGTTCGCGCTCGGGATCCTCGGAGCGACCGACAACCGCCGCCTCTGGACCAAGCATGTTGCTCCCGCGATTCACGATCGGGTGCGACCGGCGGTGTTCAACGGGATCGACGACACCGTCCGTCGAATCCTCGACCACGGCACTGCCGGCCTGATCGTCGTCTCGATCCTCCTGTCGATCTGGTATCTGACCGCGGCGATGCGCGCGGTGATCGAGGCGCTCGACCAGATCCACGACGTCGAGGACACGCGTTCGTGGGGGGTTCGGATCGCCACCGCAGTCCTGCTCGGGGCGACCGCCGGAGGGTGCCTGTTCGCCGCGGTGCTGATCGTCGTCGGCGGGCCACGAGGAGTCCTGCTCGGGCTCGTCCGCTGGGTCGCCGCGCTCGCGCTGGTCGCGGTCGTCGTCCTGCTCCTGCTCCGGTTCGCGCCGGCGCAGCGTCCGGATACCCGCTGGGCGAGCCTCGGTGCCGGGCTGATCATCGTCGCCTGGGTCGTGGCCTCGCTCCTCTTCCGGCTCTGGATCACCTACGTCGCCGACTTCAAATCGCCGATCGGGACGCTGACGACGCTGCTTGTCCTGACCAGCTACGTCTTTGTCTCGTCGGTCGTGTTCCTGGCGGGCGCCCAGCTCGACGAGCTGCTGCGGAAGCAACGGTCGGCGTAGTCTTCCGGTCGTGAGCGCATTTCCGGTCACGAGGCTTCGCCGCCTGCGCCGCTCCGGCGCCTTGCGCTCGCTCGTGCGCGAGACGCGGCTCGACCTCGACGACTTCGTCATGCCGCTCTTCGTCGGCCCACTCACGGAGCCGAACGACCGCCTCCCCGCGATGGGACGGTGGTCGGTTGACGAGGTCGGCGAGGAGGTCGACCGGCTGTCCGCGGCCGGCGTCCGGGCAGTGATCCTGTTCGGGATCCCCGACGAGAAGGACGAGGAGGGCTCGGGCGCCTGGGACGACGACGGTGTGATCCAGCGCGCGCTGCGCGCGCTGCGGCTTCGATTCCCGGAGCTCGTTCTGCTCACCGACGTCTGTCTCTGCGAGTACACGTCGCACGGGCATTGCGGCGTCATCGTCGACGGCGGGGTCGACAACGACGCGACCCTCGATCTGCTTGCCCGCACCGCGGTCAGCCACGTGGAAGCGGGGGCGGACGCGATCTGCCCGAGCGACATGATGGACGGCCGGGTCGCCGCGATCCGCGAGGCGCTTCCGGAGACGCCGATCGTCGCCTACTCGGCGAAGTACGCCTCGGCCTTCTACGGGCCGTTCCGCGAGGCGGCCGACTCGGCGCCGTCCTTCGGCGACCGCCGCAGCTACCAGATGGACCCGGCGAACGTGCGCGAGGCGCTGCGCGAGTGCGAGCTGGACATCGCCGAAGGGGCAGACGTGATCATGGTCAAGCCGGCGCTTCCGTACCTCGACGTGATCCGGGCCGCCCGCGAGCGCTTCGACCTGCCGCTCGCCGCGTACAACGTGTCCGGGGAGTACGCGATGGTGAAGGCGGCGGCCGCGGCGGGGTGGCTGGACGAGGAGACGGCCGCGATCGAGTCGCTCACTGCGATCAAGCGGGCCGGTGCGGACATCGTCGTCTCGTACTGGACGAAGGACCTGGCCGAGTGGCTGTGAAACAGCGCTCGGCGCGCTGGCAGCGAGCGCGCGAGCTCATCCCCGGCGGTGTCAATTCGCCGGTCCGGGCGATGCGGGCGGTCGGCCTGGACGAGCCGGTGTTCGTACGCAGCGGCGCCGGGGCAGAAATCGAGGACGTCGCCGGCCGTCGCTACGTCGACTGGGTGATGTCGTGGGGACCGCTGATCTTCGGCCACGCCGACGCGGAGACGCTGCAGGCGGTCATGGCCGCCGCCGAACGGGGGACGACCTTCGGCGCGCCGACCGAGGCCGAGGTCGAGCTGGCTGCGGAGATCGTCGACGCACTGCCGTCGGTGGAGATGGTCCGTCTCGTGTCGTCGGGGACCGAAGCGGCGATGTCGGCGGTGCGGCTTGCCCGCGGCTTCACCCACCGCGACCGGATCGTCAAGTTCGCCGGCTGCTACCACGGCCACGCCGACGCGCTGCTCGCGAGCGCAGGCTCCGGAGTCGCGACCCTCGGCATCCCCGGATCGCCCGGCGTGCCGACCGGGGCGACGGCCGACACGATCGTCTGCCCGTTCAACGACATCGACGCCGCAGCCAGCGCAGTCGAGCGCTGGGGGGAGGGGCTCGCGTGCGTCCTGGTCGAGCCCGTCGCCGGGAACATGGGCGTCGTACCACCCGCACCGGGCTTCCTCGAGGCGCTCCGCGCCCTCTGCGACGCGAGCGGAGCGCTCCTCGTCTTCGACGAGGTGATCACCGGTTTCCGCATCGCCCGCGGCGGCGCCCAGGAGCGCTTCGGCGTCACGCCCGACCTGACGATCCTGGGGAAGATCGTCGGCGGCGGCTTGCCGCTCGCTGCGTTCGGTGGGCGCGCCGACGTGATGGAGCAGCTGGCGCCGTCCGGTCACGTCTACCAGGCGGGCACGCTCTCCGGGAACCCGCTGGCGACCGCGGCCGGCCTGTCCGTCCTTCGGCGGCTTCGCGACGAGGCGGTGTACGAGCGACTGGAGGCGGTCGGCAGTCGGCTCGAGGAAGGACTGTCCCCTTACGGCCGCGTGCAGCGCGTCGGGGCAATGCTGACGCTGTTCATGTCCGACGGACGTCCGGTGACGCGGTTCGACGAGGCCCAGGAGTGCGATGTCGATCGGTATGGGGCGCTCTTCCGGCATCTCCTCGAACACGGCATATACGTTGCGCCGTCCCAGTTCGAGGCGATGTTCGTCTCGACCGCACACGAAGACATCGAGGTGGAGAGGACGGTGGCGGCCGTTGCCGGCTTCTTCGCTTGAGCTCTGGGACGTGATCGCGGACGAGGCGGTCGCGGAGAGCCCGCTTTGGTCCGAGTCGCTGCTGCCCTCCGCGAAGCGGGAAGCGGTCGCCGTGTTCTCGCCGCTGCTGACGGAGGTGCGCTTCGCGGTCGGGCTCGAGACGATCTACGAGGGATACCTTCTTCACTACGGTCGGCCGCGCCTCTTCGCGGCGGGCGACGGGCGGAACGCGCTGCTGCTCGGCGACTACCTCTACGCACACGGACTCGTCCGTGTGGCCGAACAACAGGATGTGGACGCGGTTGCCGACCTCGCTGCCCTCATCTCCCTCTGCGCCCAGCTGCGTGCGGACGGCGGCGCCGGCGACGGGGAGGCCTGGGCGGCGGCGGCGGCACTGATCGGGCAGGGCCCGCTGAGTGGTGACCGCGATCCGACCGCGCTCGCCGACACGGCGCGCAGCGCGGCGGGGGCCGAGGCGGTCGACCGCGCCCTCGCCTTGCACGCCGGCCGCGTGGGTTAGACTCGCGCCGGATGCTCGCGCTGCTCGCCGATGCCGCCTCGGAAGGCAAGGATGTCATCACCGGCATGCTGATTGTCGGCCTGATCTTCCTCGGCGTGATCGGGCTCGGCACGCTGTCGAAGAAGTACAGGAGGCACTAGCTCCCGGCGGCGTGCTCGAAGCGCTCGCCTGCGTGCTCGTCGAGTCTCGACATCCAGAGCTGGCGGCGGAATCGCTCGGGACGGCCGCGGTCCTGCTCGAGCAAGTCGGCACGAGCCGACGAGGTGGCGGGACGGAAGAGATGATCCGGGACGAGGCGATACTCCGGCTCCACGGGGTGATGGAGTCCGAGGAGCTCGAAGCAGCAATCCGCCGCGGCCGCGACACCCCATTCGAGGTGGCGCTCCGACGCGCCTTCGCCGCCCTGGATTGACGCGGCGACTGGGGGCCTGCTCAGGTCTCGTGACTTCCGCTGGTCGGCGGAGCGGCGCATCATTGGGGCGATGCGCGACCTGCCGACCGGCACCGTCACGTTCCTCTTCACCGACATCGAGGGGTCGACGCGGTTGTTGCAAGAGCTCGGCCCGGACGAGTACGCGGCTGTGTTGACCGAGCACCGGCGTGTCGTACGCGACGCCTTCGGCGTGCAGGGGGGTGTCGAAGTGGACACGCAGGGCGACGCGTTCTTCTATGTCTTCAGCGAGCCGTCCGCCGCCGCTGCGGGCGCCCTCTCGGCGCAGGACGTTCTGGCCGGTGGGCCCGTCCGGGTGCGGATGGGGCTGCATACGGGGGTGCCGACGCGCACCGGCGAGGGATATGTCGGCGAGGACGTTCACCTCGGGGCGCGTGTCGCGGCCGCGGCCCACGGCGGTCAGGTGCTGCTTTCGAGAGCGACCCGCGACCTCCTTGACGACGACGGGCTGCTCGACCTCGGCGAGCACCGGTTGAAGGACTTCGACAGGCCGATCTGGATCTACCAGCTCGGCACGGGCTCGTTCCCACCGCTGAAGACGATCTCGAACACGAACCTTCCACGGCCCGCATCGAGCTTCGTCGGGCGAGAGAAGGAGGTTGCCGAGGTGAGGGCCTTGCTCCGGCACTCGCGTCTCGTCACGCTCACCGGCCCCGGCGGCTCGGGCAAGACGCGCATGTCGATCGAGGCCGCCTCCGAGGAGGTCGGTGAGTTCAAGCACGGCGTGTACTGGATCGGGCTGGCGACGATCCGCGACCCGGCGCTGGTCGTACCGGAGATCGCAAAGGTGATCGGCGCTCAGGATGGGCTCGCCGAGCACGTCGGCGTTCGAGAGCTCCTGCTGCTGCTCGACAATCTCGAGCAGGTCGTCGACGTCGCGCCCGAGCTCGCCCTCCTCGTCGAGGGCTGCCCCAACCTGCGACTTCTCATCACCTCCCGCGAGCGGCTACGAGTTCGCGGCGAGATCGAGTACGAGGTCCTTCCTCTCGCCGGGGCCGACGCGGTCGAGCTCTTCTGCGCGCGTGCCCAGCGTGCGGACGACGGAGCCGTCGAGGAGCTTTGCCGCCGGCTCGACAACATGCCGCTGGCGCTCGAACTCGCGGCGGCGCGTGCGAAAGCGCTGGCACCCGACCAGTTGCTCGAACGTCTCTCCCAGCGGCTCGACCTGTTGAAGGGCGGCCGCGATGCCGAGCCGCGTCAGGCGACGCTGCGGGCCACGATCGAGTGGAGCTACGACCTCCTCGATCCCGCGGAACGGCAGCTCTTTGCCCGCCTCGCCGTCTTCGGCGGCGGGTGCACTCTCGATGCTGCAGAGGCGATCTGCCAGACCGACCTCGACACGCTCCAGTCGCTGGTCGAGAAGAGCCTGGTGCGACGGACGGACGCCCGCTTCTGGATGCTCGAGACGATCCGTGAGTTCGCGCTCGAGCGACTGGAAGAGGTGGACGAACCTGAGCTCCGTCGGCGCCATTTCGACTGGTTCCTGAGTCTGGGCGAGCGGTCGGGCTTCGCGCACGAGCGGGAGGAGGTCGAGCGCTACGACCTCGTGCTTCCCGAGGTGCCGAACATCCGCGACGCGCTCGAGTGGGCGTTGGCGGCGGATCCCCTGGCAGCGGCGCTGCTCGTGCTGGCACTCGAGCAGTTCTGGGTCGCGTCCGGCCCCTTCGAGGGGAGACGCTGGCTCGCCGAGATCCTCGCCTACCCGCAGCTTCCGGACGAGCTCCGGGCGAAGGCGCTCAGGTGCTACGGAGGACTGCTCTGGATCGTGGGTGACTTCGAAGAGGGAAACCACTTCCACGAGCAGTCGCTCGCACTCTTCCGTCGGCTGGGCGACCGGCGGGGGGAGGCGCTCGTGCTGATCAGATCGGCCGTCGAAGCGCAGCGGATCGGCGATCTCGAACGTGCCCGAGCCCTCTGCGCGGAGAGCCTCGAGTACTTCCGCAGTCTCGGCTCGGCCAAGGGCGAAGCGGAGGCGCTGCTGATTCTCAGCTACGTGCCTGTGAAGGAGGGACGGTTCGAGGAGGCGTTCGAGCTCGCGGATCGGGCCGCAGTCCTCGCCCGTGAGGTCGGGTGGCGCTGGTGGGAGTCCGGGGCCCTCGGGACGGCTGCGGAGTGCGCGCTCAGCCTGGGTCGAACCGACGAGGGGCAGGAACGGGCGGTAAGAGCGTTGGCGATCAACCGGGCGATCGGCAGTCGGCAGTGGCTGCTCTTCTCCCTGGCGGTGCTCGCGTGGGCGGCAGCTCAAACCGGCGACGCCCAGCGCTCGGGGCGGCTCTGGGGAGCGATCGAGGCCGAGGCGGAGCGCGGGCGGATCGGGCAGTGGGAGGAGGGCGAGCGAGACGAATACGCAGACCACCTCCTGCCGGTCGCAGGCCCAGAGTTCGATCGTGGAGTCGCGGCCGGGCGAGCAAGCCCGCTCGCCGACACGGTCGAGTACGCGCTCTCCGTAGACTCGCCGTCGTGAGCTCCCTTCGCGACCTCCGCGAGTGGATCGCGCTCCTCGAGCGCGAAGGCGAGCTCGTCCGGATCTCAGCAGAGGTCGACCC
>JBKPPY010000048.1:0-64504 GCA_046733845.1 Actinomycetota bacterium | reverse complement strand
CGGGAGCTGCAGCTCGGTGCCGAGGAACGACGACGCGTAGCCCGACAGCAGGCTGATCCCGATCCCGATGATGAAGGCGCCGACAACCGAGCCGAACGGGCTGTCGATCCCGCCGAGCACGGCCGCCGCGAACGCGTACGTGAGGATGATCAGCATGAAGTTCGGATCGAGTCCGAGCGTGCCCGCCGCCATCATCCCGGAGACGGCGCTGAGCATCGCCGCCAGACCCCAGCCGATCGCGAGCATCATCCCGACTCGGATGCCGAGGAGACGGCTCGTCGCCGGGCCGACCGCAGAGGCGCGCATCTGGAGCCCGAGCCGCGTGAACCGGAAGAAGACGAAGACGATCGCCACGCAGATGAGCGACACACCGATCACCCCGAGGTCCTGGACGTTCATGACCACCCCGCCGACGTCCAGCGTCTTCAGTGGGAACGGGTTCTTCAGGAACTTGACATCGGGTGCCCAGATCCAGCCGGCGAGGCCGTTGAGGATGATCAGGAGCGCGATCGTCGCCATCACGACCGTCAGCTCGCCGGTCCGTGAGAGCGGTTGGATGATCGCCTTGTATGTCGCCGCGCCGCCGAGGAACGCGATCACGAGCGTGACTGCGAACGCCCACCAGTACGGCAGGCCGTGGTGCGTGATCAACGACCAGGCGACGAAGGTGCAGAACATGCCCATCTCGCCTTGGGCGAAGTTGACGATCCCGGTCGCCCGGTGGATCAGCACGAGCGCCAGCGCCAACGTCGCGTAGACCCCGCCGTTCGCGAGCCCGACCACCACGTACTGGAAGAACTGCGTCATCGTCCTCAATAGCCCAGGTAGGAGGCGCGGACGCCCTCGTGGCGGGACAGCTCGTCGCTCGCTCCGCTGATCGCCACCTTGCCGACCTCGAGCACGTACGCGTGCTGGGTCGAGGCGAGGGCGATGCGGGCGTTCTGCTCGACGACCAGAACCGTCAGGCCTTCCTCCTGATTCAGGAGGCGGACGACCCGGAAGAACTCCTGCACCGCGGTCGGGGCGAGCCCGAGCGAGGGCTCGTCGAGCATCAGCAGCCGCGGGCGCGAGACAAGCGCGCGCGCGAGCGCGAGCATCTGCTGCTCGCCGCCGGAGAGCGTGCCGGCCTGCTGCCTCCGCCGGTCGGCGATCCGCGGGAAGTGGGTCAGGGCCGCCTCGGCGTCGCGCTTCACTGCGCGCCCGCCACGCCGCACCGAGCCGCCGAGGAGAACGTTCTCCCAGACGGTCAGCTCGGCGTAGATGCCGCGGCCCTCCGGTACGTGGGCGATCCCGAGCCGGGCGATCGCCTCGGGCGGCCGGCCGCAGATGCGCTTCGAGGCGAACGCGATTTGGCCGGTCATGCGGACCGTCCCGGAGATCGCCCGCAGCGTCGTCGTCTTGCCGGCCCCGTTCGCACCGAGGAGCGAGACCGCCTGTCCCTCCTCGACCGCCAGCGTCACGCCGTGCAGCGCCCGGATCGGGCCGTACCGCGCCTCGACGTTGTCGAGCTCGAGCAGCGCCATCGGGGAGGCGATCATAAGCCGCTCCCATCCTGGCTCGCAGCTAGCCTCGACGAAGTTGACCAGGCTGGACTGGATCCTGCTCGGCGTGGTCGTCCTCGCGGGGCTGATGGGCCTGCGGAAGGGCCTGGTCGCCAGCACGCTTGCGATCGCGGGGATCGTCGCCGGGGCCGTTCTCGGCGCGCGACTCGCGAAGGTCATCCTTCCCGGCGGCGCGCACTCGCCCTACGCACCGTTGATCGGGTTGGCCGGGGCCGTCGTCGGTGCGATCTTCCTGGAGTCGGTCGGCTCCCTCGTAGGCTCCCTCTTCCGGTCGGGACTGCGTCTTCCGCCTCTGCGCGCGCTCGACAGTGCCGGTGGGCTCGTCCTGGGCGCGGCCGCAGGACTGGCGCTCGTCTGGGTGTTCGGGGCGACCGCGCTGCTGCTCCCCGGCCAGCCGACCCTTCGACGCGATGTCCAGCGCTCGGCACTGCTCCGGCACCTGAACGACATCGTCCCGTCGGACACCCTCCTGAACGTCCTGGCGCGCGTGGACCCGTTCCCGACGATCGCCGGTCCCGAGATCCCCACCGGGCCGCTCGACGGGCCGATCGCGGGCGACCGTGCGGTTCGCACTGCCGCCGGGAGCGTCGTGCGTGTCCTCGGATCGGCCTGCGGGCTCGGCATCTCGGGCAGCGGCTGGGTGGCGGCGCCCGAGACTGTCGTCACCGCCGCCCACGTCGTTGCCGGCGAGCACGACACGTCGGTCGTCGAGCCCGGTTCAGACCAGCGCCTCGACGCGCAGGTGATCGGCTTCGACGCGAAGAACGATGTCGCGGTCCTTCGTGTCCACGGGCTGGATGCCCGTCCGCTGGCGCTCGCCGAGCCGGAGGAGAAGCGCCCAGTTGGCATCGTCGGCTACCCACTGAACGGGCCGCTCGACGTCGAGGCGGGACGGATCGGCCGCACCGACCGCGTGCTGACGGACGACGCGTACGGTCACGGACCGGTCGAGCGGACGATCACGAGCCTCGCCGGCGTCGTGCGCCACGGCAACTCCGGCGGGCCTGCGATCGACAGTGACGGCCGAGTCGAGGTCACCGTCTTCGCATCTCGGGTCGGCAGCACCGGTGGCTACGGAATCCCCGCGAGCGTTGTGCGCACGGTGCTGGCGAACGCGAAAGAGCCCGTCTCGACCGGCGCCTGCGCGCCTTAGGGCGCGATCAGCTCTAGAACTGAGAGCGGCTTCTTGTAGGGGGCGACGACGTAGACGCCGGCCGCGCGGTCGCGGGCCGCGGCGAGCAGCTCGCGCGCGTGGGCGAAGCCGACCTCTGCCTCTCGCGGGCCTGCTTCATGAAGCTGCTCCTGGAGCTCGTCCGGGACCACGATGCCCGGCACCTCGTTGTGCAGCCGCAGCGCGAGCCGGTAGCTCGTCAGCGGAAAGATCCCGACCAGGACTGGGATCGGAGACGGGCCGCCGAGCCGGTCGAGGAAGCGGTCGAGGTGGTCGAGGTCGTAGACGATCTGCGTCATCGCGAAGCGCGCGCCGGCCTCGATCTTGCGGTGAAAGCGCTCGAGCTCGAGATCCGGGTCGTCGGCGTTCGGATTCAGTGCGACGCCGGTGAAGAACGAGGTCGGCGCGTCGATCGCCCTCCCGTTGAAGTTCTCGCCGCGGTTGAGCTGTGAGATCAGGTGCGTCAACCCGACCGCGTCCACCTCGTAGACCCCGCCCGACTCGGCGTAGTCGCCGATATCCGGGGGGTCGCCGGTGACCGCGAGGACGTTCCGTATTCCCTCGGCGTGGGCGCCGAGCAGTACGGCCTCGAGACCCATCACGGTCGTGTCCCGCGGCGTCAAGTGCGGGATCGTCTCGATCCCGACCGTACGCTCGATCGCTGCCGAGACGAACAGCGGGTTCATTCCGACGCGGGCGGTCGCATTGTCGTTGACGTCGACGTAGGCGCCGATGCCGGCTCCATGGATTGCGGCGGCGACCTCGAGCAGCCCTGCGTGGTTGGCACCGAGCGGCGGGTCGACTTGGACGGACGTGACGAACCGCCCTTCCCGAAGGTCGGCGGCGAGCCGGGTCTCGACCTCGTCCCGCTCGACCGCGGCCGCGAGCTCGCGCTCGACCACCTCGAGCGGCGCCCGTACCGCGCGGCGTTCGTCGAGCGCGCTGCGAATCGCCCCGATCTCGGTCGGGGTCGTGCCGCAGCAGCCGCCGATCACGGCCGCGCCGAGGTCGCGTGCATGAGCCGCGAACTCGGAGAAGTACTCGGGAGCGGCGTGGGGGTAGATGACCCGGCCGCCGGACATACTGGCCAGCCCGATGTTCGGCAGTGCTGCGAGCGGAAGGCCCTTGCCGGCCATGGCGTGGAGTGCATCGAGCGCCGAGGCCGGCCCGGCGCCGTGGTTCGCGCCGGTTGCGGCGACGTCCAGCTCGGCGAGGCGGGCCGCCGCTGCTGCGGCGCTGACGCCGCCGATCGTCTCCGCATCCTCCCCGAAGGTCATCAGCGCGACGATCGGCAGGCTCGAGACCGACCGGACGGCTGCGATCGCCGTCACGAGCTCCTCGAGGTCGAAGAACGTCTCGACCATGAACAGGTCGACGCCGCGGCCGGCGAGCAGCTCCGCCTGCTCCGCGAAGAACGGTGCCCGGTCCTCCGGCCAGGCCTCCTCGTTCTCGCCGAGCGGCCCGATCGAGCCGGCGATGAACACCTCCCGGCCGGAGACCTGACGCGCGTCGCGGGCGAGCTTCACCGCTGCCTCGTTGACTGCGACGAGGTCGTCCTCGAGGTAGCGGGCCGCGAGCTTCGGCCGGTTCGCGCCGAACGTGTTCGTCTCGATCAGCTCCGCGCCGGCGTTGATGAAGCTGAGGTGCAGCGACACGACTGTCTCCGGCGTTCGCAGGTTCGCCTCCTCCGGACAGCGCAGTCGCGGCGCGGCCGCCGACACGAGCGGACCCATGCCGCCGTCGGCGACGATCGGCGGCCCGCTGCGGATCCGGTCGAGGACGCCGGCCATGCGTCGGACTCTAGTTGGCCGGTCGCTCAGGTCCAGGCGCTCGGATGCCGATAGAGAAAGCGCTCCTCAATCGCCCAGGGACTGACGGCAACCATTCCTGCGGGCTTGGAGACTGCGGCGGCGGGTGAAAGCCCGCCGTTCGCATCCGCGGCGACAGGTCGGTCGCAGCGACGAACGTCTCGGTCAGACTCGTTTGTTACGAACAGCGGCTGACTCAAATTGGCTCTTCCAAAATCGCGGGGCTCGTACTACGATCCGCCGCGCATAGGGTGGTGGGCCGGGGACAGTGCGGAAGGCTCCGGCTCTTTTTGCGTCGCAGGTAGGTCAACCGACTAACCCGCCAGTTGCGCGAGAAAGCCGAGGTTCAGTGCTCACCGTCGATATCGCTCTCCCGGAGGTCGAGGAACTCCAGAAGCTCGTTCAGACCGGCGTCGAACGTGGCTTCCTGACCTACGACGAAATCGTCAACGGGCTCGAGGACGTCGAGCTCACGAAGGAGCAGGTCGAGGACTTCTACACGTACCTCATCGACCACGGAGTCGAGCTGATGGAGGGGGAGCAGCACAAGCATCCGCCCCACGAGGAGCCGGCTCTGGCCGAGGAGGAGAAGGGCCCGAAGCTCGACCTCACGGTCGAGCCGTCGCTCGACTCGCTCCGGCTCTACCTGCGCGAGATCGGCAAGGTGCCGCTGCTCACGGCCGACCAGGAGGTCTACCTCGCGAAGCGGATCGAGCGCGGCGACCTGATCGCCAAGACCCAGATGATCGAGGCGAACCTCCGCCTCGTCGTCTCGATCGCGAAGAGCTACCTCGGTCGCGGCCTGTCGTTTCTCGACCTGATCCAGGAGGGGTCGCTCGGCCTCATCCGCGCGGTCGAGAAGTTCGACTACCGCAAGGGCTACAAGTTCTCGACCTACGCGACCTGGTGGATCCGCCAGGCGGTTACCCGGGCGATCGCGGACAAGGCGCGGACGATCCGCATCCCGGTGCACATGGTCGAGAAGCTGAACAAGGTCGTCCATATCGAGCGCCAGCTCGTCCAGCGGCTCGGTCGCGAGCCCCGCCCGGACGAGATCGCCGAAGAGCTCGAGATGACCACCGAGGAGGTCCGCGAGATCCTGCGGATGGCGCAGCATCCTGTGTCTCTGGAGAAGCCGATCGGCGAGGAGGAGGAATCCGAGCTCGGCGACTTCGTCCAGGACGACATGGCCGAGTCGCCCGACGAGCAGGCCTCGCTCTCGCTTCGCCGGGAGGACATCGAGCGCGCGCTCGACTCCCTGCCCGAGCGCGAGCGGAAGGTGATCGAGCTCCGGTTCGGCCTCAAGGGCGAGCAGCCGTGCACGCTCGAGGAGGTCGGCCGCGCGTTCGGGGTCACCCGCGAGCGAATCCGCCAGATCGAGAACAACACGCTGAAGAAACTCGAGTCGCTCCCGGAAGCCCAGGGCCTCAAAGACTGCGTTTGACCAGCGGTGGCGCCGGAGGAGTGTCGCCGGTGACCGCGAACGTGAATTGGCCCGGGGCGGGTCGTCGTCGCCGTCATGGACGGGCCGCCTCGGGCTAGCCACTCTAGACTCGCCGGCATGCTGACCGAGCTCGGTCTGTACAAGCTCCTCGGCGAGAACCCGGAGCGCACCTGGCCGGTCGCGCGTGCGTTCGTGCTCCCGTTCGCACGGGTGCTCGCGCCGAGTTGGGGGTACGGGCGTGAGCGCATCCCCGTCGAGGGCCCGGCCGTTGTCGCCTCGAATCACTTCTCCGAGGTGGATCCGGCCCTGGTCGGCCTGCACAGCACCCGGACGCTCTACTACATGGCGAAGATCGAGCTACTGGAGATCCCGATCGTCGGCGAGATCCTTCGCTGGACCGGCGCGTACGCCGTCCGCCGCGGTGAAGGCGACCGAGACGCACTGCGGGTTGCCCGCTGGTCGGTCCAGCAGGGGCACGTCGCCGGGATCTTCGCGGAGGGGACGCGCCAGCAGTTCGGCTATCCAGGGCCGATGCATCCCGGCGCGGCGATGCTCGCAATCCAGGAAGGCGTGCCGCTGGTCCCGTGTGGGATCGACACCTTCGGCTGGAGTGTCAAGAACCGCAGGACGTGCACTCTCGTCTGGGGCGAGCCCGTAATGCTCGACCTGCCGCGCACAGGGAAGGGCTACAAAGAGGGCGCCGCGATCGTCGAGGAGCTCATCACCGGCCTCTGGCGCATCGCGGCGCAGGCGGCCGCAGACGGGTGCCCGGAGACGGTCGACGGATTCACGCGTCGGCGGCCGATCTTTCCGACCCGCGCCTATATCTACCCCGAGCTGGCGACGTGGCCGGAGGAGGAGTGGGCAGAGGCGCCGCTCGGGCCGGTGTACCCCCGGCGTTGACCTGACACAGCCATGACGCAGGCTTTACAGAGTCCTGCGGATCCTCTCGCACACTCCGGCGGGATGGACGCAACCAAGGAGAGGAAGCGATGAAAAGGCACGGCGTGGTTCTCGTCAGCACGCTCGTCGGGGTTGTCGGCATCGTCGCCGCCGGAGCGGCGTCGGCTGGGTTCGGCTCGAGCCAGGGCGTGCGCTCGTTCGCGCATGTCTCCGGGGGAAAGACCCGAGCCGAAGGGAGGAAGGCGACGTCGCTCGGCCAGTTGCGCGGGGTCAACTTCGTCAGCGGCTGCCGCTTCAGCCACCGGAACAACGACGACCCGATCGTGTTTCCGGGGCAGCCGGGCAAGTCGCACGACCACACCTTCATCGGCAACAACACCACGAACGCGTTCTCGACGCTCGGATCGCTGATCGGCGCATCGTCCTCGTGCCGACGGGCCGGCGACACGGCCGCGTACTGGGTGCCGACGCTGATCTCGGGGTCAGGGACGATGATCTTGCCGCGCGCGGCGTCGGTCTACTACCGCCGGCACACGCTCGCCCCGGTACAGGCCTTCCCGGCAGGCTTCGAGCTCATCGCCGGCAACTCGAAGGCGACCACGCCGCAGAGCCTGAAGGTCACTTCATGGAACTGCGGCCCGCTGGCCGGTGTGCGTCCGCAGAGCACGATCCCGACCTGCCCCGACGCAGGTACCCGCGGGCTGGCGCTGCACGTCCAGTTCCCAAACTGCTGGGACGGCCGGAACCTCGATTCCCCTGACCACCAGAGCCACATGGCGTACTCGGTGCGCGGACGGTGCCCTGCCGATCATCCGGTCGCGCTACCGGCGCTCCAGGTGAACATCCGCTACCCGAGCGCGGGTGGCTCCGGGCTTGTGCTGGCGTCCGGCGGCCAGTACTCGGGCCACGCCGACTTCTTCAACGCCTGGAACCAGGCGACGCTCGAGCAGCTGGTCAGCGGGTGCCTGAACGCGCTGCGCCACTGCGGGCGGGGTTCGTAACGGAACCGGGGACAGGTCTGTCAGACCTGTCACTCTCCGTGCTCATCGTTGGGGAACGACCAAGGAGTGGAGGGCCGCGGGAGAGCGGCCCTCCACGAGTCGTAAGCTCGGGGCTACGGCTTGTGTGTCGCGACCTGGACGAGCCGGGTTCCGGAGATCCCGGCCAAGGTCGGGTCGCCCGAGCGGTAGGCCTTGACGAAGAACTGCACGCTGAAGCCGTTCTTGATCGGAAAGTCCGACCGCGGCTGAATGCTGTACGCGACCGTGCCGTTGCTGCCCGTCGGCGCGTCGGTCGGGGTCGAGGTGACGATCGGTGTGGAGCGGATGAAGACGAGCGCTCCCTGCACCAGACGGCCCTTCGTGTCCTTGACGGTGATCGTCACGTGGATCGGGACGTTCCGGGTCGTGACCGGGTTCGGGTTGAAGACGACCTTGTCGACCGTCAGGCGCTCCCCGGCCGGGCCGACATCCTTCACGGTGACGGCGTTCCCGCCGCCGCCTCCTCCGCTGCCGCTGTTGGCGACGACCGCGGTCGTGTCCGAGAGGGCCGACGACGATCCGGCACTGTTCTTCGCCGTGACCTTGACGCGAATTCGTTTTCCGACATCGGACGCAGCGACCGTGTAGGTGTTGCCCTTCTTCCCGGTCCCTCCGCACGACGTGATCGCCTCGTTGCACGTCTGCCAGTTGAACGCGAAGCTGATCGGCTGGGTCCCGTTCCACGCCCCCGTGGTCGCTGTCAGCTGCTGCCCGACCACCGCGTTGCCGGAGACCGTCGGCGACGCTGTCACCGCAGGCGCGTTCGCCTTCCCCGGAACCTCGCCGCTCGCGTTCGACTCCGCGGTCGCGGTGCCGTCCGAGTTCTTCGCCGTCACCTGGAACCTGAGCGTGTGCCCGGCGTCGTCCTTGACGATGGTGTACGAGGTGGCGTTCGCGTTCGTGATCTTCTTGCAGTTGAGCGCATCCGCGTTGCACCGGAGCCACTGGTAGGTGTAGGTGATCGGCTCGGTCCCGTTCCAGTTGCCCTTGTTGCCGGTCAGCGTCGCCCCGACGACGACGGCGACCTTCGACGAGATGAACGGCTCCTGCTGGTTGCTCGGCTTGGTCTGGCTACGACCGATCGCGCTTCCGGCGACGACGAGCGCCGTAAGCACGGCGACCGCGCCGAGGAAGACCGCGATCCTGGGCGTGCGCTGCTGCATGTCGGTCCCCTTTCTCTCGGTTGCCGGAAGGATGCACAGCGCCCTGGATGGTCGCCACCAACCGCCCGGCGAGAGTCGAAGCTAGGAGCCGATCAGCGAGGAGCAGGCGGTCGCGTTCTGGAACGCGGTCTGGGCCGTGCCCTTCGGATCCGCCTGCTTGATGTCGTTGTAGGTCGTCGAGATCTGAGTGCCGACGGTCGCGAGCGTCCCGGTTATCGTCGACACCGCGCCGAGCACTTCGGAGACGCCGGAGACGTTCGACATCGCGTTCTTGATCGTGTCCGCGTCCTTCGACAGGTCGTTCCGGAGGTCGTCGAGGGCGCTTTTCGTCTTCGAGTCGGACACGGGCGGTGAGCCGAGGTCCTTGACGTCGTCGCCGAACGTCTGGGTTGCCGACTTGGCCTTGTCCAGCGCCTGGTCGAGGCTGTCCTTGGTGAGGTTGCCGCCCTTCAGCGTGTCGCCGAGGGACGTCAGTGACGTGATGTACGTGTTCGTCGCCGTGCAGAGGTCGTTCGCCCACGTCTGCATCGCCTCGGCCTCGGTCGTGGTGGTCGAGCCGCCGCCGCCACCGCAGGCTGCGCCGAGGAGGACGATCAGCAACGCACCTCCGGCGACAAGCAATTGCAGGCCGAGGGTCTTCTTCATCGCCGCGAGCCAACTCTACCGCGGTGTCCCGCGCCACGCGATTTCGCGTCCGCCGAGAAGCGATCTAGGATCCGTGGACGATGGCGGACGATCCGGACGCCGGCACCCCCGAGCCGGATGGGCTCACCGCCCGGCTGAGCCGGATGGCGCTCGGCCCGGCACGGGCAGCCGCCCGCTCCGGCCGTGAGGCACTAACGACCGAGGCGGAGCGGGCGATCGAAGGGCTGCTGGCCGGCCCGGCGCCAGAGACTGTGGCCCGCTCGCTGGTCGAGCATCACGTGATCGAGCGCGCGCTCGCCGAGTGGCTCGAGTCGATGGCTGCCACGGGAAAGCAACCGAGTCCAGAGCGGGAGCGGCTCGAGCACGCCGTCGAGGAGGCGCTGACCAGCCCGGCGTTCGAGCAGCGCGCGGCGGAGGTCGCCGAGCGCGTCGTCCATTCCCCAGCCTTCAAGCGAGCGCTTTCAGGCGTGCTGGAGAGCCCGGAGGTCCGGAGCGCCCTTGCCCGCCAGACGGCGGGCTTCGGCGCCGAGATCGCGGCCTCTGTCCGTGGCTCTGGCCGCCGGTTGGACGACCGGACCGAGGCGACCGCCAGGCGGGTCGTGGGTCGGCGCCCGGCGGCGACGTCCGGATTCGGCGGAGTGGCGACGCGGGGTCTCGCGCTCACGATCGATCTGGTGCTCGCGCACGCGGCGTACCTGTTCATCGCCGGATCGGTCGCCCTGATCGGCTCCCTGGCGGGGAGCCTGCGGTCCGGGTGGGTCGCCGGCTCGATCGCGTCGGCGGGATGGGCGATCGTTGTGTTGACCTACTTCGTCGTCTTCTGGAGCAGCACCGGACAGACCCCTGGAATGCGGTTGATGCGGCTGCGAGTGCTTGCCGACTCGTCGGCGCGACCACCGTCCGTCTGGCGGTCGATCGTCCGCTTCGTGGGTCTGATCCTTGCGATCGCGCCGATGCTCCTCGGGTTCGTCCCCGTGCTCTTCGACGGTCGGCGGCGAGCCCTCCAGGACTACATCGCCCGCACGACCGTCCTCGCCGAAGCCGAGGGTGCATAAACGCGCAGGCGGGTACGCCTGCTCCGTGATCAATTCGCCCTCGCACCTCCTCCTCACACTGGTGCTGAGCGCGGGAGCGGGCGTGCTGATGGTGCGAATCGGGGTGCAGGCGAAGCTGCTGGAATGGCGGAACCGACGGCGCCGGTGCCCCGCCTGCGGGCGTCTGCGCTCAGGCGCTGTGTGCCGGCACTGCACCACTGACGCGTAGCGTCAGCTCTTCGGCAGCTTCGAGAACGCGTCCTTCGTCAGCCCGAGGGTGACCGCGTTGGTCTCCAAGCCGGTCACCGACGCGATCGGCACCGGGACCAGGCGTTTCCACCACAGATGCCCGCGCTCGACCGCGACGTGCGCGATCGCACCGCCGTCGACCGCGACCGAGTGGACGGTCCCCAGGTCGTGACCGTCGGATGACACGACGGCGGACGACCGGCGAAGCTCGACTTCACCTTTCGGAACGCGATCGTAGGTGACGCCGACGTTGGGCTCGATGTCGGCCGTGTAGACACCGAGGTCGGCGCCCTGATAGCTCGGCATCATCACGACGTCCTCGACGCCCACGTCCCACTGGGCATCAGGCGCCGGCCGCTCGTCCACCGGCAGGTACGCATAGCCCTGCACCGACTCCAGCCGTCCAAGCTCCTCGGCCGTGCAGCTGAGAGAGACAGGCTCGCCGGGCGGGTTGCCTCCACGGACGAGCTGGAGCGGGACGAGGCGGGCGGCTGGGTCCGGCTCGCCGGCCCGGACGACGACGTGCGTCACCGACTTCTTCGCAGGGTCGATGACGACATCGGCCAGCGTCCCGGCCATTCCGTCTGTCGTGTGTACACGGCTTTCGAGCCTGAGCTCCACGTGCCCGATCCTAGATGACTGACCGGAAAGCTTCGCGCGTCCGGCTGCGCGATCTGGTCGTCCCGGCCGCTGAGGGACCAGCTCGCGCCCCGGGCAGACGATTTTTTCCGGTCAGTCATCTAGGCGACGGTCAGGACGAGTGCGTTGCCCGACGGGTCGCGGACGAGTGGGTTGCCGCCGTGTTCCTCGACGCGACCGTCCGCGTCCTCGACCCTGCCGACGACATCGTTGCGGGCGGGTGCGTCCGGGAAGACGATCGCTGCGTGTCGGAGCGCGGCCGTTCCCGGAGGCGGCGGAGGCGCGCCGGCGCTCTCCCACGTGTTCGCGCCGACGTGGTGGTGATAGCCGCCCGCCGACAAGAACGCTGCCTGACTGCCGAGCTGGGCGGTGAGGTCGAAGCCGAGGACGTCGCGATAGAAGCCAACGGTGGCCGGGATGTCGGCGACCTTCAGGTGCACGTGGCCCATCACGGTTCCGGCGGGAAGGCCATCGAAGGGGGCGGAGGCGGGATCGTCGAGCTCGCCGAGCAGGTCCTCGACGTCGAGCGGCATGGTCGTCAGCCGCTCGCCGATGTGTCCTTCCCAGGTCTCACGGGGGCGGTCGCGGTAGATCTCGATGCCGTGACCGTCCGGGTCGGCGAGGTACAGCGCTTCGCTGACCTCGTGGTCGGACAGTCCGACGAGCGGCACGCCGTCTCGCGCCGCGTGTGCAAGCCAGGCTGCCAGCTGGATGCGCTCCGGAACCAACAGCGCGAAGTGGTAGAGGCCCGTATAGCCGCGGGAGGACCGTGCGCCGTCCTCCTCGACGAGCACGAGCAGCTCGCGGCCGCCCGTCCCGAGGCTCGCCCGGCCCGCCGCCTGCTCGACCACCTCCAGCCCGACAGCGTCGCGGTAGTAGTCGACCGAGCGCGCAAGGTCGGTAACCGTCACGTGGACCGGGCCCGGTCGCGTCTGCGGGGCGATCGCGCTCGCCACCGCAGGAGCGTAGCCAGCGGGGGCTCAGGCTGCGTGGGCGTGCTCGGGTAGTGCGAGCGTCATCGTGCTCGGAATCTCACGCAGCAGCCCCGCGACCGTGTCGAAGAGCGGGTACGGGAGCAAGAACGGGCTCCACGAGATCACCACCCACACCGCTCCGAGCCACCAGCCGACCAGGACGAACCAGACGACGCGAACGGGCATCGAGACCGGCCGGCCGCGGCGCTCGAGCCAGCCCGGGGGCAGGTACGGACGAACCCGCTCGAAGAACGGACGCTTGCCGCCGGAGGACATCTTCGCGTCGACCTTGTCCTTGCCGGGCGGATCCTGGCCGAGCGTCGACGTCCAGATCCCGAACCGGTAGATCCGCCGTGCGACCGGCACTCCGACGAACGTCAGCTGGAGGGCATAACCGCCGAGGAAGACGAATAGCGGGACGACGGTCCCGAAGGACATGAACCACCCGTAGCCGACCCAGTGCCCGCCGACCCGGGCCGCCTTCCGCGCGCGCCGCCCGGTGAACCGGTGTTCTGCTTGCGACAACTCGTCGCCGAAGGAAACACGAAGAATCCGCACGGTTCCCCGCATCGTCACATAGCGCCCGGCGGGATGCAGGTTTCCATGCGGACGTGAGGGGAATCAGGGAGGCGTGGCCGATACGAACTCCAACATCATGGTTCTGCTGGTCACCAGACGTACGTCGGGGGTGGGCCGCCGGATGGAATCCGTGCTTGCTCGGCTCCAGGTGCGCGAGCGCGACCGCGTTCGGGTCGCCCGCGTCGATGCAGATGAGCGGCCGGACCTCGTCCGTCGCCTGGGTGTGCAGGAGATCCCCTCCATCGTCATGTACCGAGGACGTAGGCGGCTGGCATGCCTGCGAGGCCGCGCGACGCTCGGCGACGTGGAGCGGACGCTCTCGGAGCACGTGGACGAAGAATCGCGCGCAACGGCCGTCTGACGCCGACCCGACGTTTGTGGCCAGGCGGGCTGTGGTATCCCTCCCGTCGTGGCCGATTCCAGGACCACGAATGCGGTATCGATCGCCCTGCCCGTTGACGGATACGTCAACGTCGCTCGGCTGGTGACCGCGGGCTTCGGCTCGCAGCTGGCGTTCGGCTTCGAGGCAATCGACGACCTCCAGCTGGCGATCGAGCTCGCGCTGCGCTCCGTGCCCGTGCACGACGGCTACGCGACCGTCTCCCTCACCAGTGACCAGGAAGGGCTGACGGTCACTGTCAGCGGCTCCGAGGGAAAGCCGATCGACCCGCGGTTTCCGGACGCCGGCGAGGGCCTCGACCTGCTCAGCTGCCTGGGCCGGTTGGTGGACAGCGTCGACGTCGTCGCGGGCGCTGCCCCCGCCGTCGTGCTGCGGAAGAACAGGAGCGCGGCCGAGGTGGTGCCTGGGGTTTGAAGAGCTCCGGCTCCGTGACGGAGACGGATCGCCGTGCGCTGCTGCGCGCCTACCGGGAGCAGGGCGACATCGCCGCCCGCGACCGCCTGATCGAGAGCTTCATCCCGGTCGTCCGCAGCATCGCCTACCGGTATGCGGGGCGCGGCGAGCAGATCGACGACCTCGAGCAGGTGGCGTCGGTCGGTCTGATCAAGGCGATCGAGCGGTTCGATCTCGACCGCGACGTCGAGCTGATGACCTATGTGTTCCCGACCGTCGTCGGCGAGCTGAAGCGGCACTTCCGCGACCGCGGGTGGTCGGTGACCGTTCCTCGCCGGCTGAAGGAGCTGCACTACCGGCTGTCCCGTCTGATCGAGGAGCTGACCGCCACGCTTGGCCGGTCGCCGACGATCGCCGAGCTCGCCGAGGAGACGGGAGTCGACGAGGAAGAGGTGGTCGAGGCACTCGAGGTCGGCCGGGCCTATGCTTCCCGCTCGCTCACCCGGGCGTTGGATGCGGACGAGGGCGCCGGGGCCGAGCTGATCGATCTGATCGACGACGAGGAACGCGGCTACGAAGCGGCTGAGAACCGGCAGCTGCTCGCCTCGGGCCTGCGCGCACTGGACGAGCGCGAGCGGCGAATCATCCAGCTCCGCTTCGTCGAGGGCTTGACACAGTCGCAAATAGCTGTCGAGATCGGTATCTCGCAGATGCACGTTTCCCGATTGATCAGGCGGGCGCTCGAGAAGCTCAGCGAGGAGATCGCAGAGCCGTGACGGACATCGGCGTGCAGCCGCACGGAACAGTGGTGCTCACGCTCGACGCCCGGCCGGAGAACCTGGCGCTTACTCGTTTGGCACTGGCGGGAGTCGCGGCCAATACAGGCGCTCCGCGCGAGGTCGTCTCAGACCTGAAGCTCGCGGTCACGGAGGCATGCACGAACGTCATCCAGCACGCGTACGGGCGCTCGCACGGTACCGGCTCGATCGTCGTCCGCTACACGGGCGAGCCGGGAACGATCGCCATCGAGATCGAGGACACGGGCTCCGGGTTCGAGCCGGGCTCCTCCCCCGCCGGTGGTGGCCGCAACGGATCCGGCAACGGGATGGGCTTGATGATCATCCGCGTGCTCACCGACGAGCTGGAGATCGCCAGTACCGGAGCGGGCACGCGGCTCAGGCTCGTGAAGCGGTTCAGCCCGGAGAACTAACGTCCGCCGCTGATGGTGCGCGGGCCTCGCGGAGGTACTCGACGCCTGGGCCGGGCGTGTCGTAGATCTTGAACACGCGGTCGAGCAGTGTGATCTCGAAGATCTTGCGGATGTTCGGATCGTGGCAGGCGATCACGAGCTCACCGCCGCCCGGCCGCAGCCGCTTGACCGCCCCCATCAGCACGCCCAGCGTGGTCGAGTCGATGAACGTCGCGTTCGAAAGGTCGACGAGGACCCCGCTCGCTCCGCTGGACACCACGTCGCCGAGCGCTTCCTTCAGCTCTGGTGCGGTTGCGAGGTCGACCTCGCCGGCGACGCTGACGCTGAACACGCCGTCACCAAGGTCTGCGGTTGCGAGCTTGAATTCCATGGGATCGCCGGTCTAGCAGACCGGCCGGGTCAACCTACCCATTCGAGCGTCGCTCCGAAACACCATCCTCCGCCTCCTTGTCATCGGTTTCGGTTTTGACGGATCTCCGCGTTTTCAATCCCGGGAACGCTAGGCCTGAACACGAGTTGAACACGGCCCGGCGGCGGGCGGTACCCTACGCGGAATGACCGAGCGGGGGGCGCCGGTGTCCGAAGGCGCTGCGTCGGCGTCGCGACGCCGCTGGTTCAGAAGTGGGCCTGCGCGCCGCCAACCGAGCCCGCTCGAAGAGCTCGAGCGCGACTCGGCGTCGTCGCGCCGCAGACTGATCGCGGCCGCCGTGGTCGCCGTGCTCGTCCTCGCCGGCATCGCGATCGCACTCGCCTGGCGGCAGTACGAGGACAGCAGACGCCGGGCGATCCGTGATCTCCAGGCTCGGGTCGCCACCATCGGCGCCGCGATCGACACGTCGTTCTCCGGCCAGATCGCCACGCTCGGTGCGATCGCGAAGGCACCTCCGGTCGTCCAGGCCGACGCGCCGGCGATGAACGCTTACTTCGGCCAACTCGACCCACGGCGGATCGGCCTGTTCAACGGCGGGATCGGCTGGATCGACCGCCGCGGCTTCGTCCGGGCCAGCGATCGCCCCAGCCAGCGGAACCCCGGCCGCCTCTCCGATCGAACGTACTTCCAGCGAGTCGTCAACACCCGGTCGCCGTATGTGAGCGCTGGGCTGATCGGCCGCGCGGACAAACAGCCGCTGATCGTCGTAGCAGTCCCGACCTTCACCCGCACCGGTGCCGTCTCCGGTGTGCTGGTGGGGAGGATCCTGCTGAGTCCGGTCGCCGGAAACAGGCAGATCCGCGACCTCGACATGGCCGGGGTGCAGGCAATCGACCGTAACGGCCGGCTCCTGCTCGCCGGGCTGGCGCCGATGCAGAACACGTCACTGCTCGAACGGATCCGGCGCGAGCGGTCCGGCGTGCTCCAGTCGACGACCGGCCTGGACGGGCACGGCGACGACGTCGTCGCCTTCGCCACCTCGCACGTGCCCGGCTGGGTCACCGTGCTCGACCGGCCCCGGTCCTCTGTCTTCGCCGATGCCCGGCGCGCGCTCCTGCTCGAGCTGGCCTCGGTGCTGGCTGCCGTCGCGCTGGTGATCGCGATCCTCGTCTTCGTCGCCCGCCGCGCGCGGCGCGACAGCGAGCGCCAGAAGGAGCGCGCTCGCTCCTGGACCGGGCTGACCCGCTCCCTCGCCCGCGCAAACACGCCGTCGGAGGTGGCCGAGGCGCTGCTTGGCTCGTTGAAGGCCGCTTTCCCCAACGCGGTTGCCGTCACAGGGATCGAGCACGAGGGAGGCCTCCGGGTTGCGACCGATTCGCGGCTGCCGCGGGCGCGGCGACTCGTCGAGGATGCGCCTGCCCTCGAGTCGATCGCGTCTCTAGGACTCGAGGAGCCGACGACTGTTGCGTTGGAGCGGGAGCCCGAGCTGCGCGAGCTCTACGTTGCGAGCGGCCGGAGGTTGAAGGCCGTGCACAGCCTGCCGATCACCGGGCCGGACGGCATCGCGACGGGGACGATCACGCTGGCGAGCACCGCATCGCGGCTGGAGCCGAGCGAATGGGCGCTGTTGCTCTCCTTCGCCGACCAGGCGTCGTCCGCGCTCCAGCGGGCGCGGCTGTTCGCGCACGAGCACGACCTCGCGATCCGGCTCCAGCGCAGCCTCCTCCCCGAGCGGCTGCCCAGCATGGACGGGCTCGAGCTGGCGGGCCACTACCGCGCCGGCGAGGAGGCGGTCGAGGTCGGCGGCGACTGGTACGACGCCGTCCGCCGTCCGGACGGGATCATCCACCTCTGCGTCGGCGACGTCAGCGGACGCGGAGTCGGAGCGGCGGTGGTGATGAGCCGCCAGCGGCACACGTTCGAGGTGTACGGACAGGAGCTCGACTCGCCGGCGCAGATCGTCCGGCGCATGCTGCGTCACGGCGGCGGCGACAGCATGATCACCCTCGCCGTCGTGACGTTCGACCCGTACTCCGGTCGACTGGCGTACTCGTGCGTCGGTCACCCGCCGCCGCTCTTGCTCGACCACGGCACGGGCCGGGTGATGCGGCTCGACCGTGCGAGCGCGCCGCCGATTGGAGTCGCCGGACCGACCGACATCGTCGAGGCCGAAGTACCGCTGCCCGCACAGGCCGAGCTCGTGTTGTACACGGACGGTCTGGTCGAGCGGCGCGGCCAGGACATCGACCGTGCGATCGATATGCTCGGCGACCTCGTCGCCGCCGAGCCGGGCCTCCCACCGGATGTCCTGCTGACACGGGTCGGCGATGCGATCGGCCCGACTGACGACGACGTCGCGCTCCTCGTCGCGTCGATCGACATGGACCGACTTGCGTTCGAGTTCGAGATTCCGTCCGACCCGAGGATGCTTCGCGGAATGCGTCGCCGTCTGGACGCGTGGCTGGTTGGGCGCGGTCTCGAACACGACGATGTCGTCGACGTCGTCCTCGCGGTCAGCGAGGCGTGTAACAACGCGATCGAGCATGCCTATCGTGACAACGGCAGCGGTCCCGTCGACATCACCGTGACCAAGGACGTCGAGACGCTGCGCGTGGTGGTCGAAGACCGCGGCGTGTGGCGCGAACAGACACGGAGCGACGAGCGAGGCCGCGGGCTGATGCTGATCGAGCAGTTGATGGATGCCATGAACGTCGAGACCGGCCTTCATGGCACCCGTATTGCATTCGAGCGACGAGTTGGGAAAGCACGTCCACTGGGCGAGGATTACGCGTCCGCGACCCAATCGACGCCGTGATAGCGTGGCCTGCGCTGCCCAGGTGCCAGGGCGTCTGCCGTCCATGACCGATACCCCGTTCGAGCTCAGGTCGACCCGTGTCGGGGACGCCGTCGTCGTCGCGATCGTCGGCGAGATCGACATGGCGACTGCGCCGGAGGTGACCAGGGCAATCGAAGCCGGCTTCAGGGGCGTCGCGCGCGTGATCGTCGATCTCTCCGATGTCACCTTCCTCGACTCGTCGGCACTCAATGCCTTCGTTCAGTCGCAGCAGGAGCTGGCGCAGCACGACGTCGCCTTTCGCATCGTCAGCCCGGCCGACCACGCGGTCCGGAACGTGTTCGAGATCACGCGGCTGACCGAGCCGCTGAGCGTCGTCGACTCGCTCGAGCAGGCATTGGCCTAACAACGAGCACAAAGAGGGACAGGCAGACGATGAGCACAGAGAGGGACAGGTCTTACAGACCTGTCCCCGGTTCGTTGCCTATCGGTTCCTAGCGGCCCTAAGGGCCTAACGAGCTTTCTTCCGATCGACCGCTCGCTGCAGCTGTGCCTTGTTCATTTTCGAGCGGCCGGAGATGCCGAGCGAGCGAGCCTCGTTGTAGAGCTGCTTGTACGTGCGGCCCTTGGATCGTTTGGAACCCGATCGGAGACCGCCGCGGCGTCCGGATGAGAGATCCGACCGAGAGAGCCGCGAGCTCTCGCGTGCTTCACCGGCGCGGGCGCGCTCCTTGTTGACGGTGCGGGCGGCGATCTCCTCGGCGCGATCCTCCGAGACGCCGCTCCGTAGCTCGCCCTGCTTGACGTGCTCGTACTGGCGCGCCCGCTTCGTTCCCTTCTTGACCCCACGTGGCGGCATTCCTACCACCACGCTCCGCGCGATCGGCCGCCGATGCCGCCTGCGAGCAGCGAGATCAGCCAAATAAGCGCGAGCACAATCGCGACAATGAAGAGCCACTTGATCGTAAATCCGAGGCCGAAGGCGATGATCGCCAACAGCGCCAGCAACACGAGGAAAATCATTCCGTAATCACCTCCTGAAAATGGAACGCTGTTCTCGTACCCGTGAGTTATCCCAGGAAACCTGCATCTGAATGTCGTCTCAAGAGACGACGAGGTGTGTCACGGGAATGCCGAAACGCACCGTCGCCTCGTTGCTGGTTCCCCGTTCGAGCCACGTGGTGTCCTCTTCAGGCTGCGTCACGACGACGATCTCGTCGGCCGGAAACTCGCGCAACGCGTCATCGATCGCGAGCAAGGGGTCGCCCTGTTCGCCGGTATTCGGAGTGACCACCCGTACCTCCGCACCTTCGTCGTCGAACGGAGACGCGATGGTCGGCCGGATCTCATCGGCCGCGACGCGCGATGTCGCGACCACGAGCACGCGACGGCTCACGACGTCCGTGTCCCCCGGCGGCCAAACGCCGAAACGCCGGCTGGTGCGGCCCGGCGGCGTCGAGCAGTTCGGCGACGTGGACTGCTTTCCGGCCCGGGCCGAGCTGCTCGATCTGGCTCCTGCACGAGAATCCGCTCGCCACGATCGGCATTCCCGGAGCGGCGTGTCGGACGGCAGGGAGAAGCGCACGCTCCGCGCACGCCCGGGAGACTTCCAGGTGCGCCCGCTCGTAGCCCCACGCTCCGGCCATGCCGCAGCAGCCGCTGTCGGGAACATCGACGGCCGCACCGGTCTGCTCGAGCAGTCGGCGCTCGTGCTCGAAGCCTCCTGTCGCCCGCGCATGGCAGTGCCCATGGAGGAGGATCCGGCCCGAGAGCGGCGGTGCGTCGTAACCGTCGCCGTGCCCGCAGAGAAACTCGGCGAGGTGGAAGGTCTGCCGTGCGAGCCGCTTTGCATCCTCGTCATGCGGCAGGAGCTTGGTCAGCTCGTCTCGGAAGACGGCCACGCAGCTCGGCTCGAGGCCGACGACCGGCGTACCGCGACGGATGTCTTCACGCAGAGCCGCTACGGTGCGCTCGAGGTAGCGCCGGGCGAGGCCGAGGAAGCCGTAGTCGTAGAGTGGGCGCCCGCAACACAGACGCGCGCGCGGCAGCGTCACGGCAAAGCCGGCGCTCGCGAGCACGCGGACGGCCGCCATTCCGACCTGAGGCTCGAAGTGGTTCGTGAACGTGTCTGGCCAGAGGATTACCCGGATGCCTTCGTGAGTCGGTTCATGCGCTGCGAACCAGGAGCGGAACGTGCGCGGCGCGAACGCGGGCAGTCGGCGCTCCTGGGAGACGCCGCCGGCCGCCTTCACCACGGCGGATAGCCCGCTCGTCTGCGTAGCGAGGTTGGCCAGCCATGGGGCGTAAGAAGCGAGCTGGGCCCAGCGGTCGATCAGGCCGAACGCGTACGCGTGCCGCGGGCGAAGCCTGCGACGGTAGTGGTGCGCGAGGAACTCCGACTTCAGCGTCGGCATGTCGACGTTGACCGGGCACTCGCTGGTGCAGCCCTTGCACGACAGGCACAGATCGAGCGCCTCGAGCACCTCGTGCGAGCGCCACAGCTCGAGCTCCCCGTTCATCATCTCCCAGAGCAGGTGCGCGCGGCCGCGCGTCGAGTGCTTCTCGTCGCGGGTCACCATGTAGCTCGGGCACATCACGCCGCCCTTTGTGCGCCGGCAGTTCCCGATCCCGACACAGCGGACGGTGGCATGGGCGAAGTTGCCGCCGTCGTCTGGATAGGCGAAGTGGGTCTTCACGACCGCGGGTCGGTACCCCGCGCCGAAGCGGAGATTGGAGTCGATCGGGTGGGGGTCGACCACCTTGCCGGGGTTCATCCGCCCGTCCGGATCCCAGATCGACTTGAACTCCCGAAACGCCTCCACCAACTCGGGGCCGAACATCTTCGGGAGCAGCTCCGCGCGCGCCTGCCCGTCGCCGTGCTCGCCGGAGAGCGACCCACCCAGCGAGAGAACGAGATCGGCTGCCTCGTCCATGAACCGCCGCCAGGTCGCGATCCCCTCTTTGCTCTCGTGGTCGAAGTTCCAGCGAGCATGGACGCAGCCCTGGCCATAGTGGCCGTAGAGCGCGCTCTCGTACTCGTACTTGGCGGCGAGCTGCCCGAGCTTCCTCAGGTACTCACCGAGCCGCTCGGGCGGCACGGCCGAGTCCTCCCAGCCCTCATGGGTGTCGGGCTTCCCCGGCAGGAAGGCGGTCGCCCCGAGCCCGGCCTCCCGCACCTCCCAGATGTGCTGCTCCCCGGCCGGATCGTCATAGAGCTTCGTGCCGCGGAGGCCGCCGCCCGCGCGCTCCAGCGTCGCCACCAGCGCCTGACCTTTCTCGTCCGCCTCTTCCTTGCTCTCCCCGCCGACCTCGATCACCAGCCAGCCCTTGCCCTCCGGGAGCAGCGACACGTCATGCCGGTGCTTGCCCAACAGGGTCATGTCCTCGATCAGCTTGTCGTCGACCCCTTCCAGTCCGAGCGGCTTGTGCTCGAGTACCTCCAGGACGTGGTCTGCCGCCGTGGGCGCATCCTGATAGCCCGCGACGACGAGCGTGCGGAACGGTGGGCTGTGGAGCAGGTGGACGGTTGCGGACAGGATCGTCACGCATGTGCCCTCCGTGCCGGCGAGGGACTGGGCGACGTGGAAGCTCTTCTCCGGCAAGAGGTCGTCGAGGTTGTAGCCCGAAACGCGACGCGGGATGTCCGGGTACCGCTCTCGGATCAGGTCGCCGTACCGGTCGGCCAGCCCGCGCAGCCGGTCGGCGGCCTCGGCCGGCATGCCCGAGCCGTCGGCACCGACGCGGAACCGGTCGCCGCGGTACGTCAGTACCTCGAGCTCGGCGACATTGTCGGATGTCCTTGGCCCCGGGCCGTAGAACTGCGCCATGACCGAACGGACACCGCACGAGTTGTTGCCGATCATCCCGCCGAGGGTGCAATGGTCGTGCGTGGAGGGATCCGGGCCGAAGGTCAGCCCGAACTGATCCTGCGCCTGCTCGCGCAGCCGGTCGAGCACGACTCCCGGCTCGACGCGTGCCAGGCGGCGCTCCGGGTCGATCTCCAGAACGCGGTTGAGGTACTTCGAGAAGTCGAGGATGACGGCGTGATTCAGGCCTTGGCCGGCAAGGCTGGTGCCGCCTCCGCGGGGCAGGATCGGCGCGTCGTGCTCCCTTGCGACTGCAACGGCGGCAACGACGTCGTCGACGGTGCGAGGAATGACGACGCCGATCGGCAGGAACCGGTAATTCGAGCCGCTCGTGGCGTAGAGCGCCCGGTCGCCGTGGCTGAAGCGGACCTCACCCTCGATCGCGGCGCGGAGATCGATCTCGAGCGACGTCATGCCGCGTAGCGCTCCGCATCGGCGTGCTTGAGCTCCACACCGAGCCCGGGCCGGTCCGGATCGGGGCGGAGGGCGCCGTCCTCGGGCTCGAGGACGCCGTCGAACAGCAGCCGCTCGACGCGCACGTGGTCGTGGAACCACTCCAGGTGGCGGAGTCGCGGCACGGCTGCGAGGGCGTGGGCGTGGACGGTCGGGGCGGTATGACCGGAGAGATCGAGCTCGTGCGCCTCGGCGACCGCCGCCGCCCCGAGGAGCCCGGTGATCCCGCCGCACCTGGTCGCGTCGGCCTGGAGGCAGTCGACCGACCCGGCGAGACGGTGGAACTCGTCGAGCGAGGAGGCGTACTCCCCTGCGGCGATGTCCATTCCGGCCGGCGCACGGTCCCGGATGAGGCGGAGACCTTCGAGGTTCCGGGAGCTGACCGGCTCCTCGAACCAGGAGACGCCGAGCTCTGTGAACTGCTCGGCGAAGCGGAGCGCCTGCTTGACGCTCAGAGCACCGTTCGCGTCGACGTAGAGCTCTGAGCCGGCGCCGATCGCCTCGCGGGCGGCGCGGACTCGCTCAAAGTCCTTGGCCGGCTCGCGGCCGACCTTCATCTTCAGCCTCGGAATGCCTTCCTCGACCCAGCCGATGAACTGCTCCACCAGCTCGTCCTGCGTGTACGAGCAGAAGCCACCACTCCCGTACACCGGCACTTCCGCGTGGACCGGACCCAGCAGCGACGCCACCGAGACGCCTAGGAGCTTCGCCTTCAAGTCCCAGAGCGCGATGTCGACGGCAGAGAGGGCCATCGCTCCGGCACCGGCCGCTCCCGCATTCCGGAGCGCCTCGCGCATCTTTCGATTGGCCGCGCCGACTGCGAGCGCGTCGATCCCTTCCACAATCCCAGCGACCACGTCGCCGATCAGACGCTCGACCGCCGCCGCGCCGTAGGTCCACCCGATTCCGGCCTCGTCGCCAGCAGCGACCTCGACGGCCACGATGGTCGTCGAGTCCCACTCGAATGTCCCATCCGACTCCGGCCGGTCGGTCGGGACCGTGTACGCGGCCGCCGTGACGCGTTCGACCGCAGGCCCGGCCAATGCTGCCCGCCCGGTGGCAATCACCGTCCCGCCGTGACGGCGTCGAACAGCTGGCGGAGCGACTGGCGGATCATCGAGCGTCGGCCCTCGTCGCCGTGCAGCACGGCCTCCGCGAAGTGCTTCGCCTGCTCGAACGTGATGTGCGGCGGTAGCGGCGGGACCTCGGGGTCGACGATCGCCTCGAGCACGGCCGGCCGGTCGGCCGCAAGGACCTCGTCCCAGGCCGCGCCGACCCCTTCAGGCTCGTCGACTCGGACTCCGTGCAGCCCGATCATCTCGGCGTATCGCGCGTACGGAAAATCCGGAATCGACTGGCTGACCTCGTACTTCGGGTCGCCCTCGAGCGCGCGCTGCTCCCACGTCACCTGGTTGAGGTCGCGGTTGTTCAGGACGAGCACGACCAGCCTCGGGTCGCCCCAGCTGCGCCAGTACTTGCCGACAGTGATCAGCTCGTTCAGTCCGTTCATCTGCATCGCGCCGTCGCCGACGAGGGCGATAACAGGCCGGTCCGGATGCGCGAACTTCGCCGCGATCGCGTACGGGACGCCCGGCCCCATCGTCGCGAGCGTCCCTGAGAGCGAGGCCATCATCCCGCTGCGGAGCTTCAGGTCGCGGGCGAACCAGTTGGCGGCGGAGCCGGAGTCGGCCGTCAGGATGCAACGGTCCGGCAGGCGCTCCGAGAGCTCCCAGAAGACGCGCTGCGGGTTGATCGGATCCGCGTCGTCGTGGGCGCGCTGCTCCATCAGCTCCCACCAGTCCTGGACCTGCTCGACGATCGTGTCCTGCCAGGACCGGTCCTCCTTGCGCTCGAGGTGCGGCAGCAGTGCCCGAAGCGTCTCGCGCGCGTCCCCGACGAGATGCACGTCCATCGGGTACCGGATGCCGATCAGGCGGGCGTCGACGTCGATCTGGACGCCGCGCGCCTTGCCCTCTTCCGGCAGAAACTCTGAGTACGGGAAGCTCGAGCCGACCATCAGCAGCGTGTCGCAGCCCGTCATCAGCTCGTAGCTCGGACGGGTGCCGAGCAGGCCGATCGATCCAGTGACGTAGGGCACGTTGTCGGGAACAACCGCCCGACCGAGCAGTGCCTTCGCGATCCCGGCGCCGAGTGTGTCGGCCACCTCCAGGAGCTCCGGGCCGGCGCCGAGCGCGCCCTGCCCGGCCAGAATCGCCACCCGCTCGCCCTCGTTCAGCGCGCTCGCCGCGCGCTGCAGCGACGCCTCGTCCGGGACGACGCGCGGTCTCGAGTAACCGACCGAGGAGTGGATCGTTCCGTGCTTGTGTGGCGGCTCGCTCGCCTCCATCGAGCCGAGGTCGTTGGGCACGATCAGGCAAGTGACCGTCCGCTGTGAGAGGGCGATCCGGATCGCCCGGTCGACGAGATGGCGGATCTGCTCCGGCACCATCGCCATCTGGACGTAGTCGCGGGCAACGTCCTTGAAGAGCGTGACCAGGTCGACCTCTTGCTGGTAGTCCCCGCCGAGGGCGGCCCGCGCCTGCTGACCGACGATCGCGACAACCGGCGCGTGGTCGAGTCGGGCGTCGTAGAGGCCGTTGAGCAGATGGATCGCCCCCGGCCCCGAGGTCGCGAGGCAGACCCCGACCTCACCGGTGAACTTGGCGTGGGCGCACGCCATGAACGCGGCCATCTCCTCGTGGCGCACCTGGATCAGCTCCGGGTCGCCGTCGGCGCGGTCGAACGCACCGATGATCGCGTTGATCCCGTCCCCGGGGTAGCCGTAGACGCGGTGGACGTCCCAGGCTCGGAGTCGGGCAAGGATGTAGTCGGCGACGAGCTGGCTCATTTCTGACCTCCTGTGACGGCGGTGACGGCGGCGGTCGCGAGGACGGCGGCTCCCGCCGCCCCGAGCGCGCGCCGGTGCTTGGTCGCCCAGAGCTGGACCGAGAACGGCTTCGCACGGTCGTCGAACGGCCCGTGTGCGCCGGCGTCGCCTTCGGCCGGCTCGAAGAGGTTTCCCGGCCGCTCGTGTTCGAGCGGACGCTCGGTCTGCTGGGCTTCGTATCCCTTGTCGGCGAGGTACCGGTCGGCGATGCCGGGCATAACTGCGTTGCCGAGGATGGTCTTCACGGTCGGCCATCCAACGAGCAGTTCGCGCCGCGGATGGTCGGCGGCCCACACGATCGCGTCGGCGCCGACCTCCGGCTGGAAGATGGGTGGGACCGGCTGTGGCTGCCGGGGCATCCGCGCCCGGCTCCAGGTGAACTGGGGCGTGTTCAGCGCCGGCAGCTGGACCATCGTCACCCGCACCTTCGAGCCGTCGTGGGCGAGTTCCGTTCGCACCGACTCGAGGAAGCCCTGAAGGGCGTGTTTGGCGCCGCAGTACGCCGCTTGGAGCGGGATCCCGCGATAGGCGAGCGCCGAGCCGACCTGGACGATGACGCCGCGGTCGCGTGGGCGCATGCGCCGGAGCGCGGCCATCGTGCCCCAGACGGAGCCGAGGTAGGTGACCTCGGTCGCGCGTCGGAACTCGTCCGGCTCGACGTCGGCGAGCGGCGCGAAGACGGTCGCCATCGCATTGTTGACCCAGACATCGATTGGTCCGAGCGTCTGCTCTACCTCCGAGGCTGCGTTTTCGACCGCCTGCGCGTCCGCGACGTCGACCGTGACCGCGTGTGCGCGGGCGCCGAGCGCCTCGACCTCCCGGCGGGTCGATTCGAGCCGCTCGGCGCCACGCGCGAGCAGACCAACGGCATCGCCGCGTTCGGCGAAGGCCAGCGCGGCCGCCCGCCCGACGCCTGCCGACGCTCCGGTGACGACGACCACTCGGCCGTTCATGGGACTCGTGCGAGCGCGGGCAGGATCTCCCGCTCGTAGAACGCGAAAAAGGGTTCCTGGTCGCGCCCGACCTGGTGGACATAGACGTGGTCGAACCCTGCCTGCTCGAACTCGTCGATCGCGCGGCGGTGCTCGTCCGGGTCCGGGCCGCAGATCACCTGCTCCGCGACCTGTTCCGGCTCCAGCGTCTCGGAGGCGTCGCGGTAGTTCCGCGGCAGCGGCAGCTCCTGGCCGAGCTCGCCGCCGAGCGCGGCGTTCGGCCATTGCTCGAAGGCGGTCTGGACAGCGTCGTCGCGATCTTCGGCATAGCAAACGGTCAGCTGGCCGTAGCGCGGCTTCCCCGAGCCGCCGGCGGCCTCGAACGCCTCGACCACGTCCGCGTTCGGCGCGGTCGAGATCAGGGCGTCACCGATCCGTCCGGCGAGCTCGGCGGCGTCGGTGCCGGCCGCGGCGACTGCGATCGGCGGCGGTTCTTCGGGGACGGTGTAGAGCCGGGCGCGGTCGACGGTGTAGTGCTTCCCGCGGTGGTTGACGAGGTCTCCCCGCCATAGCTCGCGCATCAGCCCGACCGATTCCTCGAGCATCTCGAGGCGCTCCTCGTGCCCGGGCCAGCGGTCGCCGAGGACGTGCTCGTTCAGGTTCTCACCGGTGCCGACGCCGAGGAAGAAACGCCCGGGCATCAGTGCAGCCGACGTCGCCGCGGCGTGGGCGATGATCGCCGGGTGCGTCCGGATCAACGGGCAGGTGACGCCCGTTCCGAGCGTGAGCGACTCCGTCGCCTGTGAGATCGCGCCGATCGTGCTCCACACGAAGGGGCTCTCCCCCTGGCTGTCGAGCCACGGATGGAAGTGATCGGACACGAGGGCGAAGCCGAACCCGGCGTGCTCCGCTCGGCGCGCGTTCTCGACGAGATCGAGCGGCCCGAGCTCCTCCGACGACAGCGAGTACCCCAGCTCGACCATGCGCTCGTCGTTCCCGGCTCGCACGCCGGGAAACCTGGCCGAGCCGCGCTGGGTTTTCGTGTCGCCCGTTCGGGCAATGAGCGCATCGTGTCCCTCACAGGCGTCGCATGAGGGCAGGCCGATACGCGGCCGCTGCGGCGGCGCTGACCATGCTGGCGGCGGGCTGCGGAGGGACGCAGAGCTCCGTCGCACCGCAGAGCCGGCAGGCGCGGGACATCGCAAGCCTCTTCTGGTGGATGATGGGCGGCGCCTGGATCGGCCTCGCCGTCGTCGTCGGTCTGCTGGCCGTCGCCTGGAAGCGCCGGACGCGGAGCGGTCCGGCCGCGGGCTCGCACTCGAAGGCGGCCGAGCGCCGGGCGTGGTGGGTCGTCATCGGCGCCGGGATGGTCGTGCCGATCGCGGTTCTCGCGGTTCTCTTCGTGATCGCGAACATCTTCGTGATCCGGACGACGCAGGCGCCGGCGGCTGGTGCCACTCGCCTGACGGTCGTCGTCACCGGGCACCAGTGGTGGTGGGAGATCCGCTACCCGGGGACTGCGGCGGTGACCGCCAACGAGCTGCACATCCCGGCCCGGACACCGGTCCGGGTCGAGGTGCGGACGGCGGACGTGGTCCACAGCTTCTGGGTGCCGGAGCTGAACCGGAAGATCGACGCGATTCCCGGCCGCACGAACGCGGTCGAGCTCGACGCCGACGCGTCGGGTACCTACCGCGGCCAGTGCGCTGAGTTCTGCGGGGTCCAGCACACGCACATGGGGCTCGAGGTGTTCGCCCAGCCTCGGGCCGAGTTCGAGCGCTGGCTCGCGGACCAGGCGAAGCCGGCGGCGCCGCCGGCGTCCGCAGCCGCCCGCCGCGGCCAGAACGTCTTCACCACCGGCCCGTGCCAGAGCTGCCACACCATCCGGGGAACGTCCTCCGGCGGGGACGTCGGGCCTGACCTCACACACATCGCCGCGCGGCGGACCCTGGGCGCGAACACGGTCCCGAACACGCCTCAGTACCTGCGCAGCTGGATCCTCGACTCGCAGGAGGTCAAGCCGGGCAATGACATGCCGGACATGACGCTCTCCGCGGCCCGGCTCGACGACCTCGTCGCCTACCTCGAAGGGCTGCGCTAGTGGTCGTCGTCGCGCCCCCAACCCTGGACGCCGCCGAGCGCGTGATCAGGCTCGAGCGCGGGTGGCAGAGCCGGCCGGGCCTGCTGGGCTGGCTCACGACCACCGACCACAAGCGGATCGGCCTTCTCTACTTCTGGGCGACGCTCGTCTTCTTCGCGGCCGGCGGGGTCGAGGCGCTGATCATGCGCACCCAGCTCGAGAGCCCGAACAACGACGTCGTGTCACCGGGCACCTACGACCAGCTGTTCTCGATGCACGGGATCACGATGATCTTCTTCTTCATCATCCCGATGACCACGGGAGCGTTCGGCAACTACCTGCTCCCGCTGATGATCGGCGCGCGCGACATGGCATTCCCGCGCATGAACGCCCTCAGCTTCTGGCTCTTTCTCGCGTCCGGGCTCTTCGTCTACACGAGCCTCTTCCTGGGGATCGCTCCGAACGCCGGCTGGTACGACTACGTCCCGCTCGCCGGCCGCGAGTTCGACCCGGGCAGAAACATCGACTTCTACTGCCTGGGGATCCTGTTCAACACCATCGCCTCAACCCTGACTGCCGGGCAGTTCATCGTCACGATCCTGAAGAGCCGCGCGCCGGGGATGTCGCTGAACCGGATGCCGCTCTTCTGCTTCGCGATGCTGGCTGCGTCGTTCGGGCTGCTGTTCGCGCTGCCCGCGCTCTCCGTCGACACGATCTTCCTCTTCCTCGACCGCAACGTCGGCACCCACTTCTTCGACGCGGCCCACGGAGGATCGGCGCTCCTGTGGCAGCACCTCTTCTGGTTCTTCGGCCACCCTGAGGTCTACATCCTGATCGTCCCCGCCTTCGGGATCGCCACCGAAATCATCCCGGCCTTCACCCGGCGCCGGCTACAGGCCTTTCCGCTGGTCGCGATCGCCGAGCTGCTCGTCGTCTTCGTCGGCTTCGGCGTCTGGGCGCACCACATGTTCACGACCGGAATGCCGACCGTGACGATGGTCTTCTTCGCGGCCGCGACGGCGATGGTGGTCATCCCGTCGACGATCCAGGTGTTCGCCTGGTGCTGGACGATGGTGATGGGCGGCGGCCGCTTCCGGACGCCGCTGCTCTTCATCGCCGGGTTCATCTTCATGTTCGTGACCGGCGGGCTGACCGGGATCATGTTCATGGCGATCCCGTTCGATCAGCAGGTGACCGACACGTACTTCGTCGTCGCCCACTTCCACTACATCATCTTCGGCGCCGCCGTCTTCCCGATCTTCGGCGGGATGTACTACTGGTTCCCGAAAGTGACCGGGAAGCTCTACTTCGAGCGGCCCGGACAGATCAGCTTCTGGATCCTCTTCCTAGGGACGAATCTCCTCTTCTTCCCGATGCACGTCGTCGGGCTGCTGGGCATGCCGCGGCGGCAGTACACGTATCCGGACGGCCTCGGCTGGGCCGCGTACAACCTCGCCGAGACGATCGGGGGGTTCATCACGCTCGTCGGGATCCTGCTCCTGCTCGGCAACCTGTTCGTCAGCTACTTCCGGGGCGCCGAGGCCGGGGCCGACCCGTGGCATGGCCCGACCCTCGAGTGGTCGACGTCGTCGCCGCCGCCGGACTACAACTTCCCCGTCGTCCCAAAGGTCTCGAGCGCGTACGCGAACTGGGACCGGGCCGACCGCGAGGAAGACCGGCGCCGTCTGGCGGAGGGGACGCTCGTGCTGGGAGACGGGCACCGTCAGGTCGCGGTCACTCCCGTTGACGGGAACCTTTCCGAGATCGTCGACATGCCGCACGAGTCGCCGTGGCCGATCGTGCTCGCGGTTGCCGCCTCACTCGTGTTCGTGATGCTGCTTCTGCAGAAGTACGGAGCGGCGGCGATCGCCGGTCTTCTCTGCCTCGCAGTCCTGGCCGCGTGGCATGCCAAGGAGCCGCAGGAGTCCGTATGAGCGAGTACGTCGACGTCCGCGTAGCGGTGGCGGAGAGGCGCGGGCCGTCGTCCGCGCTGCTCGGAATGACGATCCTGATCGCAACCGAGGCGATGCTCTTCGGCGCCCTGATCGGCACCTATTACTACCTCCGGTTTCACATTGCCGTCTGGCCGCCCCCCGGTGTTCCCAGACCGGCAGTCGCGGTGCCGGTGATCCTCGTCATCGTGCTCGTGTCGACGAGCGTGCCCGTGCACCTCGCCTGGCGCTCGGTGCGCGCCGGACGCGTCGGTCCTGCCCGCCTCTTCCTGCTCGGGGCAATCGCCGTCCAGGTCGGCTACCTCGCCTACTCGATCCACGACTTCGCCGACCAGCTGCGGGAGACACCGATCGACGAGAACGCGTACACGTCGATCTACTACACGCTCCTCGGCGCCGACCACGCTCACGTCATCCTCGGCGTGCTGCTCAGCACGTGGCTGCTGTTCAAGCTCCTCCGCGGGCTCACGCTCTATCGGGCGAACGCCGCGCAGGCGATCGCGTGGTACTGGCATTTCGTCAACCTCCTCACGGTCGTCGTGCTCGCGACCCTCCTCTCTGCACGCGCATGACGCTTCGGTCGCTCGGGATCCTGCAATGGGTCGGCCTCCTGCTCGGCGCGGGTGTGTGGGCCGCACAGCACGTGGTCGGCTCGGGCATCACGCAGGCCGACTGCGGGCCGGCCGGCGCGGGGTGGGGGATCTCGAACGACCTGTGGCAGGCGACGTTGACAGGCACCGCCGCGGTGCTCGTGGTCGTCGCCGGAGCAGCCTCGATCACCGTCTTCGCCCGCACGCGGGACGCCGGGTACGGCGACGAGCCCCTGGAGGAGGCAGGCGAGGTCCGCTGCGCCCGGCTGCACTTTTTCGCTGCCGCGTCGATCGCAGCGAACTCGATCTTCTTGGCGATCATCCTGCTGGACGGCATCGCTTCGATCGCAGGCCTGGGGTGCCGCCAGGCATGAGACCGTCAGTACTCCCAGCGGCGGCGCTTGCGATCGTCATGGCTCTCCTGCTGCCCCTCGCCGCCTCCGCCGCTCCTCCCTCGACCGCCGGAGGGAACCACCTGTACGGCCGCTACTGCCTGTCGTGCCACGGGCCGAGCGGCTCGGGTGTCCCCGGCAAGGCGCCCTCGCTGCGCGGGGTCGGCGCGCTGGCGGCGGACTTCTACCTCCGCACCGGCTACATGCCGTTGCGCAAGACGGGCATTCAGCCGCGACGCGCTCGCGTCCTGTTCGACGAGGACCAGATCCGGGCGATCACGGCATACGTGGCCTCGCTCGGTGGTGGACCGGCGATCCCGGCGCCGCATCCGGAGCGCGGCCGAGTCGCGGAGGGGCTGCGGCTCTTCACCGAGCACTGTGCCGGCTGTCATCAGATCGTCGCCGAGGGCGGCTATGTCACGGGGGCGGTCGCGCCGCCGCTTGACGCGGCGACGGACGTCCAGATCGCCGAGGCGGTCCGGATCGGCCCGTACGTGATGCCGCGCTTCTCGAAGCGGGCAATCAGCGACCGCGAGCTCGACTCGATCATCGCGTACGTCGACGAGGCCAAGCATCCGCACGATCCGGGCGGCTGGCCGCTCGGCCACCTGGGCCCGGTCCCGGAGGGGCTCGTCACTTGGTTCGTCGCCGCTGCGATCCTCGTCGGCTTCTGCGTCGTCATCGGCAGAAGGCTGGGGGAGAGATGAGAGACCGGCTCAGGGCCTTGGTCGTCGTCCTCGGGCTGCTGGTCCTGCGGCGGCGGCGCCGGCCTCAGGTCACGCAACCCGAGCAGGGGCGCATCGTCCCGGCCGGACCGCGGGAACCGCGCGCCGAGCTGCTCGCACTGGCGTTTCTCCTGTTCGGCATCGTGTGTGCCGCCGCGTTCATCGCCGTCTACGCGCTCGACCGGCTGCCACGGCACACACAGTTACTCGGCCTCTCGCTCGGGATCGCCCTGCTTGCGATCGCCGCGGCGCTGGTCGTGACCGGCAAGCGGCTGGTCGTGACCGAGGAGCTGGAGCACGACTACCCGCCGACCGAGCATCCCGACGAGCAAGACGAGATCGTCAGGACGGTCGCCGAGAGCGGCAGCCGCCTTTCCCGCGCGCGGCTCTTCAAGGTCGGCCTCGGCGCCGCGGGCGGAACGCTCGGACTCGCGCTCCTGGCTCCCCTCGCCTCGCTCGGCCCGGTGCTCGACCTGCGGCCGTTCTACCGAACGCCCTGGTCGCGGGGCCGGCGCCTGGTCGACGAAGACGGCAGGCCCTACCGCGCGGCCGACATCGAGCGCGAGACCTTCTACTCCGCCTTCCCCGAAGGAGCGGACCGGGAGGAGCTCGGCTCGCCGCTCGTCGTCGTCCGGTTGCCGCAACGTGAGCTGGATCTGCCGGCGGCGCAGGCGGGGTACGCCGCGGCCGGAATCGTCGCCTTCTCGAAGATCTGCACCCACGCCGGTTGTGCGATCTCCCTGTACCGGGTGCCGCTCTTCCCCGCGGACGCGCCGAAGCCGGCGCTGGTCTGCCCCTGCCACTACTCGACCTTCGACCCGGCGACCGGCGGGACGGTGATCTTCGGCCCCGCCGGCCGGAAGCTGCCGATGCTGCCGCTCCGCATCGACGGGGGTGGCTACCTCCGGGCGGCGGGGAACTTCGACGGGCCGGTCGGCCCCTCGTGGTGGGGGGTCCGGAACAGAGGGCCGACCACGTGATCCGCCGGCTGGTCCGCTACCTCGATCAGCGAACGGCCACCGCGCCGTTCGCCAAGAAGGCCCTGCGCTACCTCTTCCCGGACCACTGGTCGTTCCTGCTCGGCGAGGTGGCGCTGTACTCGTTCATCGTGCTCGTCGCCTCCGGTACGTACCTGGCGTTGTTCTACTCCCCCAGCCGCGTGGACGTCGTCTACCACGGGCCGTACGTCCCGCTCCAGGGCCGGCACATGAGCGAGGCCTACCGCTCCGTCCTCGACATCTCGACCAACGTCAAGGCCGGTCTCCTGATCCGGCAGACGCACCACTGGGCGGCCGACGTCTTCGTCGCTGCGATCGTCCTCCACCTGCTGCGCATCTTCTTCACCGGCGCGTATCGCAAGCCGCGCGAGGTGACGTACTGGTTGGGGCTGTCGATCCTCGCAGTGACGCTGCTCGAAGGGTACGTCGGCTACTCACTCGTCGACGACCTGCTCTCCGGGATGGGCCTCGCGATCGGGAACGCGGTCGCGCTGTCGATCCCGTTCATCGGCGCGAATGTCGGCGCGCTGATCTGGGGCGGGGCGTTCCCTGGGACCGACACCTTCTTCTCGCGGATGTACATCGCGCATGTCTTCCTGTTCCCGGCGCTGATCGCCGTGCTGCTCGCCGCCCACCTCACGCTCGTCGTGCTGAGGCATCACACGCAGTTCGAGGGCAAGCGGCAGACGGAACGGAAGGTCGTCGGCATCCCCACCTTTCCCGGGCAGGCGCCGCGGTCGCTCGGCCTTATGTTCGCGGTCGCCGGTTTGCTCGTCCTCCTCGGCGGCCTCGTCCAGATCAACCCGATCTGGCTCTGGGGGCCGTTCCACACCTACCTCTCGACGAACGGCGCGCAACCGGACTGGTACCTCGGCTGGCTGATCGGGGCCTTGCGGCTGATGCCGAGCTGGGACTGGACGATCGGGAACTACACGCTCGTGCCGAATGCGTTCTGGGGCGGTGTGCTGTTCCCACTCGCGGTGTTCGTCTTTCTGTACCTCTGGCCGTGGCTCGAACGGCGGTTCTCCGGCGACGACGCGTTCCACAATTTGCTCGACCGCCCCCGGGACGCGCCGGTGCGAACCGCGGTCGGGTTCGCACTCCTGACGTGGGTGCTGCTCATCTTCCTCGCAGGTGCCTCCGACCGCGTCTTCGTCTCCTTCGGCTTCAGCTACAGCACGCAGATCTGGATTTACCGGGTGGCGGCGCTGGTCGGGCCATTCGTCGCCGCGTTCGCCGCCTACCGGGTTTGCCTCGGCCTCCAGGCCGGCGAGCGCGTGGAGCACGATCGGCGTCGCGCGATCGAGCAGGCCCGGGCGGACGCTCGCCGGCCCGTCGGCTAGGGGCCGGCTAGGACAGTCCCGCGGCGAAGCCGCCGACGATCGCCCCGTATGCGAGGTGCAGCACCGTCGTCAAGACGACGGTCCCGGAGCCGTAGTTGACGAGCATGAAGCCGGGTGGCTCCAGGAGCGGAGTATCCCTGGCGTCGGTCCACGGTCGTCCCATCCGGGGGTGGACGGCGGGAAGGATCAGGTTCGAGAGTGGCCCTCCGACGAACCCGGCATGGACGGCGCCGAGCGCGAGGCCGAACAGCCATCCGGCGTGGCCGACGGCGGCGAAGATGGCCGCGTAGACCAGCGAGAAGAGCAGGCCGTACGTGAGGTGCAGCGCCCAGCCGATCGCGCGCGCCCGGTTGCGGTCCTCCGCGAAGGCGCTGCCGAGCAGCAGCGGCAGATCCATCCGTGTCCAACCCGCCGCCTGCCCGAGCTGCAGGCCGATCGAGATCACCATCGTCCCGACCAGTCCGCCTGCGAGCGCGCCCCAGACGCTCATTCCGACTCCGAGAGCGCGACCGCCGCCCGGATCAACGCGAGGTGGGAGAGGCCCTGCGGGAAGTTCCCGAGAAACTCACCCGTCGACGGGTCGAGCTCCTCCGCGTACAGCCCGACGTCGTTCGCGGCGGCGACCAGCTCATCCATCAGTGCGGATGCTTCGTCGTGACGGCCGGCGCGGGCGAGCACATGCACGAGCCAAAACGAGCAGGCGACGAAGGCGCCGTCGCGGCCGGAGTCGAGGTTGCGGGCGAGAAACGGTCCGTCGCCCAGCACGTCCCGGATGGCGCGGATCGTCCCCTGCATCCGCTCGCCACGCGCGTCCTCGCAGCCGAACACCGCGAGCGCCAGCAGGCCGGCATCGAGGTCGCTGCTTCCGGCCGCGCGCACGTAGGTCCCCCGCCGAGCGTCGAAGCAGCGCTCGTCGAGGTAGCTCCGAATCGCCGCTGCCTCGCGCTCCCAGTGCGACCGACGCTTCGCCGGGATCACACCACGATCGGCGAGCTCGAGTGCCCGGGTCAGCGCGACCCAGCACATGCCCTTGGAATGGGTGTGATGCCGCACGACGTCGCGCGACTCCCAGATCCCCGAGTCCGGACGATGCCAGTTTCCGGCGACGAACTCCGCCATCTCGACAACATGGCGGACGGTTGCGCGGTCGAGCCCGCCCATCTCCGTGGCGTAGAGGTGGATTGCGTCCAGCAGGTCTCCGTAGACGTCGAGCTGGAGCTGGCCGGCCGCGGCGTTGCCGGCCCGCACTGGTCGCGCGCCCCGGTACCCCTCGAGGTCGAGCTCGCATTCACGGACACGAGGGCTGCCGTTCACGCGGTACAGGTTCGGGAACCGGGGGCGCCGCAGCCGAGACGCGTTGATCAACCACCAGAAGAACGCGCGGGCCTCGTCGTGGTAGCCGAGCGCCCAGAGGGCCTCGAGGCTGAAGCTGGCGTCGCGCAGCCACGAGAAGCGATAGTCCCAGTTCGCCTGCCCACCGGGCTCCTCCGGCAGCGACGTGGTGGGGGCGGCGACGATCGCGCCCGACGGCGCGTGGACGAGCAGTTTCAGCACGAGCGCGCTGCGCAGGACCGCTGCACGCCACGGACCGTCGTACTCGGCGCGCGCGCTCCAGTCGGCCCAGAACCGCTGAGTCTCCTCGAGGCGCTGCTCGACGAGCCGCCGCGGTGAGAGTACGGCGGGTTCCTGGTTCGCGGCGGCGACGGCCAACAGAGCCGAGGACCCCGTCTGGGCGGCGAACCGACCAGCGACGGCGGCTCCAGTCCCGCTTGGCGTACCTGCGTCCCAGGTCTGAAGCGCCAGGGCATCGTGCGCACCGAGCGCGAACGTGCACCCGATGCGGTCGGCGATCCGCGCCTTCATTTGCCCGTAGCGGAACCGCGGCTCGAACCGCCAGGCCATCTCGACCCGCCCGGCAAGGCCGTCGACGCGCCGTACGATCTCCCTGAGCGGCGCGAGCCCCGAGCGGGTGAGGGTCAACGCGTCCGTCACCCTGACGATCCCCTTGGCCGTGGAGAAGGTGGTCGTCAGGACATTCGAGTCCTGCTCGTACGCACGCTCGACCTCGAAGGGCTCCACCGGGTGGAGCTCGAAGCAGCCGCCCTTCCGGTCGAGCAGACGCGCAAAGACCGACGGGGAGTCGACGTTGGGCAGGCAGAGCCAGTCCATCGCGCCGTCGCGGGCGACGAGCGCGGCGGTACGGCCGTCGCCGATCACGGCGTAGTCGGCGATCGGCGCGAACTCGGCAGTGCGCGCTTCCACGACTCACGGGTTGTTGCCTGCGCGCGCGACGTTCGAACCTCGCGGCGGCCCAGCCCCTTGCGTCCAAGCCCTCCTACTAGACGGAGGCCCGACGCATGTGGATGCGGACGACCGTGCCCGTCGGCGGGCCTGAGCGCAGCTCGACCAGATCGCTGAGCTGATTCATCAGCCAGACGCCGCGACCCCCCGACCGGTCGGCGGGTGGCATGCGACGGCCGACGAGAGGATCCTCGATCACACCGGTGTCGGAGACCTCGCACACGAGCTCGTGCTCGTCGTGCCAGATCCGAGCCGAGCCGTTGCCGCCGGCATGAATCAACGTGTTGGCCGCGGCCTCGTTCGCTGCGATCAGGAACGACGCCACCCGGTCCGGCGGCATTCCCGCCGACCGCGCCTGCTCCTTGACCACGGACCGGAAGTCGACGAGGCCGTCGGAGACCGAGATCCGGAGCGGTGCGCCGGAAGGCTCCGGCAGGGGGGTGGCGGGCGGCCGCGTACGTCTCGAGCGGGTCGACGTAGTCGCCGCACCTACATCGCCGGCCGCCCTCCAGCACCGTCGGGTGCGTGCGTCTCGCGTCGTCGAGGACGTCGGCGGACAGCTCGCCCGTGTCGTACGGACAGAGGATTTGGGCGCCGGCCCGCGCGAAGACCGCGTTCAGCAGGCCCTCGTGCCGCACCGCTTCGACTGTCTCGGCCTCGCTGCGGCCGACCCAGATCGGCTCACCGACGAAGCGCACCGGCCGTTGTCGGTGTTCGTCGATGAAAGCCTTGACAAAGGGGATGATCCGGGCCGGATTGATCCCGATCTGACGCATGTCGGCGAACTGCACGCGTCCGCCGAGGTCGCCGAGCGACGCGCGGAGCATGGCGAGCTTCGGCTCGGGCACGGCGATCAGCACTGCTCCACCCCTTCGACGCCGCCGCGCGTGAAATCGCGGATCACAGTGATGTACTCGTCGCTTCCGGAGTAGAGCAGCGCGTCGTGGTGGAGCGGCGGTCGGGTCACGGCGGTCGTCCGGGAATTGCGTCCAGGTGCAGGAGATTTCTCCCCACCGCAAAGGGTGCGAAACGCGCGACTTAGCCGTCAGCAGCGGTTTCGAGTGCCGGCGGCTCGGGTACTCAACGCGCCATGGGTCTTACGGTCTCACTGCTTCTGGCCGCGGCGGGTGCGATTCTGATCTGGGCTGTGAATACGACCGCGTCCGGGTTCAACATCCATACGGCTGGCGTGATCCTGCTCGTGATCGGTGTCGTCGGATTCGTGGTGTCGCTCGTGTTCTGGTCGAGTTGGGGCGGCTTCGGCGGAGTCCGCCGCGCCGACGAGCGTGACATGATCCCTCGCTGAGTGGGCGCTTCGTTCGGCACCGAAGGTCCGCACGAGGTCGATTTCGACCTCGTCACCAGGGAGCTCGGCGAGGGCACCTTCGTCGTCGGCCTTACCGGCGAGGTCGACCTCTACACCGCGCCGGAGCTCAAGTCGGAGCTTCTACGGCTGGTCGCCGAGGGACCGAATCGGATCGTCGTCGACCTGAGCGGTGCCACGTTCGTCGACTCGACGACGCTCGGCGTGCTGCTCGGAGCGGTCAAGCGCCTGCGGCTGATCGGTGGCGAGCTCGTGATCGTTTGCGCCGATCTGAACATCCGCCGGATCCTCTCGATCACACTGCTCGACCGGGCGTTCACGATCTACGACACGCTCGACGACGCCCTCGCAGCGCCCGCGCCGGTTCCCGTCGAGTAACCCGGAAGCGGCGCGGTCCGTTAGGCCGTGGCGGCCGTCCGGTCGGCGATGCATGCCCGGGCCCAGAGCTCGGCCCGCTCTACGAGCCACGGCTCCAGCTCTTCGGGCTCACCCTCGTCGACCTCGATCCGAACCTGGTACACGGCCGCCTCGGAGCGTGTGTCGATCTCGTGGTGCATCTCGCCGACGATTGTCACGTGAGGGATGCGATCGAGTAGCCACTCGGCCAGCCGGTCGATCTCGGCCGGCGTCGCCTCGCGTCCTGCGAGGACGCCGAAATTCACGTAGACGACCACGTTGGGCTCGTCAGGCGGCCGCGCGCCGGTGCCGAACGCCAGCTGCGGGCCGGTTGTGGGGGTATCGACTGTATGTGTGGTTTGCTGCCTTCCCATGGAGCCGGGAATGCCCGCCTGTCCCGGTTCGAAACGCCGGAGGCCCGGGTTTAGGCGGCGGCCCGGTTAGGCGGCGCGCGGCGGCGGCTCGGTCGCGGCCGGAGGTTTGACCGCAGCGAAGGCGCAGCGCGGGTCGGTCTCCGTCGCGAGGTGCAGGAGCAGCTCGTGGAGGGTCTTGCGGGTCGCCTCATCGAGCGGGGCGAAGAACTCCTCTTCCAGCCCCTTGATCAGGGCGCGCAGCCGACCGAGCTCCCGTTTGCCCTCGGCCGTGATGCTGACCAGGTGGCGGCGGCGGTCCTGCGTGTCGCGTTGACGGACGATCAGGCCACGCTTCTCCAGCGAGTCGAGCAGCGCAACGAGCCGGCTGGGGTCGACCGTGAGCGAGTCCGCGATCGTCGACTGCGTCTGGCGGGCGCCCTCTGCAAGGAGCGCCAGCACACCGTAGTCGTAGAGCTCGAAACCAGCCTGCTCGCAGGCCGCAATCGCCTTGCCCTTGAACGCGAAGCCGAGCCGTGCCAGCAGAAAACCGGTGCTCGCCAGCTGCTCCTTCGCGATCCGGTGGATCGGTCTCGTGGGGGCGTCAGTCGTCATTTCTCCCATCGCGGAATAAGTGTAGCGCACAAACGTTGGGCTGTGGTATCGTGGCAGAACTCAACGATCGGGAGGGTAAACGAATGGTGACGGAAATTGTTGCACAAGCCACAGACGGAGCCCAGGATCGCCGGCGCTGGTGGGCGCTCGCGCTGATCGTCGTCGCCCAGTTCATGGTCGTGCTGGACGTGGCGATCGTGAATGTCGCTCTGCCCTCGATCCGCACCGACCTCAATTTCTCGCAGGAGAGCCTCCAGTGGGTGATCACCGCCTACGCGATCTTCTTCGGCGGCTTCCTCCTGCTCGGCGGGAGACTGTCCGACCTGCTCGGGCGCCGGCGCGTCTTTATCGCGGGTCTGGCGATCTTCACGGTCTTCTCGCTCCTCGACGGCCTCGCCTGGTCAGAGGGCTCGCTGATCGCGTTCCGCTCCCTCCAGGGGCTCGGCGCAGCCCTGCTGTCGCCGGCCGCCCTCTCGATCCTCACGACGACCTTCGCTGAGGGCCGTGAGCGCAACCTCGCCCTCGGCATCTGGGGAGCGGCGTCAGGGAGCGGCGGTGCCGCGGGCGTGCTGCTCGGCGGCGCGCTGACCAGCGCTCTGAGCTGGAGCTGGATCTTCTTCATCAACGTGCCGGTCGGCATTGCCGTGATGGCGGTCAGCCCGTTCCTGCTACACGAGAGCCGGGCGGATCTCGGCCATCGCCGATTCGACTTCGCGGGTGCGGCCTCGATCACCGGCGGTTTGATGCTGCTTGTCTACGCGCTGACGCGCGCGACGCAGCACGGCTGGGCAACCGGCACGACGATCGGGCTGCTGGTCGCCTCGGCCGCACTGATCGGTGCCTTCTTCCTGATCGAGCTGCGCTCCAAGGCGCCGCTGCTGCCGTTGCGCATCTTCCGGAACCGCACGCTGACCGCCTCCAACGTCAGCGGCCTGCTCATGGGCGGCGCGATCTTCGCGCAGTTCTTCCTGCTGACGCTCTACATGCAGGAGGTGCTGCACTACTCGGCGCTGAAGACGGGCGTCGCCTACATCGGCCTGACGCTCACGATCATCGTCTTCTCTGCCGTCGCGCAGGCGCTGGTCACCCGAATCGGCATCCGAAGTGTCCTGCCCGCCGGGCTCGCGCTCTCGACGGTCGCGCTCGTTCTGTTCGCACGGCTGCCGGTGCACGGCAACTACTTCACCGATCTGTTCCCGGCGTTCATGATCAGCGGTCTCGGTCTCGCGCTCGCGTTCGTGCCGATGTCGATCGGCGCCCTAACGGGAGTACGCCAGGCCGATGCCGGCATCGCGTCCGGCCTGATCAACACGACCCAGCAGATCGGCGGCGCGGTCGGCGTCGCGATCGCCACGACGGTCGCGACCACCTTCACCACGCACTACGTGGATTCGCACGCGGGCACGAACGCGTTCAGCGGCGCTGCCCTGACGCACGGCTTCCAGATCGCCTTCTACGTCCTCGCCGCGATGGCCGCGCTGGGTGCGCTGCTCGCTGCGGTGATGCTCGAGTCGAAGCCGGGCGAGCCAGAGATCGAGTTCGACGCTCGGCACGCCGAGCCCGAGCTGGAGGCGGCATGAACCGGCGCGACGACCTCAACCTGCAGCTGAAGGGATTGGTGTACGTGCGGGCGCTGCTCGAGGCCAAGGGCGTGTCCGACGCCGAGCTGGACGCCCACAGCGATGCGATCGCCCGCGTCCGCACCAAGCTGGCACGGCTGGAACACGCGACCGCAGAGGGGGCGTATCGATGAGGGCACGGCTGTTCACGGACGAGAACCGCAAGTGGTGGACCCTCGTTGCGGTCTCGTTCGGGCTGTTCATGATCATGCTCGACAACACGGTGGTGAACGTGGCGCTGCCGTCGATTCGCAGCGACCTGGGCATCTCCGTGTCCGAGCTCGAGTGGGTCGTGAACGCCTACGCGCTCACCTTCGGCGTCCTGCTGCTCACCGGCGGGAAGCTCGCCGACCTGCTCGGGCGGCGGACGATCTTCATCGCCGGGCTGGTGATCTTCACCGGAGCGTCGCTCTGGTGCGGGCTCGCCGGCGGCGCCGCGTCGCTGATCGCCGCCCGCACGGTTCAGGGCGTCGGCGCCGCGCTGATGAATCCGGCGACGCTCTCGATCATCACCGCGACCTTCCCGCCGCGCCAGCGGGGGACGGCGATCGGGATCTGGGCGGGCGTCTCCGCGCTCGCCCTCGCGATCGGGCCGCTCGTCGGGGGGCTGCTGACGGAGCGGATCAGCTGGAGCTGGATCTTCTTCGTCAACATCCCGGTCGGCGTCCTCGCCATCGTTGCCGCCCGGCTCTTCATCGACGAGTCGAAGGACACCTCGCGCGAGCGGCGGCTCGATCTTCCGGGCCTGCTCTCGTCTGCGATCGGTTTGTTCGCCCTGACCTATGGGTTGATCGAGACGAACACGCATGCGTGGGGCTCTGCGCGCGTGCTCGGGCTGCTGGGGATCGCGGCGGTGTCGCTGACGGCGTTCGTCTTCATCGAGCTGCGAGGGCGTCTGCCGATGCTCGATCTCGCGTTGTTCCGCAACTCGACCTTCAGCGGGGCAAACACCGTGATGGGCCTGGTCGGCCTCGCGATGTTCGGCATCTTCTTCTTCAACTCCCTGTTCCTCCAGAACGTGCTCGGGTACAGCGCGATCAAGACCGGGGCGACGTTCCTGCCGATGACCCTGCTGATCATCCTGGTCGCGCCGATGGCGGGGAGGATCTCCGACCGGATCGGCCCCCGCTGGCCGATGGGAGCTGGGATGACGCTGCTCACCGTCTCGCTGCTCCTGTTCGGCACACTCGACGAGCACTCGTCCTTCTGGAACATCCTCCCGGGCCTGCTCGTCGGCGGGGTGGGGATGGCGATCACCATGGCCCCGACGACTGCGGCCGCGATGAGCTCGGTGCCGGTGGACAAGGCCGGCGTCGGCTCGGCGGTGATCAACAGCATGCGGCAGGTCGGCGGGTCGCTCGGGATCGCGATCATGGGCACGCTGGTCGCGGGGAGCATCTCCGTCGCTCCGACCAGCCCGCTCTACGACACGCAGTTCGTCGAGGGCTACCACCGCGCACTCCAGGTCGGCGCAGCGCTGCTGCTCTGTGGCGCGGTGATCGCGGTCCTGACCATCGGCCGCCAGCGGCGGCCTGAGCCGCAGGCATCCGAGGAGCCCGTGGTCGGCGTGCCGACGTTCGAGGAAGCGGTCTGACCTTTCTGTAGGGGACAGACCCCTCGCGGGTCTGTCCCCACAGGCGAATCGCCCGGGCGCTAGCCCGATTCGAGCTCGGCCAGCCGCTGCTCGAGGAAACGCCGCTCGGCGTCGGAGTGGACGAGCTCGAGCGCGCGCCGGTATGCGGCCTCGGCCTCGTCCACGCGGTCGAGCCGGCGGAGGAGCGCGGCCCGCGTCGCGTGGAGGTAGTGGTAGCCGTCGAGATCCAGCCGGTCCGCGAGGGCGAGCGCCGCCTCCACGTCGCCGGCCTCGGCCAGCGCGGCGGCCCGGTTGAGCTCCACCACGGGTGAGCCCGTGACGATGGCCAGCTCGCCGTACAGCTCTGCGAGCCGCTGCCAATCCGGCGGATCGTCCACGTGCAGGGCGGCGATTGCCGCCTGCAACACGTAGGGCCCGCGGCCGCCGAGCGCGAGCGCCCCTTCGATGACCGCTCGGCCCCCGGCGATCTGGCCGGCGTCCCACAGCGAGCGGTCCTGGTCGCGCAGGAGCACGATCGTTCCATCGGCGATCCGTGCGTCCCGACGGGCGTCGTTGATCAGCATCAGCGCGAGCAGGCCGTGAACCTCCGGCTCGTCCGGCATCAGCTCGGCGAGCGCCCGACCGAGCCGGATCGCCTCCGCGGCGAGGTCGCCGCGACCGCCGTAGCCCTCGTTGAAGATCAGGTAGACGACCGCGAGCACCGCGGCGAGCCGATCGGGGAGGAGATGCGCCGGCGGTACCCGGAACGGAATGCCCGCGGCCCTGATCTTCCGTTTCGCGCGGACGAGGCGCTTGGCCATCGTCTCCTCGGGGACGAGGAATGCTCGGGCGATCTCGTCCGCGGCCAGCCCGCCGAGCGTCCGGAGCGTCAGCGCAACCTGTGCATCGAGGGCGAGCGCCGGGTGGCAGCAGGTGAAGATCAGCTCGAGCCGCTCGTCGCGGATGACTGCTTCGTCCATCTCGTCCTCCACCGTCTCCGGGGCGTCGAGGAGGGGCAGCTTCGCCGCCAGCGTCCGCTCGCGTCTGAGCCGGTCGATTGCTCGGTTGCGGCCCGTGGTCACGAGCCACGCCCGCGGGTTGTCCGGCGTTCCATCGCTGGGCCAGCGCGCGGCGGCGATCGCGAACGCCTCCTGGGCGGCCTCCTCGGCGAGGTCGAAGTCGCCGAGGAAGCCGATCAGGGCGGCGAGGACGCGTCCCCATTCCTCGCGGAAGACGTCCTCGACCAACCGTTACCACTCCCGCGTCGGGCGCACCTCCACGGCACCGCCCAGCCGCGCCGCGGGCACCCGCGACGCGATCGCGATCGCGGCGTCGAGGTCGTCGGCCTCGAAGATGAAATAGCCGCCGAGCGCCTCCTTGACCGCCACGAACGGGCCGTCGGTGGTCAGGGTCTTACCGTCCTCCACCCGCACGGTCGTCGCCGTCTCGGCCGGCGCCAGTCCCAAGCCGGGGGTGACGCCGGGCGTCGCGTTGACCGCCTGGTAGTCGGTCCAGATCGCCTTCTGCTCGTCGTCCGAGAGCCGCCCCCAGGCCTCCGGGTCGTCGGGAGTCGGGGTGTCGCCCTGGTGGATCAGCATCACGTACTTCACCGCTTCCTCCTTCGTCGGGGTGTTTGCTCCTAGAGACGAACGGCGGTGAAGGGAGAGGACACCATGCTGTTCCAGCATCGCAAATAGGATCTTGGCGTGGCCTACGACGAGGAGCTCGCCGGTCGGATCCGGGAGCTGGTCGGCGGCGAGCCCGGTCTCACGGAGCAGCGGATGTTCGGTGGGCTCGCCTTCCTGATCGGCGGGAACATGGCGGTCGCGGCGAGCGGCCAGGGAGGGCTCCTGGTGCGCGTCGACCCGGCCGAATCGGACGGACTGCTCGCCGAGACCAACGCCCGGCCGATGGAGATGCGCGGCCAGGAGATGCGTGGCTGGCTGCGGGTGGACGCCGAGGACGTCGCGACAAAGGGCGAGCTCCAGCGTTGGGTCGGGCTCGGAACCGTGTACGCGCGGTCGCTACCTGCCAAGCGCTGAACCCGCTCAGCGCGCGCGGCTTCGCTGGGTCTCGGCGTTCACCTCCGCGCCGAACAGCAGCGCGACGCTGCTCAACCACAGCCAGATGAGCATGACGACGACGGCCGAGAGCGATCCCCAGGTCTTGTTGTACGAGCCGAAACGGCTCGCGTAGAAGGCGAACGCGCCGGACAGGACGAGGAAGAGGATGATCGCGAGCAGCGCACCAAAGCTGACGAAGCTCCAGCGGCGCTGCTCGACGTTCGGCCCGAGATAGAGGATCCCCCCGAAAGCGACGAGCAGGCCGAGCAGGAGGATCGGCCACTGGGCCGTCCACCAGACCCAGCGCACCGCCGACTCGGAGCCGACGGCGTCGCTGATCCAGGTGACCATGTGCGGTCCGAGGACAAGCAGGGCGAAGACGAGCAGCACTGCGCCGCCCGCGAAGGCGATCATCCGCAGGGCGGTCAGCCGCTTGCGAACAAAGCCCCTCGTCTCCTCGCGTTCGTAGGCGATGTTCAGACCCCACATCACGTTCTGCATCGCGCCGGTCAGCGACCACAGCGCCAGCAGCGTCCCGAAGACCAGGATCGTCAGGCTCGTCCCGTTGCGCTCGGTCAGCCGCGCAAGGCTGTCCTTGAGCAGTGTCTGCGCTTCCTCCGGCATCACCCCGCTCAGCCGATCGACCAGGCTGGCGGCGCCGTCAGGGTTGCTGACGAGGCCGAAGATGCCGACAGCCATCAACAGCACCGACGGGATGGCGAGGAAGCCGTAGTACGCCAGCGCCGCTGCGACGCTGGTGAGGTTGTCCGCCCGGAACTTCTTGAAGGACCGCTTCAGGATCTGCAGGTACTCCCTGCCGGACAGTCGCCTCGGACCGGGCGCCGCCCGCGAAGGCCCGCTCTCCTGGGCCGTTTCCACACGCTCGCCCACGGCCATCTCTTGACGGTACCCACGAAGGGGGTCTGCGTCACGGGCGGCGCACGAGCGGCTGGGCTATGCGGCCTTGGCGAGCGAGAGCTCCTCCTTCTCGCCCTCTTCCGTCGCCGTTGCGGTCGCCGCCTGCCTGCGCGCAAGCAGGTTGCTCGCGACGAGTGCGCCGACCGTGATCGCGGCGCCGGTGAGCTCGAGGCCGCTCGGTCGGTAGCCACGGGCGATCTCGATCACGAATGTCGTCACGGGGAGCAGGTTCCCAAACAGGGCCGTGTTCTGGGGACCGATCGCGCCGACCGCGGCGTTCCAGAAGAGCACCGCGACAACGGCGCCGAGGAAGGTTATGTAGGCGATCTGGGGTGTTACGGCCCAGAGGTCGCCCGAAGACGGCAACGGCTCCAGTCCGGCGGCGGTGACGACCGCCGTGGCACCGACGATCGTGAACCACCCGAGCCCGGCGGTCAGCGCCGTGTAGCGGAGCGGCGAGAAGTCGCGGAACTCGCCGGCGCCGATCGTGTAGAGGACGAAGCTGATCACACCGACGAGCACGAGCGCGTCTCCCCAGCCGAGCGAGCCGCCGATCGAGGTGAGGTCGCCGCGGCTGATCACCAGGGCAACGCCGAAGAGCGCCAACGGGAAGGTGATCAGGACGAACCGTTGCGGCCGCACGCCCGTTCGCGCCCACAGGACGAGCGCCGTCACGATCGGGGCGAACGCGACGATCAGCGAGGCGCTTTCGGGGCGCGCATGACGTAGGCCCGTGAACGCCAGCAGGTTGAAGCCGGCGAAGCCGAGGGACCCGAGCAGCCACAGCCTCACGCCCCGGCCGTCGAACGCGAACGCCTCGCGGCCTTCGACGACTGCGAGCAGGATCAGGAGCAGCGCACCGGCCACGCCGTAGCGGATGGTCGTCAGGTGGAAGGCGTCGATTCGGCCGAGCGCCGACTTGCCGACGACGAACATGCCTCCCCAGATGACGGCGGTCGTGGTTGCGAACGCGATTCCTGCAGTCGGGCTTCTCATGGCGCTCCTTCCGTGAGATACTTCGATCGCTCTCGAAGGAACAAACGCGGCCGAGATCGCGTTTATTTCGACAGTGATCGAACAAACGATCGAGCGCTATTTGGAGATGCCGGCCCGCGAGGAGCTTCGTCTTTCGTCGGTTCTCGAGGCGCTTGCCGATCCAGTGCGCCTCGAGATCGTCGCCGCGCTCGCCGCCGGAGAGCGCGCCTGCGGCAGCTTCCCGCTGCCGGTGAGCGACTCCACCCGCTCGCACCACTTGAGGATCCTGCGCGAGTCCGGTGTGACGCAGACGCGCATCGTCGGGACACATCGGCTGGTTTCGCTGCGTCGCGCCGATCTCGACGAGCGGTTTCCCGGGCTGCTCGACCTTGTCCTGACGGCCTCGAACGGAGTCGGCGCATGAGCGTCCAGCGTGAGGGCGGCTGCTCGTGCGGAGAAGTTCGCTACCGGCTCGCGTCCGCAGCCATGTTCGTCCACTGCTGCCACTGCCTGAACTGTCAGCGGCAGACGGGTAGCGCCTTCGTGATCAACCTGCTGATCGAGACCGATCGGGTGGAGCTGCTCGAGGGCGATCCGCAAGCAGTGGACGTCCCGCGCGACGACGGCAGCAGTCAGCGGATCTTCCGCTGCCCCACCTGCGAGGTGGCGGTGTTCAGCGAGTACGGGCACCCCGGATTTCGGTTCGTCCGTGCTGGGACGCTGGACGATCCCGGCAGCGTCGCCCCGGACGTCCACATCTTCACGCGTTCGAAGGTCCCCTGGATCACGATCCCGGAGTCTGTACCTGCGTTCGACGTCTACTACGACGCGAAGACGCTCTGGCCGGCCGAGAGCCTCGCACGCCGGCGGGCGGTCCTGGGCGCGCCGGGCACCGGCGCCTGACGGTCAGCGCGGCTCGTTCCCCTCCGGCCCTTCGTCGAGCTCGAAGTGGTGGACGTGCTCCTCGCGTTCGACCAGGTAGCGGTCGTCCTGCGGGTAGAAGACCGCTCGGTCGATGTCCTCGCCCGCGAAGGCCTGGATCGCCTCGCGCGACTCCCAGAAGCTGAGGGTGACGATCTCGGTTCGCTCTCCGTCGGGTCGGTGCAGGATCCACGCGCCTTGGTTGCCCGGCGTGCTCCGGTAGGCACGGATTCCTGTCTCCCGGACGTACTCGACGTAGGCGTCCGTGTCGGCCGCGCGGATCCAGCCGCGCCAGAGTCGCGCGATCATCGTTCGCCCCCGGCGCTCGTGCCGATGCCGCCACGGGCCAGGATGTGCATGACGGGTTCGGCGCCGAGAACGGCGGCGGCGCGCTCGGGGGCCAGGGTTGCGGCGAATTCGTTGATCAGAGCGGCGGCCTCCGTGAAGGCGACCTCTGCGCTCTCGTCGTCCCCGACCTCGTAGGCCACGTCTCCGAGCGCGCCGCGTGCCTGCCAGCGTGCCGGAGCGCCGACGAGCTCGTCGGCGAGCGTCACGGCCGAGCGCAGAGCCTCGAGCGCCTCGTCCCGCCGGCCGAGACGCGCCAGTGCCAGGCCGAGCAGCGACAGCGACCGCGCCTCGTACTTGCGGCGGTGTGTCCTGCGGGCGATCTCGAGCGATCGCTGTGCCCATTCGAGCGCCGACTCGGGCGGCTCCGCCTGCAGGGCGATCTCGGCTCGGGCGGCTGCGAGCCGGCCGGCGATCAACCAGGTCGTCCAGGCGGTCGCCTCGTTCGTGCCCTCCCAGCGGCGGGGCCACTCCGCCTGCGCCGCCCCGATGTCGCCGCGGAGGAGGTGGGTGAAGAGCAGGTCCGAACCGGCGAATTGCCGTGGCATGCTGAACGCCAAGTTGGCGGACAGCTCGAGCGCTTCTTCGCTGCGGCGGCGCGCCTCGTCGAGCACGTAGAGCTCGCGATAGGCGATCGCCGAGTAGTTGAGCAGGACGTTCGGGCTGCGGCCGTGGTCGCTCGCGAGCTTCAGGAGCTCGTCCCAGATCGCAATCGCCTCCTCGTGGCGGCCGAGGCCGACCAGGCCGAGCGCTTGGTTGCCACCGCCGCGCAGGAGCGCCTCTGCGCTCTGGATGTCAGCGGCCAAGGCGCGTGTCTGGCGCGACAGCTCGAGACAGCGGTCATATTGGCCGGTCCAGTAGGCGGTGTTCGCGTGGAGCTGCAGCTGGTGCCTGAGCGACAGCGGCCGCGCCCCGGGGATCCACTGCTCGAGCGCGCGCTCGCCCAGCTGGAACGAGCGGCCGACGTCTCCTTCGGAGCCGCGCATAGCGAGCCCCTGGCTCTCGAGCGCGACCACCGCCGGCGGCGCCGTCTCGTCGTCGACCTCCGAGAGCAGGACCCCGGCCTCCTCGACCGTGGTGAGCACGTCTTCGTCTCGTTCCGTCCAGACGTAGGCGTGACCGAGTGCGATCAGCGCGTCGAGCTTCTGCTGCCCCTCGAGCTCGGGCACGAGCTCGGCCAGCTCTTCCGCGGCCCGGACGTAGTCGGCGATCTCCACTAGTGCGATCCCGCGGTCCAGGCGGATGCGCAGCCGCTCCATGTCGTCCTCCGCGAGCTCGAGCGCCCTCGAATAGAGGTCGACGACGGCGTCCTGGGCCCAACTCCGACGCGCCGCGTCCGCCGCCGCGAGGAGATAGGGGATCGCGCGAGCAGGCTCGCCGGCCTCGCGCCAGTGGTGAGCCAGAATGGTCGAGAGGGTGCCCGCGGCCGTGGAGACGGTTTCCTCGATGTTGCGCGCCACCGCGCCGTGGACCTTCGCGCGGACCGCGCGGGGAACGGTCGCGTAGGCCACGTCGCGGATGAGCATGTGCCTGAACGTGAACTGCACGTCGCCGGCGACCTGGCTGGAGGGGTCGCGCCGGACGAAGTCGCGGGCCTCGAGCACCGTGAGCGCCGCGTCGATGTCGCCGACGTCGCCGAGCGCATCGACGACACCGCGCCAGAACGTGCGGCCGACGACCGCCGCCGAGAGCAGCACAGCCCGCCCATCCGCCGGCAACGCGTCGATGCGCGCGGCAATCGCCTCCCGCACCGTCACCGGCAGGTCGCCGGATGTGCCCAGCTCCGAGATCGACGCCGTCAGCTCCTCGAGGAACAGCGGGTTGCCGCCGGCGGTTTCGACCACCCGCGTGAGGTCGACGTCGCGCTCGGCCTCTCGCAGCAGCTGGGCCGCGAGCGCGGCGGCATCCTCACGGGCCAGAGGATCGAGCGGGAGCGTCGTCTGCGCCGCAAGTCCCGCGCCCCAGGTGGCGTGCTCGTCCAGGAGCTCGGGTCGGGCGGTGGCGACCAGCATCACGGGCGAGTCACGCAGATGCTGGATGAGGTACTCGAGCAGCGAGATCTCGCTCGGCTCGGCCCAATGGATGTCCTCGAAGACGAACACCGTCGGTTGCTCGAGCCCGATGCATTCGAGGAATCGACGGGCGGCGAAGAAGAGCAGCAACGGTGTCTGCGCCTCATCGTCGGGTGCGACGCCGAGCAGGAGCGCGAGGTACCTGAACGTGTCCGACGCTTCGCTGCCGGGCATGTGCCGGACGACGGCCGTCTGGAGGTTGGCGCGCACAACCTCGGGCTCGTCGGAGCCGAGGATTCCGCTGACCGCCGCAACGAGTCGTGAGAAGGCCTGGTAGCCGACCTGCTCCTCATACGGCAGGCAGCGGCCGCGGAGAATCCGGCCACCGCTCCCTGCGACGAGCGCCGAGAACTCGTGGCAGAGGCGCGACTTGCCGATCCCGGGCGGGCCGAGCACGGTGACAAGGTGCGGCCGGCGTTCGCTCAGACAGCGTTCCCACGCGGACTGCATCAGATCGAGCTCTCGTGAACGGCCTACGAGCGGAGTCGTCGGCGCGGCGCGCTCCCCACCTTCGGCCGCCGGTGCGACGGCAAGCCACGCGTCGACCGCCTGGGCCTTCCCCTTCGCGTCGATCGGCTGCTGTGGCTCGTAGCGGATCGCGTTGCGGCTGGCGCGGTACGTCTCCGCGCCGACCAGCAGCTGTCCTTCAGGCGCGGCGGACTGCAATCTCGAGGCGGTGTTCACGACGTCCCCCATTGCCAGCGGATCGCCGACCGCGCCGTCGACCGAAACGACCGCCTCGCCCGTGTTCACGGCTGCTCGCGCGGCGAGATCCAGCCCGTGCTCGCGGTTGACGTCGGCGATTCCCTCGAGGACCCGCAGCCCCGCCCGCACGGCCCGCTCGGCGTCGTCGCCGTGGGCGGTCGGCGCGCCGAAGACTGCCATCACCGCGTCCCCGATGAACTTCTCGAGAACGCCCCCGTAGTGCTCGATGTGCCGCTTCGCCTCCGCGTGGTAGAGCCGCAGCGACTCGCGGACGTCCTCGGGATCGGCGCCGTCTGCTTGCGCGGTCGATCCGACCAGGTCGACGAAGAGCACGGACACGAGCTTGCGCTCCTCGTGCGGGACGGCCGACTCCTCGAGCCGGGCGCCGCAGTTGCTGCAGAACCGTGCGTCGTCTCCGTTGTCCGTGCCGCAGGCCGAGCAGGTCTTCACACCGGCAGTCTGGCGGCTCGCCCAGCGACTGCCAAGGCGTCCGTACGGCGGCGGCTGTGTCCGGCGGGTGCGCCTCGTGGTTCTTCGGCCGCGAGTGGTGGGTACGGGACCGGACCGATGCTCTTGCATGCATCCGTCGCGACACGTCTACCCGCCCAGGACCTGGATCGCGCCCGCGCCTTCTATGCCGAGAAGCTCGGACTCGAACCGGTGGAGGAGCGTCCGGGTGGGCTCCGGTACCGCCTCGCGAGCGGAGAATTCGCGCTCTTCTCGTCCGCCGGTCGGCCTTCCGGCGAACACACCCAGCTCGCGTTCGAGGTCGAGGACGTCGAGGCGGTTGTCGCAGAATTGCGGGAGCGCGGCGTCGAGTTCGAGTCGTACGACGTTCCCGGACTGTCCACGGTCGACGGGATCGCCGACATCGACGGGAACTACCCGAGCAAGGGAACGGCGGAGCGCGGCGCCTGGTTCCGGGACAGCGAAGGCAACCTCCTGGGAATCGGCCAGCCGGTTGCCTGAGGCTGAACTCGGTGTTCCAAGTTCATTCGAGCTCGAGGCCGAAATGATCCGCCAGCTCCTCGTGGCCGAGGGCGGTCACCGTCACCGATCGGTTTGCGTGGCGACGCTCGATCCAGTGCAGCTCGAAGAGACGGGCGGTCAGCGCTGCCCCGAGAGCGCCGGCGAGGTGATAGCGACGCTCGCTCCAGTCGAGACAGGCCCGCGCGAATGGTCGTCGGCCCCGGCCGACGTCGTCCAGGTCGAGACCGAGGGACGTCAGCTCGGTCGCGCCGTGCTCGGTGAGCATGAACCCGTCCTCCGCCTCCCGCCTGATCAGCCGCTCGCGTACCAGTGCGTCCGTGAGCCGGACGCCGAGCGCGCCCGCAAGGTGGTCGTAGCACGTACGCGCCGCCCTGATCGAAACCGCCGCCTCGGCATGCCTGAGCGTGCGGACCTCCCGCGGCGGCGCGATCACGGAGAGCGCCTCGAGCGCCCGAGCGACCGAGCCGTCGGCGAGGCGGTGGTACCGCCGCCGGCCGCTCTGCTCCACGAGCAGCAGACGGGCGGCCACGAGCTTGGCGAGGTGTTCGCTCGCGGTCGCGCCGGTCACGCGGGCTCGTCGAGCGAGCTCGCCCGCAGGCAACGGGCCCGAGGCGGACAGCTCCTCCAGGATCGTGGCGCGCGTCCGGTCGCCGATCAGCCGCGCGACTGCGGCGATGTCGACGTCGCCGTCCATGCATCGAGCGTAGCGCCCAACGATTAGGTCCCCGCCGAGACTTCGCGGTCAAGGCGACGGCACCGCCACCCGGTTCGCCGGAACGATCTGCGGCTGGAACGCGAAGACGTCGCGGCTGTTGGGATCGACGAGCGCCTTCACCCAGTGGACGTCGTTCGTATCCCATTCCGGATCCCCCGCGGCGATCGCCACGTGATCGCCGAAGGTCTCGACCCGGGTGAAGTTCTCGACGCGCCGTCCTGACGAATCGAGCAGCGGCTTGTCGACCATGAAGTAGTGGGAGTCGCCGTGCACGAGCACGACCGGCTTCTCGAACGCGATCGTCTGCGTGCGCAGCTCGGAAAGGAGGTCGAAGAGGCCGTCGGGATTCCCGTCGGTCTCGTGGAGCGTCTTGGGATCGCGCTTGGGCGCTCCCTGGTAGCCGGAGGTGTCGAACCCTGGATCGGCCTGCCAGATGATCATCACTCCGGCGGAGTTCTGGGCGTTCGCCTCGTCGAAGGTCTGGTCGAGCCACGCGAGATCGGCCTTGTTGCGCGCCTGGTACTCCGCCTCGTCACCGGCCGGGTCGCCGGCGCCGCTCGAGCACCGGTTGTTGCACGTTCCCTGCACGTTCAGCGTGGCGTAGGTGACGCCCTTGTACGTCCAGCGGCGGTTCTCGACGCAGGCGGTCGACTGGGGGCTGTTGGTGGTGTAGTTCCAGCCGAGGCACGAGCCGTCGCCGGTCGTTGGTGAGGACTGCACGGCCAATGTCATCGTCTTCTGGCCCAGCGATTGGTTGGACGAGAAGAAGAGCTGTCGCTCGTGCTGCAGCCGTTCGACGTCGACGAAGTTGCCGTTCTCGTTGCGGTCGCAGTCGGTCCAGTCGTTGTCGCCGGGAGTGAAGATCGCGGGCTGCTTCAACCCGTTGAAATAGCCCAGGCCCTGCGTGTAGAGCCCGTCGGCGCAGGTTGTCGGCGTGGCCGACCCGGGCGTGCCCCGTCCCGCCTTGAGATCGCCGTTGTGGACGCTGAACGCGATGTCCGCGCCGTTCATATCCGCGATCAGGTTGGGGACGCCGGTCTGTGCCTGGACGTCCGAGTAGGGCATGTCACCCCAGAGCCCGACCGCGTACTCGAACGTCTTGTCGTTGCCTCCGTCCTTCGCGACCGCGATGCCCGCGGCCACGGAAACCGTCCCCATGACGGCGAGCACAACGAACAGAAGACTTCGCCTGGACATGCATCCTCCTCGGTGGTGTTGGATGCCTGGCAGCCTCGCCGCTTGCCTCGCCGACGTGGGTAACCGCCCGGTGAAATGCTGGTGACCGGGCTGAGAGGCTCAGACCGAGGCGGCCTCGACGAGGTCTGGGGTCTCCTCGTCCGGGGCCGAGACTGACCACCGCGCGGGGGTCGGAGCGAAGGGCGCGACGGCGCGCCCGAAGACGTCGCGGTCGTCCAGGGCGTACTCGTCGTTGAAGTCGACGGCGCCGTTGATCTCGATAACGCGCCAGCCGCGCGCGTCGGGAATGAGGTCGACGCCGACGAGCCCGCCCCCGACCGCCGCAGCGGCCTGGACCGCGAGCACGCAGGCGTCGAGTGCAGGTGTCGCGCGCCGGCGCGAGCCGCCCAGGGCGATATTCGTCCGCCACTCCCCTGGTGCGGCGACGCGCTCGACGCCGCCGACGACAATGCCGGCCGAGACGATCAGGCGCAGGTCGAAGCCCTGAGGCGGGATCAACTCCTGGACGAGGGCGCCCTGCCGGCTGAACCACCGCCGGTGTCCAAGGTGCAAGAGGCAGGCCTGCAGCTCCGCGCGCGACTCGCAACGGAATACGTCGCGTCCCCAGCTTCCGAAGCGGGGCTTGACCACGTACGGCGGCGCGAATTGGGGCGAGGCGTCGGCGTCCGCGACGTGCGCCCACCTCGGTTGCGAGACCGCCGCGGACTCGAGCAGCCGGGCAGTCGTGAGCTTGTCGTGGGTCGCGACGAGGACGTCGGCTCCGTTGACGACCTGGATGCCCCGGTCTTGGAGCTGGAGGAGCCGGCCGAGCCCTGGCCGAACGCCGTCGAGGGTCGGGCGGACGTCGAGGCGCCCGATCACGAGGTCGCCGGGGCGAGCGTTCGCAGCTGCAAGCTCGGGGGAGCCGACCAGCACGGCATACCCGTGCGCCTCGAGCGCGTCTGCCAGTCGCTCGTTTGTCGCGGAACACCTCGTCCCCGCAATGAACGCCGTCGGCGACAGGGTGCGACGCCGGCCGGAGAGCGTCGAAATCACCGCTCCTCCCAGTCGTCGGTTGCTCGTGGTGTAGGAAAGCACCGATGTCCGAGAAGGCGTGGTCAACGGGCGGTGTCTTTCCGGTTACCGGCCTCGGCCGCGCCGACGTACGCGTCGACGCGCCGAGCCAGGTCATGAGGCCGGCTGAGAGTGATGTAGTGGCCGCCGTCGATCTCGTCGGCCTCGATGCCGAGCCGCTCGCGCGCGTGGTTGCGCGCCCACCGAGCGGGGAACATGCGGTCGTCGCGGCAGAGCAGGTACCTCGTCGGCGTGCCCGGCCACGCCTCGAGCGGCCACGGATCCTTCAGCGCCTGGGAGACTTCGCTGCGTTCTCTTCGCCTCGCCTCTGCGGCGAGCGCGGGCGGGACGTCGTGATAGAAGACGTCGTCGTACCCGCTCTCCTCGTAGCCCGTATCTGTCCACCAGTCCGCGAAGAGCTCGCCCGGCGAAGGAATCATCGCAGCGACCAGGACGATCAGCTCGACGGGCACGCGGGCGCCGACGAGCGGCGCCGTGAAGCCGCCGAGCGAATGGCCGACGACGACCAGATCGGTGGCGCCGTCGGCTGCTCGGACGACGGTGTCCACGTACTCCGACCAGCCCGCCGTCTGGTCGTCGCACGGGAGATCGACGGCGACCGACTCGTGCCCGAGCTCGCGGAGAGCCGGCTCGACGAGATGCCAGTCCCAGGCGCTTCCACCGCCTCCGTGGATCAAAGCGATGGTCGCCACGCGATGAGTCTTCCCCGATTGCGACGTCTGTATCCACGATGACAACGCTGCGTCGAGGTGATCCCGCGTTGGCGGTCGGCGCTCTCCGATGAACGTGGTCAACATCTTCAGCGCCGAAAACGTCGAGGGCAGGATCGACGTTGCCGCTGCACTCGGATCAGCGGCGACGACCATGTACGTCTACGACCTCGCGCCGGGCCAGAGCTCGTGCCCGTACCACTACGAGTACGACGAGGAGTGGCTGCTCGTCGTCGACGGCACGATCGTCGTCCGCATGCCCGACGGGGAGCACACCCTAGAGCGCGGAGACCTCGTGTGTTTCTCGGCTGGACCCGACGGTGCGCACAAGGTGATGAACCGAAGCGACGCGCCGGCAAGGACGCTCATGTTCTCGAGCGCGCGGGTGCCGGCCGTCAGCGTGTATCCGGACAGCAACAAGATCGGCGTTTGGCCCGGCGACGAGGAGAACGCGCTCGTGTTCAGGCGGGACACGGCGGTTCCGTGGTCGGACGGCGAGGACGGTTGGGACACGGCGAATTGAAACAGCGATGGTTCGACGCGCTCTGGCCGCTCGTCGCGGCGCAGCTTCCCCCGCCGCCGGCTCGCGTTGTCGAGATCGGCTGCGGCTCCCTGGGCGGGTTCGTGCCGGCCCTGTCAGCCCACGGCTACTCGGCGGTGGGCGTCGACCCGGCCGCGCCCGAAGGGCCGATGTATCGGCAAGTCGAGTTCGAGCGGGCCGACCGCTTCACCGACATCGACGCCGTGATCGCGTCGACCTCGCTCCACCACGTGGCCGATCCGGTCGTTGTCCTCGACCGTGTCGTCGGCGCCCTTCGGCCCGACGGTCGAGTGGTCGTGATCGAGTGGGCCTGGGAGGAGTTCGACGAGCCGACCGCCACCTGGTGCTTCGACCGACTCGGCTCGGGCGCTGATCCGGGGTGGCTGCACCGACGCCGCGAGGAGTGGCTTGCATCCGGCCGACCCTGGGACGAGTACCTGGGCGGCTGGGCTGGCGTCGAGGGCCTCCACGAAGCGCGGCAGCTCCTTCGCCTGCTCGACGAGCGCTTCAACCGTGAGCACCTCGCGCGCGGGCCGTACTTCTTCCCCGATCTTGCGGACACGACGACCGACGAGGAGCAGAAGGCGATCGACGACGGCGAGATTCGTCCCACCCGCGTGGAGTACGTGGGCACCCTGCGAAGCAGGCTCCCTCAGAGATAGCCCTGCGCCTGCGCGTATTCCTTCGCGACGTACTTCGGCACGCAACTCGACCACGCGCTCTCGACGAGATCGCGCATCTCCTCGTAGTCGATCGCGTCCAGGTTCACGTGGATCCAGTTGAAGCGCATGTCCGACTCGCTCGGCAGGCAGAACTTCTCCGGCTCTGCCTGGACTGCCGCCTCGCGGAACTCCTTCGGGAAGCCGCAGCCCATCGTGGAACCGTCGGCCGCGAGCGACAGGTAGACGATCTGCCCGATCCGAAACTTCGGCCGACCGCGTACGGTCGCCTCGTAGCTTCGCGGCAGGCTCGAGGCGAGCGCTCGTATCTCCTCGACCGTGACGGCCATCTCGACGTCACGATACGGACGCTCTCGGGGTCGAGGGGATGCCGTGCCGGGAAGGAACGGTCACGGCGCGAGCAGTCCGTGCAGCCAGCCTCGCACTGCCGTGCCCACGGCGTCGAGATCGGCCTTCAGGCCGTGATCGCCCGCGACGAGGACGACCTCGCGTCGCGGCCCCGGTGGCGGGATGCCGAACGGATCCCGCTCGCCCTGGACGACGAGAGTCGGTACCGGCACGGCGTCAAGCTCTGGGAGGCGGCTCTCCGCCGACCGCCGCGGAGGCTGAAGCGGGAACGCGAGGCAGAGAACACCGACCGCGCCGGTCGCTGCGACAGTGCGGCAAGCCACCCGCCCGCCGAGCGAGCGACCGCCGACGACGAACGGTAGCTCCCGGCGCTCACCGGTGACGAGGTGCTCGACGATCGCAATGAAGGCAGCGTCGAGCTGCCGGGCGGGTGCAGGCGACCGCCGCCCCGCCACCCGGTACGGCTGCTCGACGAGTGCGACCGAGACACGTTCCGCGACCGCGGCAGTGCGAGCCGCGACGAGATCGGGCGCCTCGACTCCGCCGGCCGCGCCGTGCCCGAGCACGAGCGCTGCGCGCGGACGCTCCGCCGGGTAGACATGCACGCGCGCGGGACCGTGCGGGGTGTCGACCTCGGCGACGGACATCGGACGGATGCTGTCATGAAAGCGACACCAACTATTCCGAGCTCTTCTCGAACGGTACGGCCGGCGTCCCGGTGGGTATCGAGCCGCAGGTAACGGTGAGCAAAGAGCAAAGGAGGAGGCGCGCAATGAACACGCCCCCAATCGTGTCGCCACAGGAGTGGAAGGCAGCTCGCGAGAAGCTGCTCGTGAAGGAGAAGGAGCTGACGAGGGCCCGGGACGCGCTCGCGGCTGAACGCCGTCGCATGCCGTGGATGGCCGTCGAAAAGGACTACCGCTTCGAAGGGCCGAACGGCCCGGCAAGCCTGCGCGACCTCTTCGATGGGCGGCGCCAGCTCATCGTCTACCGCTTCTTCTACGGACCGGACATCACGACCTACGCCGATGGAGGCTCGTATCCGGAGCGCGGCTGCGTGGGCTGTTCCTTCGTCGCCGACCAGGTCGCGCATCTCGCGCACCTCAACGCGCGCGACACGACGCTCGCGTTCGTCTCGCGCGCTCCCCAGGCCGGGATCCAGGATCTGAAGAAGCGCATGGGTTGGGACATCCCCTGGTACACGCTCACCGACGACTTCGACGCCGACTTCGGCGTCGACGAGTGGCACGGCCACAACGCGTTCCTCGCCGACGGCGAGCGAATGTTCCGCACCTACTTCATCGACAGCCGCGGCGACGAGGCGATGGGGACGACCTGGAGCTACCTCGACATGACGGCGCTCGGCCGCCAGGAGGAGTGGGAAGACTCGCCGGAGGGCTTTCCGCAGACCCCGCCGTACCGGTGGTGGAACTACCACGACGCGTACGACCGTGTCGTGACCGCGGTCTAGAACGCAGCGCCAATCTCGAGGATGAGCCGTTGAGTGCGATGATCGGCTTCGCATGGAACCGGTCGGAGCGACGGCGTGAGGAGTCCGCAGGGCGGCATCTTCGCGCTCGGGACGAGCTCGCACGCGTATCTCGAGTTCGACGTCGCGAGCGGACGCGCCGGCCGCGAGGTCGTCGGTGCCGTCTCGTCCCTGCGCGAGCCGCGAACGACGATGGGCGGCGTCAACCTCGTCGCCGGGTTCCGGCCCGAGCTCTGGGAGGAGGTTGCCCCGGACGACGCACCGGCCGACCTCGCCGGGTTCAACACCGACCTCGACGGAGTCGACGGCTTCACCATGCCGGCGACGCAGCACGACGCCGTGCTCTGGCTGTCCGGGAGCGCATACGACGTGGTCTTCGACACCGCCCGCTCGGCGATCGCCGAGCTCGCCGGCGTCGCAGTGGTCGAGGAGGAGACCTCGAGCTGGCCGTATCAGCACGATCGTGACCTGACCGGCTTCATCGACGGAACCGAGAATCCCACCCTGATCGAGGCGCCGGGACTGGTCCTCGTCCCGGAGGGGCAGCGGGGAGCGGGCGGGACGGTCCTGCTGCTGCAGAAGTGGGTCCACGATGCTCCCGCGTGGGAGGCCCTCTCGGTTGCCGAGCAGGAGCGTGTCATGGGCCGGACGAAGGCGGACAGCGTCGAGCTCGACGACAAACCGGAGGACTCGCACGTCGCGAGCACGGATCAGGAACGCTTCGGCGACATCTTCCGGCGCAACATGCCGTACGGCACGGTCACCGACCACGGCACGATGTTCGTCGGCTTCGCGGCCCAGCAGGGTCCGCTCGCAGCGATGCTCGAGAGCATGGCGGGGCTGGCGAGCGGGGAACGAGACGCCCTCACGCGGTATACGCGGCCGCTGACCGGTGCCTACTACTTCGTGCCCTCGATCGAGTCGTTACTGGGCGTGCAGCGTCAGGGGTAGCGCCTCGGCGCTTCGCCGTCCGGCACGAGGCGGCCGAGCCTCCCGCGGTAACGGGAGACGAGCCTGTCGGCCGCATCGACAAGCCCGGACGCGCCCGTCCCCCGCAGGAACCGGCCGAGAATCCGGGTGCGTCGAAGCTCCAGGAACAGCGCAACGCCGCCGCCGTGATCGCCGGGCACCGGCGTGCCGTCGCGGAGAACGAGCCACCAGCACTCGCCGCGCTGCTCGCCCGGCACATCCGCGAGCAGCAGGTTCGCGATCTCGTCGTCCAGGGGAACCAACGCCAGCTCGCCGTCCCGGTCGAGCCCGGCGACGACCCGCGCCGCCCAGCGGCAGAGCTTTCACCCGCCGTCGTAGAGCATGATCGGCCGGAGCAGCGACCGCTCCCCGCCGTCCGCCGGCGAACCGCTCGCCATGGTGAGACCCTACGTGGCTACGCAGGTTGGCGCCTCTGTTCGATCGCGCGGTGATCGGCCGATCGTTGGAAGGATCTCCTCCTGCAGCGCCTCTGAATGGCGTTGTCCACACAATCGCCCAAGGAGGTCGACAATGCCGTCGGTCGCCCAGATTGCAAGGCGTTTCTCGCGCAGTGCCGGAGTCGTCGCGTTGGTCGGCGCGGCGCCGGGCGAGGACTTGCTCGGCGGCATCTCCTCGCGCAGACCATCTCGTTCAGGGTCCGGCTGTGACTCCGTTAGGGGAGCTTCTGTAGCCCGGCGCCGTTGAGCACGTACGCGGGGGCGACGGCAGCAGCCTCGGTCTGAATCAGGTCGACCACGGCAGCGCCGGCCACCTCTGGGGAGAGCAGCGGGAACGGCCGCTGGTCGAGGAAGTCCTCGACGGACTGGCCCGCCTGCGCCGCGTATGCCTCCACCGCCGGCCGGCCGACTCCGGTCATCGGCGCGAACTGCGGCATGACGGCAGTGAAGGTGATGTCGAGGCCGCCGCGCGTCGCCTCCTCCTGGGCGTATGCGGTCATGAACCGCTGGGTCGCCTTGGCGCCGGCGTAACCGCCGCTGAGCGGCGAGCCGTTCGCGTTCAGCGCGGCTCCGCTGCTGAACACGACCACCCTGCTCCCGGGCCGAAGCGGCTTGAGCAGTGCTTCGCGCAGCCAGTGGAACGCGATCCGGACATCCGTCTGCCAGTTGAGCGAGAACGTCTCCCAGGTCTGCTGCTGCAGCGGGCGCATGTGGGGCGCCGCACCGGCCACCAGGATGATCGCCTCGGGGTCGTAGCGGTCGAGGAGGCTCGCGGCGACCGTCGGGTCACCGGCATCGGCGATCTCCGGTTGGATCGCGTCGGCAGCGCGCGCGGACTCGGTCCGGGACACAGCGACGACTGACGCTCCGGCAGCGGAGAAAGCGCTCGCAATCCCCTGGCCGAGGCCGCGGCTCGCACCGACGACGATCGTGGTTGTGTCGGACAGGTTGCTCATGGTGACCTCCAGCTCAGGTTGGTAGTCGGTCGGGCAGACCGAAGAACGGGAACACCTCCGGCGTGCGGAAGGCGGTGATCTCCTCGATGCCGTCGTCGCTGAGGGTGAGGACGAGGATGCTCTCTGCCTCGAACGAGGTCGTCTGCTCGTCCCAGATGTAGCCCGCCAGGGCGGGCTGTCCGTTGGCGCTGGTGGGTACGAGCCGGAAGCGCTTTTCGGGAGAGAGGGGCCAGCGGCGGAGGAAGGCCGCGATCGCTTCTCGCCCGAGGTACCAGCTCGGCTGCGGCGGCATCGTCATCCGGGCGTCGTCGGCGAGCATCGCGACGACGGTGTCGACGTCGTGGCGCTCCCAGGCATCGGCGAAGCGGGTGACGAGCTCGCGCAGCTCGCGGTCGCCGAGCGCCTGCAGCGTCGCCTGCTGCGTCCGAGCGGGCAGGCGCTCGTCGATCGCCCGGTGGGCGCGCTGGAGCGCGCTGTCGACAGAGACCGGTGTCGTCTCGAGTGCCTCCGCGGTCTCGCGGGCGGAGAAGCCCAGTACGTCGCGCAGGATCAGGACGGCGCGCTGCCGGGCGGGCAGGTGCTGCAGCGCGGCCGTGAAGGCCAGCTCGATGCTCTCGCGCTGCTCGTACCGGGCATCGGGGCCGAGCAGCTCGCTGTCGAGACCGAGCTCCGCGTCCGGGTAAGGCTCGAGCCAGACGGATTCGGTCAGCGGCCCGGCCGGGGTGTCGTGCGGATCCGCCGCCGGCGAGTAGTCGACCGGCAGAACACGCCCGGGCCGGCGCTCGATCTCGCGGAGGCCGGCGTTGGTCGCGATCGTGTAGAGCCAGGAGCGAAGTGAGCTCCGGCCCTCGAAGCGGGTGAGTCCCCGCCAGGCGCGGAGCAGCGTCTCCTGGAGCGCGTCGTCCGCATCAGGCAGGGAGCCGAGCATCCGGTAACAGTGAGCCCGGAGTTGCGCCCGGTAAGGCTCGACCAGCTGGGCGAACGCGTCCTGGTCGCCTGCGCGCGCAGCCTCGAGGAGAGCGCGTTCGTCGCTCACTGCTTCGGCTCCCACAGCGCGACCTCGCCGCCGTTCGGGCTGAACACCACGCTACGCCGGCCGGACGGCCCTTCGCGCGGCTCGAGTAGCACGGTGGCGCCGAGCCGCCTGGCGTGCTCGGTCGCCTCGTCGATCCTGTCGACCTCGACGTAGGGCAGCCACAACGGCCGGCGCGTGCCGCACTCGACGATGCCGCCGCCCATGCCCGCGCCCAGGTCGAGCGCCAGATAAGAGCTGCAGCCCGTGGCGGCCCGGATCAGCTCCGGCCGCCACTGCAGCAGCCCTGCGTAGAAGGCGCTCGCCTGCGTCTGATCACCCGTGTGCAGCTCCAGGTGCACGACCGGCCGGGGTGGTGTCTGGTTCGTGCTCATATCAGTGTTAATCCCGGCGGGCTTCGAAATCCATCGCTCGCTGTCAGCTGCACCGCTCCGCCTCGAGTGCAGGCGCCGGCTCTGCAATCGCCACCGGCTTGGCGTTGCGTCGCAAGAGGACGGCGATCGTGGGCAGTGCGAGCAGGCCGATTGCGCCGCAGACCCAGAACGCCCATTGGAACCCTCCGGTCAACGCCGCGCGCTCGGTTGCGCCGTCGGCAAGGAGCGCCTGCACGTGCGTGGCCGCGACTGTCGACGCGATCGCGACCCCGATCGCTCCACCCAGTTGCTGGGACGTGTTGAGCAAACCGGAGGCGAGCCCGGCCTCCCGTTCCGCGACACCGGTGAGGCCGGCGATCGAGACCGGGATGAAAGCGAACGCCGTCCCGGCGCCCGCGACGAAGAACGGTCCCGCCAGCGCGCTCCAGAAGTGTCCGTCGACCGGCGCCTGCGTCGCCAGTAGGGCGCCTCCGCCGATCAGTGCCATCCCCAAGGCCATCACCGGACCGGCCGAGATGCGCGTGACGAGCAGCTGGGACACGCCGGCGAGGGCGACCGAGGTCAGCGATGCGGCCAGCCAGGCGACCCCGGTCTGGAGGGCCGAGTAGCCGAGCACCTGCTGCATGTAGAGGGTGCCGACGAAGATGAAGCCGAAGAAGCTGCCGCCGAGCAACAGTCCCACGGCGTTCGCAGCGGCGACACTCGGCAGCCGGAAGATGCGCAGCGGCATCAGCGGCTCCTCGACCCGCATCTCGACGACCAGGAAGGCGACGAGCGCGAGCGCCGAAACCGCAAGCAGCAGGATCGTGCGTGCAGAGCCCCAGCCCACCTCGGGCGCCTTCGAGAGTGCGTACACGAGCAACAGCAGTCCGCCCGTCACCGTGACTGCGCCGAGCGGGTCGAACCTGCGACGCACGGTCTCGAGCCGGCTCTCCGGGACGATCCGGCGAGCGAGCAGCATTGCCACGAGGCCGATCGGGACGTTCAGGAAGAAGATGTACTCCCAGCCGAGGTAGCGGGTCAGCAGGCCGCCTGTGATCAGGCCGACCGTCGCGCCGGCCGCTCCGATGCCGCCCCACAGGCCGAGCGCCTTGTTGCGCTCGGGGCCTTCCTCGAACATGTTCATCACGATCGAGAGCGCCGCCGGCAGCACGACCGCGGCGCCGAACCCCTGCAACCCGCGCATCGCGATCAGGAACCCGTCACTGTTCGCGAGTCCGGCGCCGAGCGAGGCAAGCGTGAAGATCGCGAGCCCGAGCATGAGTATGCGCCGGCGGCCGAGCAGGTCGGCCGCGCGACCACCGAGCAGGAGGAATCCGCCGAAGGTCAGCCCGTACGCGGTCACCACCCACTGCAGGCTCGACTCAGAGAAGTGCAGGTCGCGCCCGATCGACGGAAGCGCGACGTTGACGATCGTCAGGTCGACGATCGTCATGAAGAACGACACCGCCAGCACGGCGAACGCGCGCCAGCGATGAATCGGGTCTGTTGACGTTGGAGTCATCTCTACCTCCGTTGCAGCTCGTTGGCCGTTTGGAAGCAGAGATCCGCGGTCACGCCGAAATCCATCGCCGGCCGTGAAGAAAGTCTCTGGGTGCGGTGTGGCTAGCCCGTCCCGTACTCGTCGTGCCGCCGGACCCAGAGTGGTTCCGTGGCGCTCTCGTCGCGGCCCTTCGGCGTCCGGTCGAGCAGGGAGTAGTACGCCATCCCGGGCACCTCGAGGCCGCGGGCGGTGGTGACGTACGTCCGGTAGACGTTTCCGTTCGAGCGGGCGTACACGCTCAGGCCCGGACCCTCGGCCATGTAGCCCGCGGCGTCCGTCCCGCACATGCGCGCGTTCTGCTCGACCGTGGGAATGACATGGTCCAGGTACGGCTTCAGCTCCTCCTCGGTCCACAGGAAGCCGAGATCGCGGTTGAAGTCGCTACCGCCGCTCGAGACCCAGTCGATCGACCAGCCCATCCGGTTCCGGTAGGCGAGGAGGTTCTCGACGGGCGCGCGGGAGGCGAGCAGCAGGGTGGCGTCCCTGGCCTTCAGGTGCGGCGCCTGGGGCGCGAGCGTGTCCGTGATCGAGGAGCAGACCGGGCAGCCGGCCGTCCAGGTCGGCCCGAACATGAAGCGGTAGACGACCAGCTGGGAACGGCCCTCGAAGAGCTCGGCGAGGGTCTTCTCGCCGTTCTCGGTCTCGAAGCGGTAG
>JBKPPY010000047.1:0-24486 GCA_046733845.1 Actinomycetota bacterium | reverse complement strand
CGCCGGCCTTCACGCGCACGTCGTCGTTCGGGCCCTTCACGACCTCGTACGGGACGATCTTCATCTCCTCCGAGACCTCGTCGTACTTGCGGCCCATGAAGCGCTTGATCGAGAAGATCGTGTTCTGCGGGTTCGTCACCTGCTGACGCTTCGCCGGCGCGCCGACCAGCCGCTGCTCGTCCTTCGCGAACGCGACCACGGACGGGGTCGTCCGACCGCCCTCCGCGTTCGGGAGTACCGTAGGCTCCCCACCCTCGATCACGGCCATACACGAATTGGTCGTGCCGAGGTCGATTCCAATCACTTTTGCCATGCTTACGCCACACTCCTCCGGTGATCTGAGTTTTGATCAGGATAAAATCTAAGCGCGTACATGTCAAGTCCTGAGCCCCCATCTCGGCGGGGCGTTGGGTCTGCCGCGGCCGAAACGGCGAGCAAGGCCGCACAGATCGTGGCCGTCGTCGCCCGGGAGACAGGCGGTTCCTGGCCGGGGGCACGGGGAGCGGCGGCGCAGGCAATCGCCCTGGCTGAACGGCTCGCGACGCTTTCCAACGTCGACGCCCAGGTCTTCACGGCCGCACTGGACGCCCTCGCCCACACGTCGCCGGATCTCCACGAACGCCTGGAGGCGGCCGCCGCTGTGCCGGTGGAGATCGCCGAGAAGGCCGCCGACGTCGCTGAAGCGGCGCTCCACGTCGCCGAACGGTGCGACGGCCTGCTTCGCGCGGATGCGGCCGGGGCGGCCGCGCTCGCGGCGGGAGCCGCGCTCGCAGCAGCGCAGCTCGTCCGCGCCAACCTCGCGATCCCGGCGGACGACGACCGCGTGCGACGCGCCTTCAAGGCGGCGGACAACGCCCGCTACTTCGCCTCGCAGGCCCTCGACGCCGGCCCCTGACACGTGTTTTGATCGGGGAGATGGGCGGTGAAGCCGACCTCGTCCGCCGATGCCTCGACGGAGAGCCTGGAGCCTGGGACGAGCTCGTCCTCCTCTACTCGCGCTACGTCTACGCGATCGTCTCGCAGGCGTACCGGCTGAGCGGTCCGGATGCCGAAGACGCGTTCCAGGACGTCTTCCTCCGCGTGTACGACCGGCTCGACACGCTCCGTGACCCAGCGGCGATTCGTCCCTGGATCGCCCAGCTCACGCGGCGCGTGTGCCTTGACCGGGTCAGCCGTCGAGACGAGCTTGTCGATCCAGGCGCCGAACCCGTCGAAGCGACGATCGAAGAACTGGACGAGGCGTTCGCCGTCCGCGAGGCCCTTGGGCGACTCCCCGAGGACTGCCGCGAGGTCCTCGACCGCTTCTTCTGCCGCGACGAGAGCTACCGAACGATCGGCGATGCGCTGGGCATCCCGTCTGGAACGATCGCCAGCCGCATTTCCCGCTGTCTGGTGAAGCTGCGTGAGGAGTTCGGGGCGTAGTGGGAAGATTCGCGACCGTCCGCCCGTCTAGTGAGGTGAGTAGATGAGCTACGACGAAGAGCAACTGGGAGGGCTGCTCCGCCGGCTCCCGCCCGCGCCTGAGGGGTGGATGCGGGCGGCCCAAGAGCTACCGGCGGCGCGGGCCGCTCTCGACGGGCTCGTCGCTCGCGCAGAGGCGGACGCGGAGCTGAGGCGACGCATCCTCGCGGATCTCCAGGCTGCTCTCGCAGCCGAAGGAATCGAGCCCAGCTCCGCCCTCCTCGCGGACATCCGCACGCGGCTCGCGGAGTAGCGCCGCAGCCGCGTACGAGGGATCATCGCGGGGTGCACCGCAAGGTCGTCACCGTGCTGTTCTGCGACGTGGTCGGCTCGACAGCGCTCGGAGAGTCGGTCGATCCGGAAGCACTCCAGGGGTTGCTCGCCCGGTATTTCGAGCGGATGAAGGCGATCGTCGAGCGGCACGGCGGCTCGGTCGAGAAGTTCATCGGCGACGCAGTCATGGCCGTGTTCGGCGTCCCGGCCGCGCATGAGGACGACGCCCTCCGCGCCTGCCGGGCGGCCGCGGAAATGCAGGCGGCTTTCCCGGAGCTCGGCGTGCAGGGTCGGATCGGCGTGAACACGGGCGAGGTGGTCACGGGCACCGAGGAACGGCTGGCAACGGGCGATGCGGTCAACGTGGCCGCCCGGCTGCAGCAGGGGGCCGCACCGAACGAGGTGCTGATCGGCGAAGCGACGTTCGCGCTCGTACGCAATGCGGTCGAGGTGGGGGCCGTCGAGCCGCTCGAGCTGAAGGGCAAGATCGAGCCTGTGCCCGCGTTCACGCTCGTCTCGGTCCTCGAGGCGCCGGAGCGCTCGCACGAGAGCAGGTTCGTGGGACGCGAGACGGAGCTCGCGCAGATCCAGGCGGCCTGGCAGCGGGCCGAGCGCGAGCGTCGGTGCGAGCTCTTCACGATCGTCGCCGAGGCAGGGGTCGGGAAGTCGCGCCTGGTCGCCGAGGCGATCGCCGAAATCGGAGCCCGCACCGTCCGCGCGCGCTGCCTCCCGTACGGCGAGGGGATCACCTACTGGTCTGTGACCGAGGCGGTGATGCAGCTCGAGAACGTCGACATCGAGGATCGCGTGCGCGAGCCGCTCCGCGCCGTGCTCGGCGACGACGTGCAGACGACTCCGCAGGAGATCGCGTGGGCGTTTCGCAAGCTCCTCGAGGAAGCCGCGCCGATCGTCGTCGTCTTCGACGACGTGCATTGGGGCGAGGACGCCTTCCTGGATTTGATCGAGCACGTCGCGCTCCTCGGATCGGCGCCGATCCTACTGGTTGCAATGACACGCCCCGAACTGCTCGACCGCCGCCCGTCGTGGCCCGTGGCCCTGCGACTCGAGCCGCTCGCCGAGCGCGAGGTCGAGCTGCTCATCGGGGGGCGCGTCTCGCCCGAGGCGAAGGCCCGGATCCTGCGCACGGCCGGCGGCAACCCGCTGTTCGTCCACGAGCTCCTTGCGATGTCGCGAGACGGTGACGTCGAGGTCCCGCCGAATCTCCGCGCTCTCCTCGCCGCCCGCCTCGATCAGCTCGAGGCGCCCGAGCGGCGAGTCCTCGAACGCGGCGCTGTCGAAGGAGAGGTCTTCCACCTCGGCTCCGTCACCACGCTGACGCCCGAGGAGTCGAACGTCACGGGACACCTGGCCTCGCTTGTCCGCCGGGCGCTCGTGCGGCCCGATCGCCCGCATCTCCCCGGAGAGGACGGGTTCCGTTTCCGCCATCTTCTGATCCGGGACGCGGCCTACGACTCGCTGCCGAAGTCCGAGCGGGCCGATCTGCACGAGCGCTTCTCGCTCTGGCTCGACGAGCACGGCGCCGACCTCGTCGAGCTGGACGAGATCGTCGGGTACCACCTCGAGCAGGCGGCGCGGTACCGCCAGGAGCTCGGCACGCCGGACGACGCGCTTGCGCGAAGGGCAAGCGAGCGCCTCAGGGCCGCCGGCACGCGCGCGCACAATCGCTCGGATATCTCGGCCGCCGTGAACCTCTACCGGCGTGCGCTCGGGTTGCTTCCGTCCAATGATCCAGCCGTGGTGCTCCGGGTGCAGGTTGGGATTGCGCTCCGGGTCGTGGGCGGCGCGGGCGTCTCGTCGGGCTCGCTGCTCGAAGGCGCCGAGGTCGCTGCCGAAGCAGGAGACCGCGGGGGCGAGCTGGCGCTTCGAGTAGCCGCTCTTTCCTCCCACATCCTGGTCGGCGGATACGACGAGACCGAAGGGCGAGAGCTCGCCACCGAAGCACTCGAGCTCTTCGAGCACGACGGCGACGACATCGGGCAGGCGCTCGCCTGGGAGCTGCTCGCGTACCTCGAGCACAACAAAGTGCGATCCGCTCGCCGGCTTGTCGCGGCGGAGCACGCGGCTTCTCACGCGCACGCTGCCGGTGCGACCTGGCTCGAGAACTCCGCCAAGCGTCAGACCTTGCAGGCCCACATCTGGGGACCGACGCCCTTCGCGGACGTGGCGCGGATGCTGTCGGAAGAGACGGGGATGCTGCGGACCTACCCGACGCTGATGGCGCGGCAGGGAGCCGTCGTCGGCAGGCTCGGCCGCATCGCCGAGGGACGAGCGTTAGTCGAAGCAGGCCGCGAACGGTCCCGAGAACTCGGGTCGTGGAACATCTACTGGGGCCAACAGACGTGGGACCTCGAGAAGTACGACGGCGACCTCGAGGCCGCAGAGAATGCCCTGCGTGGCGAGATCGACTGCGGCGAACACGCCGGCATGAAGGGGACGAACTCGAGCAGCATGGGATATCTGGCGGAGTGCTTGTGCGCGCGCCGCACGTTCGACGAGGTCGAAGAGTGGATCGAGCGAAGCCGGCTGACGACCGACGAAGTGGATATCGAGTCGCAGATCGCCTGGCGGAAGCCGCAGGCACTCCTTTTCGCGCATCGAGGCGAGCGCGCTGCGGCCGAGGAGGCCGCGAATGAAGCGGTTCGGCTTTCCGACGGCACCGACGACCCGACGGCGAAGGCCGACGCCCGGCTCGTCCTCGCGGAGATCCTGCGCGCCGCCGGGCAAAACGGGGAGGCGGCAACCGCCCTCGAAGAGGCGATCGAACTCTTCGAGGCGAAGGGCAATGTTCTCGGCGCGGCCCATGCGCGAGCCCGGCTGGAGGCACTCGGGGAGCGGCCGGTGCCCGCATGAGCGAGCTTCCGGCCTGGAGCCTCCCCGCCGGCGCGGCCGAGGCGATCGCGCTCGAGACCGACTGGCCGGCGGAGATCACGCGCGAATGGGCATGGGGCGGCGCGACCGGCAAGGGCGTGAGCGTTTGCATCCTCGACAGCGGCGTCGACGCCTCGCACCCCCTGGTCGGGCACGTCGAGAGCGCCGTCGCCGTCTCGAAGGACGAGGACGGGGTCGCTTTCGTCGCCACCGACCTCGAGGGCGACGTGTGCGGGCACGGGACCGCCTGTGCAGGAATCGTCCGCTCGCTCGCTCCCGACGCCGAGATCCACAGCGTGCGGGTACTCGGGCCGGGCTTCACCGGCGGCGGGAACATCCTGCTGTTCGGACTCCGCTACGCGATCGAGCAGGGCTTCGACGTCGTGAACATGAGCCTGTCGACGACGAAGAAGGACTATGCGGCAGTCCTCCACGAGCTGGCCGACTCCGCCTACTTCCAGCGGACGGTACTCGTCGCCTCCGCACACAACATGCCGGTCGAGAGCTATCCGTGGCGCTTCTCGTCGGTGATCTCCGTCGGCAGCCACGAGGACCCCGACCCGATGGCGCTCTACTACAACCCGAATCCGCCGGTCGAGTTTTTCGCCCGCGGCGTCGACGTCGAAGTCGCTTGGCTCGGCGGCGAGGTGCTGAGCGCATCCGGCAACAGTTTTGCGACGCCGCACGTGAGCGCGATCTGTGCGCTTGTCCGATCCAAGCACCCCGAGCTGACCCCGTTCCAGCTGAAGAGCGTGCTGCACCTGACCTCGTCGAACGTGGGAGGCAACCGATGACCGAGACGACCGACCTGAACGCGGCAGTCGCGGCCGCGGCCCTCGGCTCGGAGGAGCGTTTCCGGACACTCCTTCGTTCCGTGGTCGAAGTCGCCCGTGCGATCTTCGCGGCCAAGGCCTCCTCGATCCTGCTCCTGGACGAGAACACCAACGAGCTCGTCTTCGAGGCGGTCGTCGGGGAGGGCGAGGAGAACCTGCTCGGGCAGCGCTTTCCCGCCGGAACCGGCGTGGCCGGCTGGGTGCTCGCGACGCGCACGCCGCTCGTGATCGAGGACGTCGCGCGCGATCCCCGGTTCGCGAAGGACGTCGCCGAGGGAACCGGCTACGTCCCGCAGGGCCTGATGGCCGTGCCGCTCCTCCACGACGAGCAGGCGCTCGGCGTGCTTGAGGTGCTCGACCGGCAGTCGCGGTTCACGCTCGAGGAGATGGAGCTGCTCGGGCTCTTCGCCTCCCAGGCGGCGATCGCCCTCGACCTGCTCCAGCGTGCCAGGGACGCCGAGGCGACCCTCGCCGGGGACGGGCGCCTCAGCGCGGTGGCCCGACTGGCAACCGCATTGTCGACGCTGGAGGAAGAGGCGCAACCTGAGGCGCAGAGGCTGCTCGACGCGCTCGCCGCCCTACTGACGTCGTTGTAGAACGGGAACGAGCCCGGTGACCGGGCTCGTTCGGTTCGAACCGAAAGGTGGTTGGACTAGCCGGTAGTCGTCTTGCCGGTGGTCGTCTTGCCGGTCGTGTACTTGTGCGCCTCGACGTCGTTCTCCTCACTCTCGTCGCTCGCGCCGCTGGTCGTCTTGCCGGTGGTCGTCTTGCCGGTCGTGTACTTGTGCGCCTCGACGTCGCCCTCGTCGCTCGCCCCGGCCGTGGTCTTCTCTCTCTCGTCCGACACCAGATGTCCTCCTTCGGAGACCTTGCCGCGAATCGCGGTTCGCCCAACTAGACGGGCCGCCTTGACGAAATCTTCCCCGACCATCTTCCAATTCGCAACCTGCACTGCGATGCTCGCCGGTCTATGAACCGCGCACGAGAGCATCTCGGCGAGTCGCTGAGCGCGTTCAGGGACAACTTCTCTAACCCCCAGCTGCGGCGACTTCAGCTTGCCGGGATCTGCTCCGTGATGGGCCTCTGGGCCTACAACGTCGCCCTGGCGGTCTACGCCTACGACGTCGGAGGGGCCAAGGCCGTTGGGATCGTCTCGGTCGTGCGAGCGATCCCTGCGGTGATCTCGGCGCCTTTCACCTCGACGATGGCCGACCGGCTTCCGCGCGTCCCATTCCTCGTCGTAACGAATCTCGGTCGGGCAGCGTCGATCGGTGGTGCGGGAGCGGTCGCGCTCGCCGGAGGGGCGGAGTGGCTCGTCTACACGCTCGCCGGCGTGGCCTCGATCCTCGGAACGGCGTTCCTCCCGGCCGAGTCTGCACTGCTCCCCGATCTGGCACGAACGGCCGAGGAACTGACGGCCGCGAATGTCGTCCGGAGCACGATCGAGAGCGTCGCGACATTCGCCGGCCCGGCGATCGGCGGGTCGTTGCTCGCCTTCTGGAGCCCCGGCACGGTCATGCTGGCGACCGCGGGCGCCTTCGCCGCAGGCGCCTTCTTCGTCGCGTTGATCCGTCCGGTGACGTCGCAACGCGAGGAGCCGGAGCGGGAGGCCGGAGCGGGCGGCGGGTTCTTCCGCGAGGCCACCGGCGGCTTCAAGGCGATCGCTCTCGATCAGCGGCTACGCGTCGTCGTCGGGCTCTACGCGGCACAGGCGTTGCTGGCCGGCGCGCTCGGCGTGCTCGTCGTCGTCACCGCCCTCGAGCTCTTGCACCGAAGCGATTCCTCCGTCGGCCTGCTCAACGCCGCGATGGGGGTAGGAGGCATCGCGGGCTCGCTGGCCGCGTTTGCGCTGATCGGACGAAAGCGGCTCGCCTCGGACTTCGGACTCGGGATCGTGCTCTGGGGTGCGCCGCTCGCCGCGATCGGCATCTGGCCGCACCTGTGGGTCGCACTGGTCGCGCTCGCCGTCCTCGGCCTCGGGAACACGCTCGTCGACGTCGCCGGGCTGACCCTTCTCCAGCGCACGGCTCCTGCGGACGTGATCGGGCGGGTGTTCGGCGTCCTGGAGATGATTCTCGTCGCGGCAATCGGGCTCGGGGCGGCGCTGACACCTGTGCTCATCGACCTCGTCGGGACACGTTGGTCGCTCGTCGTCGCAGGTGCCCTGCTGCCGGCGCTGGCCGCGCTCACGTGGCGTCAGCTGGTCGCAATCGACGCGACCTCGAACGCGCCCGCGGAGCTGGACCTGCTCGCCCGAATCCCGATCTTCTCGCCCCTCCCCGCTCCATCGCTCGAACGGCTCGCCTCGCAGCTCCAGTCGATGACGGTCGCGGCCGGAGCGGTCGTCGTCCGGCAGGGCGACCATGGCGACCGCTTTTACATCGTCGAGGCAGGCCGCCTGCGCGTGTCGGTGGACGGCTCGGTCGGACGAGTGCTCGGACCGGGAGACTCGTTCGGCGAGATCGCTCTCCTCCGCGACGTGCCGCGAACGGCGACCGTCGACGCCGAGACGGAGGTGCGGCTCCAGGCGCTCGAGCGGGACGACTTCCTCGAGGCAGTCACCGGCCATCCGCCGAGCGCGCGGGCCGCCGACGCCGTCGTGGGCGCGCGGCTCGGACTCGTGACCTCCGACTAGGATCCGCCGGATGGACCCGCGGACCCAGGCGTACGCGCGCATTCTCGTCGACTGCATCGACCCCAAGCCGGGCTGGCAGGTGCTCGTCCGGTCACAGCCGCTCGGCCGCCCGCTGATCGAGGAGATCACGCGCGAGCTCGGCCGCCGCGACGCGCGGGCACTCGTCCGGCTCAACTTCGACAGCGTCGGCGGTGCCTTCCTCCGCAACGCTCCGATGGAGCTGCTCACGACTATCTCCGAGATCGAGCGCCATGAGATCGAGACCGCGAACTCCTACATGGCGATCCTGGCACCTGAGAACACCCGCGAATCGGCCGACATTCCGGCCGAGCGGCTGGCCGCCAGGCAGAGCGCGCTCCGCGAGCCGCACATGCCGTACCTGAGGGATACCAAGCCGTGGGTCGGCTGCTACTACCCGACCACGGCGGCGGCGCAGGATGCCGGCCTGCCGCACGCCGCCTTCGAGGACTTCCTCTACGGGGCCTGCCTGATCGACTGGCACGAGCTGCGCCGGCAGATGGAGCGGATTGCCGAGCACTTCGACCAGGCCGAGACGGTGCGGATCGTGGCGCCCGCGACTGACATCACGTTCAGCCTCGCGGGGCGGCAGGGCAAGGTCGACGCCCTGAGCGCGAACATGCCCGGCGGGGAGATCTTCTACTCCCCGGTCGAGGACTCCGCCGAAGGAGTCATCACCTACTCGGAGTATCCAGCCTGCTACCTCGGCCACGAGGTCGACGGCGTGCGGTTGCGGTTCGAGGGCGGGACGATCGTCGAGGCGTCCGCGACGAGCGACGAGGAGTTCCTGCTCGGGACGCTCGACACCGACGAGGGTGCGCGGCGACTCGGCGAGTTCGGGATCGGCTGCAATCCCGGGATCCAGCGCCACATGCGGAACACCCTGTTCGACGAGAAGATGGCGGGCACGATCCATCTGGCCGTCGGTACCGGCTTCCCGCAGATCGGCGGCGAGAACGCGAGCGGCATCCACTGGGACATGGTCAAGGACCTTCGTCAGGGCGGCCGGATCGAGCTCGACGGCACGGTCGTCCAGGAGAACGGCGCTTGGGCGCTGTAGACCCTCGGGTCACCGACTACGCCCGCCTGATCGTCGAGCGGTCGCTCGACGTCCAGCCGGGCTGGCAGGTGCTGATCCGGACGCAGCCCGACGCCCGGCCGCTGATCGAGGAGCTGATCCGGATGATCGCCGGCCGCGGTGCGTATCCGCTGATGCGGATGAACTACACACTCTTCCCGTGCGACGAGCCCTGGGCGGCAGAGGCACCGCTCGAGCTGGTCGGCGAGATCGCTCCGATCGACCGGCACGCCTCCGACCATATGGACGCTCGGGTGACGGTCGAGGCTCCCGACAACACGCGCGGAGTTGCCGAGGTGAGCGCCGAGCGCCGGGCGCTGATGAAGCAGGCGTCGGCGCCGTTCTTCCGGCGGACGATGGCGGACGAGATCCGCTGGGTCGGCTGCCAGTTCCCGACGGCGGCGTACGCCCAGGAGGCCGGGATGCCGCTGGCGGCTTACGAGGACTTCTTCTACGGCGCCTGCCTGCGCGACTGGGACGCCGAGTCCGAGGGGATGCGCCGGCTCCTTGCCCGCTTCGACGCCGCGGACTCGGTTCGGATCGTCGGCGCCGACACGGACCTGCACCTGTCGCTTCGCGGTCGCACGGGTCTGATCGACGACGGGCACACCAATCTCCCGGGCGGAGAGTTCTTCTTCTCACCGCTCGAGGACTCGGCCGACGGGACGATCCTCCTCGACGTGCCCACCTCCCTGGAAGGAGCCCCAGTTTCGGGTATCAGGCTGACGTTCCGAAACGGCCGGGTCGAGGAGGCGTCGGCGGAGCAGGGCGAGCCGGAGCTCCTCGCCGCGCTCGACCTCGACGAGGGCGCGCGCTTCATCGGCGAGCTCGGAATCGGCTGCAACACCGGGATCACCCGTCCGATGCGCAACATCCTGTTCGACGAGAAGATGGCCGGGACGATTCACCTCGCGGTCGGCGCCAGCTATCCGAAGGTCGGCGGGACGAACGTCAGCTCGCTGCACTGGGACCTGATCAAGGACCTCCGTAGCGGCGGTCGCATCGAACTGGACGGCGAGGTCGTCCAGGAGAACGGCAGCTGGCTCATCTAGCCCTTTTCGGACATGGCCGGGGTCAGACCCCGGCCATGTCCGCACGGCACGTGCAGTCGGGCCGCGTGCAGGGCTTCTGCGAAACGGGACACCGGCCGGTTCGGAAGCGCCGGGGTCAGACCCCTGACATGGCCGGATGAGCCGGGTCGCGCTCGCGACTTGCGCCGAGATCCCCGACGGCGACGAGGACTTCCCGGGCCTGATCGACGAGCTGGCGGCGGTCGGCGTCTCGGCGGAGCCGGCCGTCTGGGACGAACCCGGCGTCGACTGGTCGCGGTACGACCTCGTTCTGCCGCGCTCGACCTGGGACTACGCGGAACGCCGTAACGAATTTCTGGAGTGGGCGCGGTCGGTTCCGCGCGTGCTGAATCCCCCTCCCCTGCTCGAGTGGAACACGAACAAGCGGCGGTACCTGACCGATCTCGCCGACGCGGGGGTCCCGGTCGTCCCCACCACCTTCGTCGACCCGGGCGAGACCCTCGAGCCACCGAAGGGGCCGTTCGTGGTCAAGCCGGCGGTCTCGGCCGGCGGCCGGCGGTCCGCCCGTTTCGAGGACGGCGAGACCGACGCCGCGCAGTCCCTCGTCGCCCGGATCCACCGCGAAGGCGGGACCGCCATGGTCCAGCCCTATCTCGGCGACATGGTCGAGATTGGCTTGATGTACGTCGAGGGCCGTTTCTCGCACGCCGTTCGACGCCGTGTGCCGCTCCCCGAGGCGGGCGAGCGGGAAGTCCTCTACCTCGACGAGGATCTGGCCGGAACCGACGCGGCGCCGGGCGACCGTACGACCGCCGAAGCCGCGCTCGCCCGTGCCGGTGAGGAGCTCCTGTACGGCCGGGTCGACCTGATGGCAGGGGTCGTGCTCGAGCTCGAGATCACCGAGCCGTCCCTCTATCTCACGTACGCCGAAGGTGCAGCGGCACGGTTCGCGCAGGCGATCGCACGTTGCCTCTGACCCCGAGCACCTCCTGTTACGGCGTCTTGCGAAGCGGCAGCGGCTCCGTTCCTGGCGTTTCGCCAAACGAAACGCAGAACCCTTCACGTAGTCGGCCCTGACTGCGTCTGTCTGACCTCTGGGGGTAGTCTGGTTACGTGGCCGTAACGGACACTTTTGGCCGTTCCATGCGGGATTTGCGCATCTCGGTCACCGACCGCTGCAACTTCCGCTGCGTCTACTGCATGCCGAAGGAGGTCTTCGGCCGCGACTACCAGTTCCTGGAGCGACGCGAGCTGCTCACCTTCGAGGAGATCGAGCGGCTTGCCCGCGTCTTCGTTGCACACGGGGTCGAGAAGATCAGGATCACAGGCGGCGAGCCACTCGTGAGACGCGACTTGGAGCGCCTCGTCGAGAAACTCGCTGGAATCCAGGAGCTCGACCTGACGCTGACGACCAACGGCTCGCTGCTTCCTCTGAAGGCGCTCGCCCTGCGGGACGCGGGCCTGAAGCGCGTCACCGTCAGCCTCGACTCGCTCGACGACGAGGTCTTCACCGCGATGAACGACGTGGACTTCCCCGTGGAGCGGGTGCTCGAAGGAATCGACGCCGCCGCTCAGGCCGGACTACCCGTGAAGGTGAACATGGTCGTCAAGCGTGGCCTGAACGAGGACAGCATCCTCCCGATGGCGCGGCTCTTCCGCGAGCGCGGCCACATCCTCCGTTTCATCGAGTACATGGACGTCGGACACTCGAACGGCTGGCGACTCGACGACGTCGTCCCGGCGGCCGAGATCGTCGCGACGATCGACGCCGAGCTCCCCCTCGAGCCCGTCGAAGCCAACTACCGGGGGGAAGTGGCTCGGCGCTGGCGTTATCGCGACGGCGGTGGGGAGATCGGCGTGATCGCGTCGGTCACCCAGCCGTTCTGCGGCGACTGCACACGCGCTCGGCTCTCGGCCGAGGGCAGGCTGTACACCTGCCTCTTCGCCGTCCGGGGTCACGACCTGCGGGCAGTGCTCAGAGGGGGTGCGTCCGACGACGAACTGCACGAGGAAATCGGCCGGATCTGGGCCAGGCGGTCAGACCGCTACTCGGAGGTGCGATCCGAGAACACCTCTGATTTGGCGAAGGTAGAGATGTCCTATATCGGGGGATGACCGGGATGACTCCTTCCTCTCCCGACGTTAGTATCCGCATGCCCGCCCGGGAGTTCGTTTCATGACCGCAATCGTCGCAGCCGGACGCAGACACCTGCCCAGAGGTTGGGCCGACCTCGGCCTCCAGGTCGCGATCTGGTTCGGCTTCCTCGGGCTGTACCAGCTGGCGCGCGGCGTTGCCGACCGCAACCCGACCCAGGCGTTCGAGAACGGCCTCGGTGTGATCCGGATCGAGGAGCGCGTCGGCGACTTGTTCGAGCTGACGGCGACCAACCTCGTCTCCGGATCGCACTTCCTCATCCTGCTCGTGAACTGGACCTACTGGAACTCGGAGTTCACCGTCGTCGGGCTGGCGCTCCTCTGGGTGTACCTGCGACGGAACGAGTCGTTCATCCGGTTCCGGAACTGGATCCTGACCGCGAACCTCATCGGCCTGATCGGCTACGTCGTCGTCCCGACCGCGCCGCCGCGGATGTTCCCGACCTTCGGCTTCCGGGACTACCTCGCGGACAGCGGCACGCTGAATCACGGCAGCGGCCTGGTCCAGCTCGCTGCCAACCCCTACGCGGCGATGCCCAGCCTGCACGCAGCCGACGCGCTGATCGTCGGCATCTCGTTGGCGCTCGTCTGCCGGCACTGGTGGGCGAAGGTGCTCTGGCTCCTCTGGCCCGCGTGGGTCTGGTTCGCCGTGATGGCGACCGGCAACCATTTCTGGCTCGACATCCTCGCGGGCATCGTCGTCGCGCTCCTGGCAGCGCTCATCGTCTATCGCCGCCCGATCATCCGGCGGCTGCGCCCGCGCCCGTCAGCGGCCTGACCCCGCACCGCGTGGACGTCAAGTCCACCTACACGCAGGGCGCACGTCGAATCGCCTCGCGCTCGATGACCGGGCTTGCGCGCACGCGGGTCACGCCCTCGATGCTCACCGCCGCCGGGGTGACGCTCTGCGCATTCGCCTCCGTGCTCGTCTACTTCGAGTACCGAAACGAGTGGTTCTTCTTCTGGGCCGGCTCGATCGTGTTCGCGATCGGCTCGATCCTGGACATCCTCGACGGCGCCCTAGCGCGCGCCGGGGGCAAGGCGACGCCCTTCGGCGCGTTCCTCGACTCGACCACCGACCGAATCGGAGAGGCGTTCATGCTCGGCGCGATCGCCGTGGCGTTCTTCAGGGACGGGAACGAGACCGCATTCCTGTTCACGTTCGCCGCTCTGGCGGGATCGTTCTTGGTCTCGTACACGCGCTCGAAGGCGGAGACGCTGGGCCTGAAGGGCGACGTCGGAATCGGCTCTCGGGCAGAACGCGTGGTCGTGATCTGCATCGGCCTCGCGCTCGCCCCGTGGGGCGGCCTGCAGTGGGCGATCTACTTGCTTGCGGCGACCGCCTGGGTGACGGTGTTCCAGCGGATCTGGAGTGTGCGCTCCCAGCTCGCCGACCGCTCGACCGAGTAGCCCGAAAGCGGGATGCGGACGCCGCGTCGCGGCGCGACCCTTCCCCCGAGCACACACGCTTGGCATCTCACGACCAGGGAGGGGCACGATGACCAAGCGCGACTTCGTCGCTGCAGCGGCGGGAGCACTGGCTGCGTCAGCGCTGGCAGGGGCGTCGCATGGGCGGCGATCCCCGACTCAGACGGCGTGATCCAGGGTTGCTACAACAGCGGCGGCAACCTGAAGGTCGTTTCCGAGCTGCCCTGTCCCAAGGGATGGACGTCGCTCCCGTGGAACCAGGAAGGCCCGAAGGGCGACCCCGGCACGAACGGTGTGAGCCCGACCGTGACGCAGCTGAGCCAGGGCGACGCGAACTGCCCGAACGGCGGCGCCGCGCTCACCGATGCATCGGGATCCACGGCGTACGTCTGCAACGGGGCTGCCGGAGCAGATGGCCAGTCGTTCGCGGGCACCTTCACGAGCCCGAACGGCGAGTACTCGATCACGGTGAGCGACGCCGGCATCACCCTCGCGCACGGGTCTACCAACTCGATCGTCCTCACCCGCGACGACCTCGACGTGCGCAGCGACGACATCTCGATTCGGAGCGACCGCAGCACCAGGGTGCAGGCGGGGACCACGGCAAACGTTCAAGCCGGCACCACGGCGACGTTCGACGCGGCCGGCAACCTTTCGATCATCACGAGCGCAACCGGACTCTTCCGCGCAGGCGGCCCGCTCAACCTCCAAGGCAGCGTCATCAACATGAACTAGCGCCGCCGCTCGGATCACCGACTATACTGCTAGCACTGCTGTGCTAGCACCTCGCCGCAAGAACGTCTTTGTCCGCATGCCTGCGGCGCTCAAGCGCCGGCTTGCCGATGAGGTCAACGAGTCGGGTCGCAGCTTCAACGACGTCGCCGTCGGCCACCTCGCCGCCGGCTTCGCCGTCCCCTTCGAGCCGAGCGGCCGAAAAGGGTCTCCGCCCCGCGAGAGCGGAGCGGTCCTCCTGCGGATGCCGCCCGCGCTGAAGGACCGGCTCGCACGGCGGGCGGCCGAGCGCAGGCAGAACGTGAACGAGCTCATCGTCGGGACGCTGTCCGAGCGGCTCGGCTTGACCGGAAAGGATGCAATGAGTTCCACCAACGGAAGGTCGAACGGCAAGACACCCGCGAGCGACAAGGTTCGCGTCGCGATCATCGGCGTCGGCAACTGCGCGAACTCGCTCCTCCAGGGCGTGCAGTACTACCAAGACGCGAGCCCGGACGACTCCGTTCCGGGACTCATGCACGTCGACCTCGGCGGCTATCACATCCGCGATATCGAGTTCGTCGCCGCGTTCGACGTCGTGACGGGCAAGGTCGGGGTCGACCTCGCCGACGCAATCTGGGCGCACCCCAACGACACGATCAAGTTCGCCGACGTCCCGAAGACCGGCATCAAGGTCTCGCGTGGGATGACTCACGACGGCATCGGCAAGTACCTCTCCGAGGTGGTCGAGAAGGCTCCGGGCGAGACCGACGACGTCGTCGGCATCCTCAAAGAGACCGGAGCGGATGTGGTCGTCAACTACCTCCCGGTCGGCTCGGAGGACGCGACCAAGTGGTACGTCGAACAGGTGCTGAACGCCGGCTGCGCGATGGTCAACTGCATGCCGGTCTTCATCGCGCGCGAGCCGTACTGGCAGCGCCGCTTCGAAGAGGCCGGCGTGCCGATCATCGGCGACGACATCAAGTCCCAGGTCGGCGCGACGATCTCGCACCGTGTCCTCACCACCATGTTCCAGGACCGCGGCGTCCACCTCGACCGGACGATGCAGCTCAACGTGGGCGGGAATTCCGACTTCCTGAACATGCTGGAGCGCGACCGGCTCGAGTCGAAGAAGATCTCGAAGACCAACGCAGTCACATCGATGCTCGACTACGACATCGGCGCGCAGAACGTCCACGTCGGCCCTTCCGACTACGTGCCGTGGTTGACCGATCGTAAGTGGGCCTACATTCGCATGGAGGGCAGGGCCTTTGGCGACGTCCCGTTGAACGTCGAGCTGAAGCTCGAAGTCTGGGACTCTCCGAACTCGGCCGGGATCGTGATCGACGCGGTCCGGCTCGCGAAGCTGGCCCTCAACAACGGCGTCGCCGGTGCGCTCGAGGCTCCCAGCTCGTACCTGATGAAGTCGCCGCCGGCGCAGATCCGCGACGACGAGGCGCGCGAGAACACCGAGCGCTTCATCAAGCAGCACACGCGCAAGACCACCAAGGTCGCCGCGAAGGCGTAGGCACGACGGTAGGGTCAGACCCCGGACTACGGCATCGGGGACAGGTCTGTCAGACCTGTCCCTCTGATGCTCATCGATGTCGGTCTGACCCTACGATGCGGCTGTGAGGCTCTGCCTGGTCACGCCGTTCGCCTGGTCTGCCCCGCACGACGTCAACGACCACGTCGCCGGCATCGCCGGCGAGTTGCGAAAACTCGGCCACTCGGTCACCGTCCTCGCCCCGTCGAGCCGCGCGGCCGACCTCCGCGAAGGCCGAAGAGCGCTGGTCGGCGATGCCCACGCCGACGTGATCGCCGTCGGCCCTGCGGTGCCGATCTCACGGCGCAGCAGCATGGGCATTCCCGTCGGGTCGCGAGCCAACCTGACCGTTGCCCTCACGAACGGCGACTACGACGTCGTCCACGGCTTCGAGCCCGGCCTACCCAGCCTCTCGCACCTGGCATTACGTTCGGCGCGGACGATCTCGGTCGCGAGCTTTTTCTCACCTGACCGGTTGAGCTACCCCCCAGGACGGGCGCAGCGCGAGAAGCTGCTCGGGCGGATCGACGCCCTGATTGCCTCCTCCCCCGAGGTAGCCGCGGCGGCAGGCGAGCGCTTCCCGGGCGATTATCGGATCGTCTCGCCGGGCGTGGACACGAAGCTCTTCCGGCCCGGAACGAAGAGCCGGTCGATCGTGCTGGAGTGGCGCGGGCTCGAGCGCCCGGTGGCGCGGAGCGTGATTCGAATACTCGACGAGCTGCCCGGGTGGGAGCTGACGCTCCTGAGGACTAGAGCGCTCTCCGGGCGGCCCTACGTTCCCCGGCGCCTGGCCGGGCGCGTCCACTCGAGACTCGGTCGCGACGCTGCGGGGCGCGCGGAGCTCCTCCGCCACGCATCGATCTTCGTTCCTGCAATCGACGGAAGCCAGCGGCTCCGGCTCGAGGCTGCGGCTTCGGGCACAGCGCCCGCCGACCCGCCCGGCCTCGACATGCAACCCGAGCTCGCCGCCGCAGCGGTTGCCCGACTGGCCGAGAACGACACCCTGCAGACGGAGCTTGCCTCCGAGGGGCGCGGCCAGGCCGAGGACGAACGCTTCGAGGCAGTTGCGGCCGAGCTCGACGATATATACCGCTCGCTGACGCGGCGGCGCCGCCCACGCACAGGCGGCGATCCGTTGGCCGCCCGCCCGTGGATCACCTGCGACCTGCACATGCACACGTCGTGGTCGCACGACTGCTCGACCGAGGTAGGCGAGCTGCTCGACCACGCGGAGTCGATCGGGCTCGGGGCGATCGCGATCACCGACCACAACCGGATCGGCGGTGCCCGGGAGGCGGTCGAGCTGGCCCGCGGTCGGGGCCTCGTCGTCATCCCAGGCGAGGAGGTGAAGACGGACACGCAGGGCGAGGTGATCGGCCTTTTCTTGCGGGAGGAGATCCCGCGCGGGCTCTCGTTCGCGGAGACGATCGCTGCGATTCGCGCCCAGGACGGGCTGGTCTACCTCCCCCACCCGTTCGACCGGAGACACGCGGTTCCGGACGCGCGGACCCTGCACCGGCACCTTGCGGACATCGACGTGTTCGAGGTCTACAACGCCCGCCTGATCAGGGAGACCTTCAACGACGAGGCGCTGCGGTTTGCGCGCAAGTACGACCTGACGATGGGCGCGGGCTCGGACGCCCACGTGCTGCTCGGGGTCGGCAGCGGCGCGGTCAAGATGCGGGCGTTCAGCGACCCGGAGGAGTTCCTGGTCAGCCTGCGGAGCGCGGAAATCCTCCGCCGGCCGAAGTCGCTCATCGTCCAGCAGGTCCAGAAGTGGGCGGCCCAAGCCAAGGAAAGGGTCCGCTAGAGGAGAACTTTGACGGTGCCACACGTGACTGCTGTGCCCGCCGACGAGATCCACGAGAAGTACCTGCAGAAAGCGATCTCCGAGATCAACGAACTCGGAGATGAGATCGCGCGCGGCGCCGGCGGCGTCTCGGTCCCGGTGCTTGGCTCGGGACATCCGCTCGCCGACATCTTCCTGCTCAAGCACCATCCGCAGCCCTCGGAGGTCCAGGAAGGCGTCGCCTTCTTCGGGCGCTCGGGCCAGGCGATCCTGAAGTCGCTCCAGCGCCTCCACGTCGACCCGATGGCGGTGTACGGGACGAACTGCGTCAAGCTTGCCGACGGAGCCGCCGACGACGAGGCGCGCGGCTGGCTCACGCGTGAGCTGCACATCGTCCAGCCGAAGCTCGTGGTCGTCATGGGCGAAGACGCACGCATCTTCTTGAACGACCTGGAATTCCCACTCGCGGCCGAACTCGGGCCGCCACTCGGCGAACTCCAGCAGCTCACCCCGACGGTCGAGGCAGTTGTCGTCCCCGACATCGACGCGTCGCTGGACGACTCGCCGGCGAAGACTGCGTTCTGGAACGCGTTCAAGGTGCTCGGCTCCTGGTGGGCGGAGCTCCCGCCCTACTAAGCCGCTCGCGGGCACTCGCGCTCGCGGCGTGGCTGGCGGCCGGAGCTGCCTGGTACTTCTCCGCCGACTCGATCCCGCTCCTTCCGCTCTGGTGGGAGGTGGCGTTACTCGCGTTCGTGCTGATCCCCGGCGCGTTCGTCTTCGACTGGATCGTCCTGCCGCTCGCGCGTGCACGCGGTCTCCTCGCACTCGCGGCAGCTCTGGCCGCAGTCGCGATCCTGGCCGAGGCGGGCGACCTCGAGGTGCTCGCCAACGCGGCCAAGCTCGGGGCGATCACCTTCTTCGCCTTCTGGTTCCTGAACCTGTTCGAGGAGCTCGTGCTCCTGGTCGTCGTCGCGGCAATCGTCCCGTTTGTCGACGCCTACTCCGTCTTCCGAGGACCGACGGGGAACATCGTCGAGCACCACTCCAACGTGTTCACCTACTTCTCGGTCTACTGGGCCCTGCCCCACGAATCCGACGATCCGCGTCTTGGAATCCCCGACGTGCTCTTCTTCGCGCTCTACCTCTCAGCCGCCGTGCGGTTTCGGCTTCGGCCCGGCTGGACGTGGCTGGCGATGGTCGCCGCTCTCGGCCTGACGATCGTGATCACCGTCTGGGCGGACGTCGCCGGTCTCCCGGCGCTCCCCGCGCTCTCGATCGGCTTCCTCGTCCCGAACGCAGATCTGATCTGGGGGCAGCTGCGCAGGCGAGGGGACGGCCCGTAGCGGCCGTCCCCGTCGCTCAGCTGTTATGCGTGGCAGTTCTTCGTCGCCCAGGTGGCGATGTTCTGCGACGCCGCCTGCACCTTGGCAGCGTCCTTCTGAAGGCTCTGCCCGAGCTTCTGGAGCTTCTGCAGCGCCGCTGCATCCGGCGCCTGACCCGGAGTGATCTTCGGGTACGCGGCGGCGATCTTCGAGACGTAGTCAGCCAACGTCTGGAAGTCGGCCTTGACGTCGGACGGCGCATCCTTGGCGAAGTCCTGGAGCGCATCCGCTTCTTGCTTGAGGTTCACCGAGCCGCCGCCCGCGGGGTTCAGCGCGCTGGACAGCTTCTGGCCGAGGTTCACCAGCTCCTTGCACTTCCCACTGGCGACCAGACCGCTGAGCGCCGACGTAGTCGTCGCCTGGGTGGTGGCGGCCTCGGTCGTCGTGGCCGCCTCGGTCGTGGCCGCCTCGGTCGTGGCCGCCTCGGTCGTGGCCGCTTCGGTGGTCGTGGCCTCCTCGGTCGTCGCGGCGGAGTTCTTGCTGCCGCCGCCGCAGGCCGCCGCAAGCAGCGCCAGCGCTGCGAGCAGCATGACCGCGAAGGCCGTGATCGTCGTACGACGCATTATCGGACTCCTGTTCGTATCGCCTGTCTTTACCGGGGGAACGGGCCGACGTTAGATCAGGCTTCGGACAGCCGCAACAGAATTCACTCGAATGCGGGAACGATCTCCTCGCCGATCAGGCGCACCATGTCGAGGTCGGCGTGGTCGAGGTGTTGCAGAAAGACCCGCTCCACTCCGGCTTCGCGGTAGACAGCGAGCCGCGAGCGGACGTCGTCCACGGTCCCAACGAGCTTGGATTCGTCGTCCAGCAGGTCGGCGGGATCGTCGTTGCGACCGCTTCGCTCGAAGCGACGACGCACGCGGGCGAGCGTCTCCTCCCGGTCGCGGCCGACACAGCACGCGGTCATCAACGAGAAGGGAATCGGCGGCCGTCCTTCCTGCTCGCAGGCCGCGACAATGCGGGCACGCCGCTCGCGGCACTCGTCGGGCGAGGAGAAGGTCGTGTTGTACTCGTCGGCCCAGCGGGCAGCAATATGCGCGACACGCGGCCCGGCGGCACCGCCGAGCACGATCGGCGGATGCGGGCGCTGAACCGGCTTCGGCTCGGCACGGCTGTGCTCGAGGCGGTAGTGGCGGCCCTCGAACGAAAACTCGTCCTCGGCCCACTGGCGGTGGATGATCTCGAGCTGCTCCTCGAGGATGTCGATCCGCTCGCCGACGTCGGGGAACGGGAAGCCGTAGGCGTCGTGTTCGGCCCGGTTCCAGCCCGCGCCGAGACCCAGCTCGACCCGGCCGCCGGAGATGTGGTCGACGGTGGCGACCATCCGCGCGAGGATCGACGGGCGCCGGAAGGTGGCGGGCGTGACCATCGTGCCCAGGCGAATCCGTTCGGTGACTGCGGCGAGGCCGGCCAGCGTCGCCCAGGCGTCGAGCGAGCCGCGGCCGGTGGCGGCGAAGACCGACTGGTAGTGATCCGAGCGAAAGAGCCCCTCGAGCCCGTGCTCCTCGCAGGCACCGGCGAGCGCGACCCACTCGTCCCACGAGACGCCCTCCTGGCCCTCGATCATCAGGCAGATGCGCATGCGGGCAATCCTAGGAAGTCCTTGCCGACCTGCGGAGACCCGACTACGTTTGGAGAGACCCTTGGATGGAGACGCCAGCCGTCTGGACGAGACCCTCGTCGCGGCCGCAGCTCGCTGACGGCGTCGTCGACGTCTGGCGGGTCGATCTCGCCGACAGCGCCGATCCGGTCGCAGATCTGCTCACGCCCGACGAGCAGGAACGCGCCGCTCGCTTCCGCGAGGACGTCCACAGGCGCCGGTGGGAGCAAGCCCGGGGCCTGCTGCGGATCCTCGCCGGCGCCTACCTCGGCGCTGATCCGCAGACGCTGCGGTTCGCGCCCGGTCCGCACGGCAAGCCCGAGTTGGAACCACCCTCGCCCCTGCACTTCAACATCTCGCACTCTGGAGAGCTGGCCCTCTTCGCCTTCACGCTCGACAGGGCGGTCGGCATCGACATCGAGTTCGGCGACCGACCAGTCGACGCCGTGGCGCTGGCACGGCAGGTGCTCGGCGAGGAGGGCGCCCGTCGGGTGGAGCAGCTCGGTCCCCCGGACCGGCAGCGCGAGTTCCTCCGCCTCTGGACGCGCTACGAGGCCGAGCTCAAGTGCCGCGGCCTCGGGATCGGAGCGGACCGGTCCAGCCGCGACGACGAGCCGGTTTGGATTGCCGACCTCGACCTCGGGCCCGATGCCGCTGCGGCCCTCGCCGTCGAAGGGGCGGCGACGCCGAACCTGCGCCTCTGGCACGGAGACGTCCGAGCAGTCCGGCTCGCTGCTGAATGAGCGAACCCGCGGTCAGACTCTCTCGAGCAGCGCCACGCTCTCGACGTGCGGCGTGTGCGGGAACATGTCCACCGGCCGAACCCGGACAAGCCGGTAGCCCCAGTCGGCAACGAGATCCTTGACGTTCCCGGCGAGCGTGGTCGGGTTGCACGAGACGTAGACGATCGTCGGCGCGTCGAGCTGCGCGAGGGCGCGGAGCGCCTTGCCCGACAGTCCTGCGCGCGGCGGGTCGACGACGGCCACGTCGGGCAGCCCGGCCCGCTCGGCGAGCTCTTCGAGCGAGCGGCCGACCTCGCCGGCGAAGAAGGCCGCGTTCGAGATCCCGTTCAGGCCGGCGTTCTCGATCGCGCAGGCGACGGACTCCTCTGACACCTCCACCCCCCACACGGTCAGTGCCCGAGCGGCCATCGACAGCCCGATCGTCCCGATCCCGCAGTAGAGGTCGTAGACCGTCTGCTCCCCCGTGAGGCCGGCGTAGTCGATCGCGAGCTCGTAGAGGCGCTCGGCCAGCGCGGTGTTGGTCTGGAGAAAGGCGGTCGGGCGCACCCGGTAGCGGAGCCGGAGCAGCTCCTCCTCGATCGCCTCCTCGCCCCAGAGCAGGTTCGTCGGGAGGTTGGTTACCTCCGCCGGTGAGTCGTTCACCGCCCAGTGGATCGAGCGCACCTCGGGGTGTGTGCGCAGCGCGTCGCCGAGCCGGTCCGCGCCCTGGAGGTCGCCCGGCGCGGTGACGAGCTGGACGAGCGCCTGGCCGGTGTTCCGCCCCTCGCGGACGACCAGGTGGCGGAGGTACCCGGTGTGAGTGGCCTGGTCGAACGCCGGCAACCCTTCTTCCTGCGCCCACTCGCGGACGGTTTCTCGGATCGCGTTGCCGAGCTCGGTGGTCAGCCAACAGCGCTCGATCTCGAGCACCTCGTCCCAGCGACCGGCGCGGTGGAACCCGAGCCCGGCGCCCCTCGGCGTGTCGGTGAACGAGTATTCGAGCTTGTTCCGGTAGTGGAACTGCGACTCCGCCTGGAGGATGTCCTCGAGTGGCGGATCGGCGACCCGGCCCAAGCGGACGAGGGCGTCGCGCACCTGCTCCTGCTTCGCCGCCGCCTGCGCCTCGTAAGCGAGGTCCTGGAAGCGGCAGCCGCCGCAGGCGGGGAAGTGGGCGCACGGCGCGTCCACCCGCGGCGCCCCCGGCGTCACCACCTCGGTCGCAGTCGCTTCGGCGAAGCCGCGCTTGACCTTCGTAACGGTCGCGCGCACGGTGTCCCCGGGCAACCCGCGCCGGACGAAGACGACGAACCCGTTCAGCCGCGCAACGCCGTTCCCGCCGTAGGCGAGCGAGTCGACGCGCAGCTCGAGCTCGTCTCCCTTGGCGACGGGCGCAGCCATTGCCGGAGCGTATCCACCCGCTACACATGGGCGTGATGCTCGAGCAGGCGCAGCGCCGTGCGCTCCCGCACCTCAACCGGGTTCCGGACCTGACGCCGGCCGCCCAGTAATGCTGCGGCGTCTGCCGCAGCTGCATGGCGACGAACGTGATCGCGCTCGCAGGTGCGACACTTGCCGGTGCCGGAATCGTCGTCGCGCGCTTCGTTCGGCGAATCGTCCGCTAGGCGTTCAGCTCAGCGTCGTCACGAAGACGTTCCGCTCGCGCGGGCCGTCGAACTCGCAGAAGAAGATCCCCTGCCAGCGGCCGAGGCCGAGCTTGCCGCCGTCGATCGGGACGAGCACCTGCGGGCCGATCAGCGAGCCGCGCACGTGCGACGGCGCATTCGGACCGTCCGGGTCCTCGACGTGCTGCCAGGGCCAACCGTCGTCGACGATCTTCTGGAGGGCGGCCTCGAGGTCGCGGGCGACGAGCGGGTCTGCCCCCTCGTTGATGGTCACGCCCGCGGTCGTATGCGGGACGTAGACGAGCGCTGCTGCCGCGCCGTTCGTCCCCTCGAGCGCCTCTTCAACCTGCTCCGTGATATCGACGAGCTGCGTCTTGCGCTCGGTCGTGATGCTGATCCGCCGCACGCGGGTATCCTAGGCCACCCCGGATGGCGGCAGTGCCGACCCCACGCGAGCTCGACGACTACCGCGACCAGGCGGACCGCTTCATCGCGGCGATCGACGAGGAGTACTACCTGCATTACGCAGGGCACAAGGACTCGCTCGACCTCGTCCCGATCTACGAGCAGTTCGCGGAATTGACCAGCCTGGAGCAGGCGAACCGGGTCGGCGCCGCGGTAGACAGCAACCGGCGCGTCCGCGAGCTCTGGCGTTTCGCCTGTCAGGGCTACCTCGGCAACCTGACGCGCGAGTACGACGAGCGCTCCGCGAACCTGGAGGCCGAACTGACCGCGACCGTGGACGGCGAGGAGATTCCGTTCCGGATGCTGCGCCCGACGATCGCGAACGAGCCCGACCGGCACAAGCGCAGGCGGCTCGAGCAGGCCCGGAACGCTCTCACCGAAGAACAACTGCTGCCGCTCGAGCTCGAGGCAGTGCAGGTGGTTACCGACGCCGTTCACGCGCTGGGGGCGCTCGATTACGTCGAGCTCCATCGCCGCTTCGGGTTCAGGCTCGACGAGATGGGCGAGCAGTGCCGCGCCTTCCTCGACGCGTCCGAGCGGATGTGGGAGGACGCCGGCGACAAGCTCTTCCGCAACCGGGTCGGCATCGGCCTCGCCGAGGCGCAGCGCTACGACGTCGCGCGCGTGTTCCGCGCGCCCGAGTGGGATCCCTCTTTCCCCGGCGACCGGATGCTGCCTGCCTTGGAGGCGACTCTGGCCGACCTGGGCGTCGACCTCTACGGACAGGAGAACGTCGAGCTCGACGTCGAGCAGCGCGAAAAGAAGACGCCGCGCGCGTTCTGCTCGCCGATCGAGGTGCCGCAGCGAGTCGTCCTCGTGATCCAGCCGATCGGAGGAGTGGACGAC
>JBKPPY010000046.1:0-18537 GCA_046733845.1 Actinomycetota bacterium | reverse complement strand
CACGAAGGTGATCCGGCAACCGATCCTGATCGACGAGAACACCCGCGACGGGCTGAACGGCGAGATCCAGCTCGAGCCGCAGGGCGAGCTGCTGCTCGCGGGGAAGACACAGCCGGTCAACGTCTACTCAGTGGCATGACCGATACCCGGGACACCGCGAAGGTCCAGGACGCGCTCTACCGGATCGCGGAGCTCGCCGGTGCCGCGCAGGACCTGCAGGAGTTCTACGCCGCGGTCAACACGATCGTCGGCGAGCTGATGTATGCGGAGAACTTCTACATCAGCCTGTACGACGAGGATCGCCAGCTCGTCAACTGGCCTTACTACCGCGACGTGATGGACTTTGAGCTTCCCGACCCCAACAAGTGGGAGGCGATCGGCGAAGGCAACGCCCGGGGAGTCACCGCCTGGATGCTCCGCACCGGGAAGCCACAGCTCGTGCCGTACGAGCGGTTCGAAGCGCTGATCGAGCAGAAGGAGGTCGAGCTGCGTGGGGTGGTGACGGAAGAGGCCAGCTGGATTGGCGTTCCGCTGCACGCGGAAGGCAAAGCAATCGGCGCGCTCGTCGTCCAGTCGTACTCCGCGCGCCACCAGTACACCGAGCAGGACCGTGACCTGCTTGCGTTCGTCGGCCAGCACGTCGGCGCCGCTCTCTCACGAGCCCGGGCGATCGAGGAGACCCGGCAGCGGAACGCGGAGCTGGCGCTGATCAACAGCGTCCAGTCCGCCCTTGCCGGCGAGCTCGACCTCCAGTCGATCTACGACGTCGTCGGCGACAGGATCCAGGAGGTTTTCGACGCACAGGTGGTCGACATCGCGGTCTACGACGAGGCGGCCGGGCTGATCCACTTCCCGTACATCATCGAGCGCGGCATCCGATTCGCGGACGAGCCGATGCCGTTGGTCGGTTTCCGCAGGCACGTGTTGGAGACGCGGCTGCCGTTGATGATTTCCGAGAACAGCCGCGAGCTGGCCGAGCAATACGGCAACCCCTGGGTGCACGTGGGCGAGCCCGTGAAATCGGCGCTCTTCGTGCCCCTCGCCGTCGGCGGCCGCGTGACCGGCTCCATCTCGCTCCAGAACGTCGACCGCGAGCACGCCTTCTCCGACGCCGACGAGCGCCTGCTGACGACACTGGCCGGGAGCCTGAGCGTCGCGCTCGAGAACGCGCGCCTCGTCCACGAGACCCGGCAGCGGAACGCCGAGCTCGCGCTGATCAACAGCGTCCAGGAGGCGATCGCAGGCGAGCTCGACTCGCAGTCGATCTACGACGTCGTCGGCGACAGGATCCAGGAGATCTTCGACGCCCAGGTCGTCGACATTGGCATCTTCGACAAGACCGAGGGCCTCATGCACTTCCCGTACGCGATCGAACGGGGCGTCCGATTTCCCGACGAGCCCGTCCCGATTACCAACTCGCCGACGACGCTGCTACTCCTCGAGACGAAGGCGCCGATCCTGGTCAACGACATTCCGGCCTGGGATCGGGAACGCGGCGGGGTTTCGCCGGTGGTGCAGGGTGAGCCTCCCTTGTCGGTGCTCGCCGCACCGCTGTTCTCGGGCGAGGACGTTCGCGGGCGCATCTCTCTGCAGAACCTCGACCGGACGAACGCGTTCTCGGAGAGCGACGTCCGGCTGCTGACGACGCTCACCGGCAGTCTGAGCGTCGCGCTCGAGAACGCGCGCCTCGTCCAGGAGACCCGCCAGCGGAACGCCGAGCTCGCGCTGATCAACAGCGTCCAGGACGCCCTAGCCGGCGAACTCGAGCTGCAGGCGATCTACGACGTCGTCGGCGACAAGATCCAGGAGGTCTTCGACGCCCAGGTCGTGGACATCGCCGTCCTCGACGAGAGCGACGGGCTCATCCACTTCCCGTACACGATCGAGCGCGGAAAACGCCTTCAGGACATGCCAATGCCGATCGTGGGCTTCCGCCGCACGCTGTTCGAGCAGCAGGAGCCGCTGATCATCGGTGAGATGACCGAAGAGACGGCCGAGCGGCTTGGAATGCAGGTCGTCTCAGGTGGTATACCGAAATCAGCCTTCTGGATGCCGCTCGTCGTCAGCGGCAAGGGCAGAGGCTGGATCTCGCTCCAGAACCTCGACCGCGAGCACGCGTTCAGCGACTCCGACGTCCAACTCCTCGGCACGATCGCCGCGAGCCTCGGCGTCGCGCTCGAGAACGCGCGCCTCGTCCACGAGACGAGGCAGCGGGTAGCCGAGCTCGCGCTGATCAACAGCGTGCAGGACGCACTCGCAGGCGAGCTTGAGCTGCAGGCGATCTACGACGTTGTCGGCGACAAGATTCGCGACGTCTTCGACGCTCAAGTCGTCATGATCGCCGTCCTCGACGAGAGGGACGGCCTGATCCACCTCCCGTACCACATCGAACGCGGGCAGCCCCTCGAGTTCCCGCCGGTACCCGTCGTGGGCTATCGCCGGACACTGCTCGAGGAACAGGAGCCGCTACTCGTCAACGAGGTGACCGACGAGGTGCTCGAGCGGCTCGGATTGCAAGTCCTCTCTGGCGAGAAACCGAAGTCAGCACTCTGGATGCCGCTCGTAGTCGGTGGCAAGGGTAGGGGCTGGATCTCCCTCCAAAACCTCGACCGCGAGTACGCCTTCAGCGACTCGGACGTCCAACTCCTCGGCACGATCGCCGGCAGCCTCAGCGTGGCGCTCGACAATGCAAGGCTCGTCCACGAGACGAGGCGGCGGGTCGCCGAGCTGGCGGTTATCAACAGCGTCCAGGAGTCGATCGCGGGCGAGCTCGACCAGCAGGCGATCTACGACATGGTCGGCGAGAAGCTTCGCCAAGTGTTCGACGCCCAGGTCGTCGACATCGGCGTGCACGACCGGGATGCCGGCCTCATCCGCTTCGTCTACCAGATCGAGCGCGGCGTCCGGTTCCCGAACGTGACGATGCCGGTGGTCGGCTTCCGCAGGCACGTCATGGAGACGCGGGAGCCCCTCGCGATCCACGAGAACATCGCGGACGCGATCGTCGAGTACGGCAACCCGGAGGCCGTCGTCGGCGAGACGTCGAACGGCTCGGCCATCTTCCAGCCGCTCGTGGTCGGCGGCAGGGCGACCGGCGTGATCTCGATCCAGAACCTCGACCGCGAGCACGCCTTCAGCCCGTCCGACCAGCAGCTGCTCGCGACGATCGCCGGGAGCCTTGGCGTCGCGCTCGAGAACGCGCAGCTCATCCACGAGACGCGGCAGCGGGTCGCCGAGCTCGGGACGGTGAACAGCGTCGGGCAGGCGCTCGCCAGCCAGCTCGACCTCGACGCGCTGATCGAGCTCGTCGGCGAGCGGATCCGCGAAACCTTCGGCGCCGACATTGCCTACGTCGCACTGCACGACGAGGCCACCGGCCTGATCGAGTTCCCCTACTCCGTGGAGGCAGGGGAGCGGTCGAACGATCCCCCGCTGCGCTACGGCGAAGGTCTTACGTCGAGAATCATCGAGTCGGGCGAGCCGTTGCTCCTGGACACCGCCGAGAGCGACGGGCACCTCGTCGTCGGGACCCCGGCGAAGTCGTACCTCGGCGTGCCGATCTGGGCCGGCGACCGCGCGATCGGCGTGATCAGCGTCCAGAGCACCGAGGACGAAGGGGTGTACGGCGAGGCCGACACGCGCCTGCTCGCCACCCTGGCGGCGAACGTCGGCGTCGCGATCCAGAACGCCCGCCTCTTCGCCGAGATCGCACGCCAGAAGCAGTACTTCGAGTCGCTCGTCGGGATCAGCCCGGTCGCGGTGATCGAGATGGACGCCGACGAGCGCGTCACCGGGTGGAACCCGGCCGCCGGGGCGCTGTTCGGCTACACGGCCGACGAAGCGGTCGGCCACCAGATCGACGACCTCGTCTTCCACGACGAACAGCGCGACGAGGGCCGAGAGATCACGCAGGAAGCGGTCGCGACGGGCCGCGCCCACCGCATCACCCATCGCAGGCGGAAGGACGGCACCCCGGTCGACGTCGAGTTGATGCTCGTTCCGCTCACCGCCGACGGCGAGCGGGTCGGCTTCCTCGGGATCTACCACGACATCACCGAGCTCCAGCAGGCACGCGAGGAGGCGGAGGCGGCGACCCAGGCAAAGAGCGCGTTCCTGGCGACGATGAGCCACGAGATCCGGACTCCGATGAACGCCGTGATCGGAATGACAGGCCTGCTGCTCGGCACCGAGTTGACGCCGGAGCAACGCGAGTTCGCCGAGGTCGTGCGCTCGAGCGGAGACGCGCTCCTGCACGTGATCGACGACATTCTCGACTACTCGAAGATCGAGGCCGGGAAGCTCGAGCTCGAGCGCGAGCCGTTCGACCCTCGGGCGTGCGTCGAAGAGGCCCTCGACATCGTCGCCCCGCGCGCCGCGGAGAAGAGCCTGGAGCTCGGCGGGCTGGTCGGCGATAGCGTCCCCCGAGCGATCTCGGGCGATGCGGCGCGGCTGCGGCAGGTGCTGCTCAACCTGCTCTCGAATGCCGTCAAGTTCACGGACGCGGGAGAGGTCGTCGTCGATCTCGATGCCGAGCCGGCGACGCCGGGGTGGCATCGCGTTCACCTGACCGTCCGAGACACCGGTATCGGGATCCCGCCGGACCGGATGGAGAACCTGTTCGAGTCGTTCAGCCAGGTCGACGCGTCGACCACGCGTCGTTACGGCGGGACCGGCCTCGGCCTTGCTATCTCGAAACGCCTGGTCGAGCTGATGGGCGGCACACTGTCTGCGGAGAGCGAGGAGGGGAAGGGGTCCGCCTTCTACATCGATTTCACGGCCCAGGAGGCCGACGCTCCGAAACGGGCGCTGTTCGACGGCACCCAGCCGCAGCTCGCCGGCAGGCGTCTGCTGGTCGTCGACGACAACGCCACGAACCGGGAGATCATCAGCCGGCAGACGCAGTCGTGGGGCATGGAGACGGTCGCAACGGAGAGCCCGACCCGCGCGCTCGCGCTGATCGAAGCGGGCGAGCACTTCGACGTCGCGGTTCTCGACCTCGTCATGCCCGAGATGGACGGGCAAGAGCTCGCGCGTGAGATCCGGCGCCGCCTGAGCGCCCGGGAGCTGCCGCTGCTGCTCGTGACCTCGCTCGGGCGGCTGCCGCAGGCTCGAGAGGCCGGCGAGTTCGCGGCTCAGCTGGCGAAACCACTGAAGGCGTCCCAGCTCTACGACGCGCTGATGCGCGTGTTCGCCGGCCGGGACGGCGACCAGGAGGCCCCGCGACAAGACGACCCAGCCGCGGACGTGTCGCCGCTGAGGATCCTGCTGGCCGAGGACAGCGCCGTGAACCAGAAGGTCGCGCTCGCACTGCTCGGGAAGCTCGGGTACCGAGCCGATGTCGTCGGCAACGGGCTCGAGGCGCTGACCGCCCTCGAGCGGGAGCACTACGACGTCGTGCTGATGGACGTTCAGATGCCCGAACTTGACGGCCTCGACACGACGCGCCGGATCTGCGAGCGGTGGCCGCCCGCGGAACGTCCACGGATCGTCGCCATGACCGCGAACGCGCTGCAGGAGGACCGCGACGCCTGCTTCGACGCAGGCATGGACGACTACGTCGCGAAACCGATCCGCCCCGAGGCGCTGGCCGAAGCGCTGCGACGAGCGCGCCCGCTGACGTCTGCCTAGGACGAGCGGCGGCGGTGAGACTACCGCCGTGGAGGAACAGCATCTCGAGAACAAGGCGATCGCGGCGCGGCTCGACTCGTTCGCCACGCTGCTCGAGCTCGCCGGGGCGAATCCCTACTCGGCTCGTGCGTACCGCCGCGCAGCGGAGCTGATCCGGTCAACGGAGGCGCCGGTCGCCGAACTGATCCGCGCCGGCCGGGTGCGCGAGCTGCGCGGAATCGGCGCGGGGATCGGGCGGCGCCTGGAAGAGCTGGTCGAGACCGGTGAGATCGCCGAGCTCGAGGAGCTCGAGCGGCAGGTTTCCCCGGACCTCGTCGGTCTCGGCCTGTATCTGGGCATCGGCGCCCGTCGGGCGGTACAGATCGCGGAGACGCTGGGGATCCGGACAGCCGCGGAGCTGCGCGAGGCGGCTGCCGCGGGGCGGTTGCGGGAGGTCCCGGGGATCGGTCCGTCCACCGAGGCGAAGCTGCTCGCCGCCCTCGCCCGTGAGGACGAGCCGCGTCCGGCGCGGGGGATGTTGCTCCACCGCGCCCGGCGGGTGCTCGCTGAGATCGCCGAGCCGCTGGGCGGCACGCCTGCCGGCGACCCGCGGCGATACCGCGACTCGAGCGAGCGGCTCGCCGTCGTCGTCGCCGCCGACGACCCGCGGCCGGTACTGGCCGCGTTCGAGGCGTTGCCGCCGATCGTGTCGGTGCTGGAACGCTCCGAGCGCCGTGCGTACGGCGTCACCGTCGAGGGAGCGCCCGTCGAGCTCGTCGTCGCGGCGCCGGCGGCTTTCGGCAGCGAGCTTCTCCGAGCGACAGGCTCCGCCGAGTACATCGCCGCGCTCGAGCCGCTGCCGGATGCGCCTGACGAAAGCGGCGTGTACAGCGCGCTCGGAATCCCGTACTGCCCGCCCGAGCTGCGGGAGGCACCCTTCAGAGGCAAGCCGCCGCCGCTCGTCGAGCTCGCGCAGATCCGCGGCGACCTGCACGCGCACACGACCTGGTCGGACGGCACCGCCACCGTCCAGGAGATGGCGCTCGCCGCCATCGCGCACGGCTACGACTACCTCGCGATCTGCGACCACACGCCCGCCGTCGGCGCGGTGCGAGGACTGACCGCCGACGATTTGCGCCGGCAGGCACTCGAGATCGCGGATGTGAACGAGGCGCTGGCTCCCTTCCGAGTCCTCCGCGGCACCGAGTGCGACATCCTCCCGGACGGGCGGCTCGACCTGTCCGACTCGATCTTGGCCGAGCTCGACTGGGTCCAGGCGAGCGTCCACGGTGGCCAGCGCCTGCCGCAGCGCGAGCAGACGAAGCGCGTCGAGGAGGCTCTCCGCAACCCCTCCGTCCGCTGCCTATCGCACCCCAAGGGCCGCTACATCAACCGCCGGCCCGAGAACGAGCTCGACGTGGACCGGCTGATCGAGGTCGCCCTCGAGGAGGGCGTGGCGCTCGAGGTGAACGGCCTGCCCGACCGGCTCGACCTCCGAGACGTCTACGTGCGCCAGGCGGTCGAGGCGGGTGTGACGATCGTCTGCTCGACGGACGCGCACTCCGTACGCGGCCTCGAGAACATGGAGCTGTCGGTCGCGACTGCCCGGCGCGGCTGGGCGGCGTCCACGGACGTGCTCAACACCCGCCCGCTAGATTCCGTCCTCCGTGGACGTCGATCGCTTCGCCGCTGAGCTTCCCGGGCTCTTCGACGACTACCCCCGCTCCGAGATCCCGCGTGGACGCAGGTTCGATGACGTCATCGGCGGAATCCCCAACCTCGCGACCGAGAACGTCCTCGCGCTGCTCAACCTGTCGGCGTCCCTGCTCGGGCCGGGAGAGAGCTACGTGGAGGTCGGCTCGTTCTACGGCGCCAGCCTGATCGGCGCGATGCGGGGCAACACGGGCGACTTCGTCGCGATCGACCGGTTCTCGTTCGACGTCCCCGAAGTTCGCGGCCGGCCGCTCCCCCGCGCGAGCCGCGCCGGGCTCGAGGAGAGCCTCGCGCGCTTCGATGCGGACAGCGCGACGATCCTCGAGGGCGACGCGTTCGAGCTGATCGAGGGCGGCGCGCTCGGCGACCGACGGGTCGGCGTCTACTACTGGGACGGCCCGCACGACTACGACGGCCAGCTGCGCGGGATGCGCGCGATCGAGCCGTGGCTCACGCCCGAGGCGCTGATCGTTGTCGACGACTACGACTGGGAAGCCGTCGCCCGAGCGACCCACGACTACGTCGCGGCCGAGCCGAGGGCCGAGCTGCTGGTCGAAATCGGCGGCGAGGCGGCCGACCAGGTCTGGTGGTGGGACGGAGTCGCGGTCGTCGCGTGGCGGGCCTAGCCGGGACGGCCAGGGCCGGACATCGTCCACTCCGTCAGGTCGAACCAGTGCGAGCCCTTGAGGGCGTCCACCACCCGCGGGTCGGTGTGACGCTTGTAGAAGACGTGGCGCTCGACGTCGGCGCAGATCTCGGCCTCGTCGAGGTTGACGTCGGGGATCTTCATCAGCGCCTCGGCGGGGAGTTGGGCCTCGCGAACAGTGAGATGCTTGAACTGGAGATCAGGCGCGAGCTCCATCAGCTCCGGCCAGTCGGGGCACGTTTGGTAGCTCATCGCCCAGTAACTTCGGCAGCCGCGCCGATCTCCTGCAGGGACCACGTGCCGTCGAGCAGCACGGGCCCCCGGGCGCCCTCGCCCGGGTAGACGACGAACCGGACCCCGTCGTCGAGCCAGTGGTAGAGCCGCCGGCCACTCTGGTCGCCCAGCTCGAAGCGCAGACGAAAGCGGCCGTCAGAGAGAGGCGGCCGCTCGACCTCGAAGCGGAGTAGGCGTTCGCCCGGCACCGCCTCCCAACCGAGCTCGGCCGTGTCCAGCGCAGCCGCGGCGAGCAGCAGTCCCGCCTCGTCCCTGAGCTCGATCGACACCCGGGGCGGTGCAAGCGCCTCGCGTGCAGCGATCCGAAGCTCGATCGTGAGCGGCTCCCCGGCGGCCAGCTGCTGCCGCTCCTCGCCGTCGGGGCCGAGCAGGCGGGCGGCCTCGATCCGCGCCTCGCCGCTGCCGTACTCGCGCAGGCCCGCCGCGCCCTCCGCCGGATCGCGCTCGTCGGCGAGCAGCTTGTGGTAGCGGGCGATCGCCTCCTGCGCCGAGCCGTCGAGCTCGACGCGGCCGTCGCGCAGCAGAAGTGCGCGCTGGCAGAGCCGCTCGACCGAGGCGGCGTCGTGTGAGACGAACACGATCGTCCCGCCGCGCTGCTTGTACTCGAAGATCTTCGCGAAGCACTTGCGCTGGAACTCCTCGTCGCCGACCGCGAAGACCTCGTCGAGAAGCAGGATGTCGGCATCGATGTGCGCGGCGACGGCGAACCCGAGGCGCATGTACATGCCCGACGAGTACGTACGCACCGGGTTGTCTATGAACTTCTCCAGCTCCGCGAAGGCGACAATCTCGTCGAGCCGCTCGTCGATCGTCCTCCGTTTGAGGCCATAGAGGGAACCGTTCAGGTAGACGTTCTCGCGTCCGGAGAAGTCGGGGTGGAACCCGGCCCCGAGCTCCAGCAGCGAGGCGACGCGGCCCCCGGCGGCGACGTGGCCGGAGGTCGGCGTGATGATTCCGGCGATCAGGCTGAGCAGCGTCGTCTTCCCGGAGCCGTTGCGGCCGACCAGCCCGACCGCGTCGCCCGGCTCGACTGCCAGCGAGACGTCGCGCAGCGCCCAGACCTCTGCCGGAGACGGCCGGCCCCGCCGCAGCACGAGCTCCTTCAGCGTCCGCACCGGCTCCGGGTTGACGAGGAAGCGGCGGCTCGCACGCTCGACGCTGATCTCACCCGGTTTCATGCGTTCGAGGGTACCGCGAGCGCACGCCGCACAATGGCCGCGAGCGTGGAGACAAACCCCGGATCGGCGTTCGGCATCTCGATTCGGGAGAGGCGCAGGCCGAGCTCGCTCGCCTTCTCCTTTGCCTCGATGTCGATGTCCCAGCGGATCTCGAGATGGTCGGCGACGAAGCCGATCGGGCAGACGAGCACGTCGTCGACTCCGCCGGCGTGGAGCTCCTCGAGGTGGTCGAGGATGTCGGGCTGGAGCCACGGCTCGCCGGTCTGGGACTCGGACTGGTAGCTGAAGGTCCAATCGCGAAGTCCTGCGGACTTCGCGACCAACTGACTCGTCTCGAGCAGCTGTTCCTGATACGGATCGCCCTCGTCGAGGATGCGGACGGGAAGGGAGTGCGCGGTGAAGACGACGTGGGCATTCGTGCCCCGCACGCGGTCGGCGAGCAGCTCGACGAAGCCGGGCTCCGTGTGCCAGCTGTCGACGAAGGCGACGGCGGCTTCGCGGCCGACCGCCGCCTCGAGTTGCTCCCGGTAGCCGCCGATCGACAGACGCGAGTAGTGCGGAGCGAGGACGAGCCCGACAACCACCTCGGTGCCCCCGTCGAGCGCCGACTCGGCGGCGTCGGCGATCCGCGGCCGCCAGTGCTTCATCCCGGTGAAGACCGGCACGCCGAGCTCATCCTCGAGGGCGCCCCGGACCTGCTCGGTGATCTCGTTCAGCGGGTTCGAGTCCTCGATCCCGAGCCGCCGGTAGCGCTCCGTCAGGTCGGCGAGCAACTCCGGCCGGATCGGGCGGCCGCCCCGGATGTCGGCGTAGTAGGCCGGGACGTCCTCGATCCGGTCCGGCGAGCCGTACGCCATCAGGACGACCCCTGCGTTACTCATACAGCCGTCTTCAGTGTCCGCTCGCGAACGAGCTCGACCAGCCGGGTGAGGTCGTCCGGATCGGTCTCCGGCAGAACCCCGTGACCGAGGTTGAAGACGTGCCCCGGGCGACCACCGGCTCGCATGAGCACGTCGCCGGCCGCCGCCTCGATCCACGGCCACGGCGCGAGCAGCGCCGCCGGGTCGAGGTTTCCCTGTACCGCGCGGTCGGGGCCGACTGCGAGCCAGCCCTGGTCGAGCGGCACGCGCCAGTCCAGGCCGATCGCGTCGCCACCCGCCGCGGCCATGGCCGCGAGCAGGTGCGTCGTGCCGGTGCCGAAGTGGATCGTCGGGACCTCGACCGCCGCCAGCACTCGCGCCGAGTACGGCGCCACGAACTCTTCGTAGTCCGAGACGGAGAGCACCCCCACCCACGAGTCGAACAGCTGAATGACGTCGGCGCCGGCCGCCGTTTGCGCCCCGACGTAGGCGGCGAACCCGTCCGCCAGCCGGTCCATCAGCGCATGCCAGACGGACGGCTCCCTGTACATCAGCCCCTTCACACGGACGAAGTCGCGGCTCGGTCTACCCTCGACGAGGTAGCCGGCGACAGTGAAGGGGCCTCCGCAGAAGCCGACCACAGCCTGGTCGGCACCGAGCTCCCGGCGCACGATCCGCACTGCCTCCAGCACCGCCGCATAGGCCTGCTCGGGATCCGGCAGGCTCAGCCGGTCGACGTCGGCCGCGGTCGCAATCGGCGTGGCGAGAACAGGTCCGACACCCTCGACCAGCTCGACCTCGAGCCCCATCCCGAGGACGGGCGTGACTATGTCGGCGAACAGCACCGCTGCGTCGACGCCATGCCGGCGAACCGGCTGGAGCGTCACTTCGGCGCAAAGTTCAGGGGCGTTCGCGATCTCGAAGAAGGAGTGGCGCTCACGCAGCGCTCGGTACTCGGGCAGCGACCGACCGGCCTGGCGCATGAACCACACAGGGGTGCGCTCGACCGGCTCACGCCGCAGCGCGCGGACGAGGAGCGGGTCGGACACGGCCCTACACTAGCCTGGTCGTGCAGGCAGTTCCGCCGCACTCCGTTCCAGCCGGTCCGCTTGGCGTGCGCTGGCTCGGCTACGACCTCGAGCCGCTGCAGGCCGGCGCCGTCGGCACGGCCACGGTCGAGCTGGAGAATGCCGGAGCCGAAGTCTGGCGCGAGCTCCTGCTCGCGTATCACTGGCTCGACGAGCTCGGCAACGCGATCGTCTGGGACGGAATCCGCACACCGATCGAGCGGATCGCTCCGTCGGAGCGCGCAACCGTCACTGCGCGTGTGCGGGCACCGATGCCGCCCGGTCCGCACCGGCTCGCCTTCGACCTCGTCCTCGAAGGCCGGTACTGGCTGTCCGAGATCGGCAACGAGATGCTCACGGCCGGCGTCGAGGTCGGCCCGCGCGACGCGGGCGCGGCGGTCGCACACCTCCCGCCGGAGGTGAAACCAGCGGCGGACTGGCACGAGCTCGTCCGGGCCGCGCACGGGGAGGGCTTCGCCGCCGTCGGCGGCGCGATCGACAGCCGGGAACGAGCGCTGCGACCGTACCGGCCCGGCGGCGGCCGCAATCCGTCGTTCTCCGAGCCGCTCGTCTGCCCGTCCCTGCTGCCCCCGCTCGTCCCGAACTGCGAAGTCGCCGGCCTTCCCGCCTGGAGCCCGGAGGGCCCGGAACCGTGGATCTACGACGGCCGAATCAGAGCCCGCCTTCGGAGATAGCGCACCCCGCTCTTTGAGGACCAACCGTCGCTCTTTGAGGACCAACCGTCGCGCACGGAGGCGAGACCGCGCTCTCGCCGGACCGCACGCTCGATGTGCCACGCGTCCCCCGGGGAGGGGGCTCGCGGGGGGAACCGGCCGTTCCCCCCGCGTTAAAGCTCGACTGCGATCCGGTCGTCGACGCGTCTGAAGACCCAGGCGCCGACCGCGAGCGCGATCGCGGTCTCGACGACGAGGTAGACGACGTCCCAGACGTCCGGCAGCGTTCCGTAGAAGAGCGGGTCACGAAGCGCGTACAGCGGCGGCGTCAGGGGGTTGCACCAGCGCATGATCGTTACGACCCAGTCGTACTTCTGCACCCCGCCGGGCAGGTCTTCGAGCCGGTAGAGGATCGGCGTGAGGAAGAACCAGGGCAGCAGCACCGCCTGGACGAGGTGCTCGACGTCGCGGAACACCACGTTCGCGCACGACACGAGCAGCGCGACGCCGGCGACGAAGCCGACGAGCACGGCCGCGATCGGGAGCGACAGGAGGAAGGTGTCGCGGGTCTCTGGGATCACGATCACGTCGACCACGACCAGCACGAGGAGCATCGCCGCGAAGGTGACGAGCTGCGTTGCGACCACCGACAGCGGTACGAGCTGCCGCGGGAACCGCACCTTCTTCACCAGCGCCGCGCTGTCGACCATCGACCGCGACGCCGTCGTCAGCGAGGAGGAGAAGAACAACCAGAGGGCGAGCCCGACCAGCAGGTACAGCGGGTAGTGCTCGATGTCGGTCGCCTTCCAGAGCACCGAGAAGACGAGCACGTAGATCGCCATCAGGATGAGCGGGTTCAGCAGCGACCACGCGACCCCCAGCGCCGAGCCCTTGTACCGGGTCTGCAAATCGCGCCGGAAGAGGTTCCCGAACAGCTCCCGGTACCGGTACAGATCGGCGTAGATCGACACGTTCGTCACCGATTGAACAGGAAGCTCCGGTGCTCAACCGGCGTCTCCGGCGCGCCGGCGGCCGAGAACTGTGCGTCGAGCAGGAACTCCCGCGCCGGCGTGACGCCCGCTCCGGCCGCGTACGCCAGGAACTCGTGGCGGTTCAGTACCCAGCCGAGGTACTCGGTCTCGTAGCCGTAGTCGTACGCCCGCTGGAGGACGACGAACGAGGGCGCGCTCAGCGCTACCGGCACGCGCGCGACGTACAGGTACGAGCCTGCAGCCGCAGCCAGCCGGTCGAGCAGCCTGCGCCAGTCCTCCGCGTACTGGAGCGACGAGCTGGCAACCACGAGATCGTAGGTGCGCTCGAGGCACGTCTCGTCCTCGTGGAACACGACCTCCGGCGCCGACTCGTGGCCATCGACGCACACGGCCTGGGTCTCCTTCACGTGGTACTCGAGCTCGAGGTCCGGTACGACCGAGCGGGCGAGCGCCCAGTAGTGGCCGAGGCCACCGCCCCAGTCGAGGACGGAGAGGCGGTCGCGACCGCGGGCGGCCAGGGCGACGACGTACGCGAACGCGACGAGCATGTTGTGGGCGGAGACGTCGCCCGTCGACACCTGCGCCGTCTCGTGGTGGACGCCGAGCGGGTTCGGCGCCTCGATCGCGGCCCGGTACGCGGGCCACTTCTCACGGTAGGCACGTGCGACCGCGTCCACTTCCCAGCCTTTGGTCGGACGTGCCCAGCCCTCCGGGACGTACTCCCACTCGGGCGGCTCGAGCAGCGGCTGACCCCCAACGGGGATCTGATCCTGCTGACCGCCCGGCGCACGAGTTCGCCTACCCAACGCGCGCCTCGCCCCGAGGATCAGGAGCGGCGGCGTGATCGCTTTGACCGTCCACCTGCGACGCCGGCCGAAGCGGTTCACGCGGCTCGGACTACCTCGACCACCTGCTCGGCCTCGGCGTCGGTCAGCTCCGCGTAGAGCGGCAGGCTGACGACTTGCGCGCACACGCGCTCCGAGACGTCGAGCGGCAGCTCGCCGGCAAGCGACGTGTAGGCCGGCTGCCGGTGGATCGGCTCCGGGTAGTGCACGAGCGTCTCGACGCCGCCCTCGCGCAGTCGGGCGCGGAACGCCTCACGGTCCTCGGCGAGCACGACGAACAGGTGCCAGACGTGGTTGTCCCCGTCCGGCTCGGCGGGGAGCGTGATCGGCGCGTTGGCGAGCTCCCGCCTGTAGTTCGCGGCCAGCTCGCGGCGTCGGAGATTCCACCCGTCGAGATGAGCGAGCTTCCGGGTCAGCAGTTCCGCCTGGACCTCGTCCAGCCGGCTGTTGACGCCCGGAGCGATCGCAATCCCCCGCGCCTCTGCCCGCTCGCCATGGGAGCGGAGCCGGCGGAGCTCGTCGGCGATCGCTGCGTCGTTCGTCACCACCACACCGGCGTCGCCGAGCGCTCCGAGGTTCTTGGTCGGATAGAAGCTGTACGTCGCCGTGGAGGTCGAGCCCGGCCTCGAGCCTTTGTACTCGGCACCGTGCGCCTGCGCGGCGTCCTCGACCAGAACGAGATCCCGCTCGGCCGCGAGCGCCCTGAGCGGCTCGAGATCCGCGCAGCGCCCGTACAGATGCACCGGCACGAGCGCCCTCGTCCTCGTCGACAGCGCGGCCTCCGCCGACGCGGGGTCGAGTGTCCAGGTCGTCGGATCGACGTCCGCGAGCACGGGAGTCGCTCCGGTCGCGACGATCGCCGTGATCGTCGCCACGCACGTGTTGGCTGCGGTGACGACCTCGTCACCCGCGCCAACCCCATGCGCGCGCAGCGACAGCGCGATCGCGTCGGTCCCGGAGTTGACGCCGACGGCGTGGGCGGCTCCGCAGTACGTGGCCCACGCGCTCTCGAACCTCTCGAGCGCCGGCCCGCCGACGAAGCGCCCGCGACGGAGCACGTCCGCGAAGCCGGCCTCCAACTCGTCCGCGATCGCCGCCGCCTGGCGGCTCAGGTCGACGAACGGAACGCTCACCGGTACTTCCGGGCAAACAGGCTCACGCCGCTGTAGCCGTAACAGGTCTGCGCGAACCACGTCGCCGCAGATCGGCCGACGAGCGGCAGCCGGCGCAGCTTCCCGCCGATCCGCCGACCGCGCAAGTCGTCGTCACCCTCGGCGTGCTCGACCCGGCGAACGGCCAGTCCCGAGCGAGTGAACGCCCAGAGGTAGGCGTAGAGCGTGTGCACGTGCTCGTTGATCCCGAAGCTCTTCTCGTGCTCCTGGTCCTCGACCTCACCGCTCGCCCGCACCGCGCGCGTTCCCTCGTTCAGCGCCGCGACCGTCCCGCCGCGACGGGTCACGCGCGCCATCTCGCCCACCATCCGCCGCAGGTCGAGCGCGTGGTGCAGGGCGGCGACGCAGTAGACGAGATCGAAGGAGCCCGACGCGAACGGGAGATGCTCGCCGTCCGCCTGGATCCGCGCGAACGGCCCGACGCGGGCCTCGTAGAACGCGCCACGGCCTAGACCGATGATCGGGTCGGCGAGGATGTCGGTGGCGACATAGTCGACCCCGAGAGGGACGAGGTGCTGGGCCGCCCAGGCCTTCGCCGCGCCGACTTCGAGCACGCGCATCCCGGGCTGCACGTAGCGCTCCAGCAGCAGCGAGAACGAGTGCTCGTTCGCCCGCCACGTCCGGTCCTCCCAGTTGAGGTCGCGGGTCAGGTACGGCAGGTGGGCGTCGACCTCGTCGTCGAGCTCGTACCAGCCTTCGGCACGTGCCATCGCCGGCCAGCCTTCGATCTCGGCCCGCTTCTCGGCAATCCCGGGGATGCGGTCGTCAAGCATCCGCGGAATGCTGTCCTCGACCGCGAAGACGGCGCCGCAGGTCGTGCAGCGAAGCCCTTCGGGTACGTCCTCCAACCGCCCGCGGCACACGGGACAGCGCATGACGTCGAGCGGGAGGGTCACGCTTAGATCATGAGCACAAAGAGGGACAGGTCTGACAGACCTGTCACCGGTTCCGTTTCCATACCAATGGCTTACACGGCTCGGTTACGGTGTCGGCCGTGAGTGCCGCCGCAGCAGCGGTCGCATTGCCCGTGGCCGCGTTCGTGATCTGGTCGCTCCTCCACTCGCCCGCCGCCCGGCGTCTCGTCGCCCATCCCACCGGTGAGCGCTGGAGCGAGCACGCGACCCCGACCTTCGGGGGCGTCGGCATCTTCCTCGGCTTCGCCGCCGGCATCGCCGTGGCGATCGCCGTCGGCGGCGTCCACGCGCACGAGGAGCTGCTCGGAGTCCTCGGCGGCGCCGCGTTGCTCTTCATCGCGGGTCTGGTCGACGACGTCTACACGCTGCCGGCGTGGGTCAAGCTCGCCACCCAGTTCGGCGCGGCGGGGATCGCCCTCGCCGCCGGCCTCTCCGTGCAGATCGTCTCGAACGATGTGCTTGCGACGATCATCGGGCTGCTCTGGCTCGTCGGGATGACGAACGCCTTCAACCTGCTCGACAACATGGACGGGCTGGCCGGCACGCTGGCGCTGATCGCAGCCGCCTTCTTCGCGATCGACGCCGTCACCGTCCACCAGGAGCGGCTGCTGCTCGTGCTCTCGCTGTCGCTCGGGCTCGCTTGTCTCGGCTTCCTGCTCTTCAACTTCCGGCCTGGGAAGCCCGCGCTCGTCTTCATGGGCGATTCCGGAAGCCAAGTGCTCGGCTTCACGCTCGGCGCGCTCGGGCTGGCCACGAGCTGGAAGGTGGCCGAGACGACGGTGGCGACGCTGCTGCTCCCGGTCCTGGTCCTGGCGATCCCGATTCTCGACACCGCCCTCGTCACCGCCGTGCGGGTCCGCGAAGGGCGCCCGATCCACCAGGGCGGCAAGGACCACACCTCACACCGGCTCGTCCGCGGTGGGCTCTCGGAGCAGAAGACCGTGGTGCTGCTGGCGGCGATCGCGGCCGGTCTCGGCGCAACCGCTCTTGCGTACAGCGTGCTCGGGGACTACCGGATCACGCTTGTCGGCGTCCTGATCACGTTCGCACTGCTCGTCCAGTTCGCCGGCTTCCTGGTCGACCTGGAGCGCGGAGCGGCGATCGACGACGAGGCCGTGCCGGGCGGATGGCGCATGCGGACGGTCGTCCTCCACCGCCGCCGGCTGCTCGAGGTATTGCTCGACTTCGTCCTGATCTCGGCCTGCTTCACGGCCGCCTACTTCCTGATCGTTCAGGGCACCGGCACGACCTACGAACGGCACGTGTTCACGGTCGCGCTGCCGGCCGTGCTGGTGACGCGGTACGTCGCGTACATCCTCCTCGGCCTCTACCAGGGGATCTGGCGGTTCGCGGGCTCCCGCGAGGCCGCCTCGATCGTCGTCGGGACTGCCGTCTCCGAGCTCGCAGCAGTCGGGATCGTGATCCTCACCACGCCTCTGGGCGACTTCCCGGTGAGCGTATTCGTCCTCGACGCACTCCTCTGCATGGGCGTCATCGGCGCGTCGCGGTTCGGGGAGCGGATGCTCTTCCGGGCGCGGTCGACCCTCCGCGAGCGCGACGCCCGCCGAACGCTGATCGTGGGCGCCGGCCGGTCGGGTCGCAGCCTCCTCCGCGAGCTCCGCGAGACGCCGGGCGAGCGCGTCGTCGGCTTCGTCGACGACGATCCGCGCCTCCACCGCCGCCGACTGCTCGGCGTCCCGGTGCGTGGCGGCACGCTCGACATCGAGCGGATCCTGGCGACGGCGCACCCGGACGCCGTGCTCGTCACCATCCCGCAGGCACCGGCGGACCGGCTGGACGCAGTCGTTCGCGCCTGCGCCGCCGCCGCGGTTCCCTGCCGTTTCGTCCGGCGCGAGACCGACCTCGATCCCGTCGTCGTGCTCGGCGCAGCCCCGAACCACTCATGACCGCAGCCGCGCCTGCCGCCACTCCGGTCCCCGGCGTCGCCGAGCGGACCTGGGCGGATCGCCTCACCAACGCCGTCCCCGTTGTCGTCGCCTACCTCTGGCTCTGCGTCCTCTACGGCTGGCAGACCCGGGGCCACGTCACCCCGTGGCTCTTCACGGACGAGCTGAAGTACACCCAGATCGCGCGCAGCATCGCCGAAACCGGACAGGCCGCCGAGCGGCACCATTCGGTCGCGTTCGACACGCTCTACACGTACTTCATCGCCCCGTTCTGGCGGATCGACGACGTCCACACGGCCTACTCGGCGATCAAGTACTTCAACGTGATCGTGATGACGTCGGCGATGTTCCCGACGTATCTCCTTGCACGCATGGTCGTCTCGCGGCCGTGGGCGCTCTTCGCCGCCGTCGGCGCGGTCGCCGGCCCGGCGCTCGCCTATGCGTCGTTCATCATCGAGGAGCCGCTCGCCTACCCCGCCTGCACGCTCGCCTTCCTGCTGATCGCAAAGGGGCTCGTGACGCGCTCCTGGCGTTGGAACATCGCGGCGTCGGTCTCGGTGCTGTTCGCGATGTTCGTTCGCGGCCAGCTGGCGATCCTGATCGTCGCGTATGTGCTCGCGGTGCTCTTCCTCGCCTGGACGAGCGAGCCGGTACAGCGCTGGCGGGCC
>JBKPPY010000045.1:0-13758 GCA_046733845.1 Actinomycetota bacterium | reverse complement strand
GAAGGCCATGCCCGAGAGCGATGTGCAACACCTGCGCGTCCTGATCGCGAACGAGAAGCGCGACCGGCTCGAGTTACTCGCCCAGGTAGTGATCGGCCTCGGGCACGATGTGATTGCGCGGGAGATCTACGTCAAGGACGTCGGCGCGGTCACAGCCAGGGAGCATCCCGACGTCGCGCTGGTCGGGCTCGGGTCGAGCTCGGAGCATGCGCTCGACCTGATCTCCGAGATCGTGCGCGAGGCATCCTGCCCGGTGATCGCGATCCTCCATGCCGACGATCCCGCCTACGTCCACGAAGCTGCAAAGCGCGGCGTCTTCGCCTACATCATCGACGGTACCCCCGACGAGCTGCAGAGCGCGATCGACATCACCCTTCAACGCTTCGGCGAGTACCAGAGCCTCCAGGGCGCGTTCGGGCGCCGTGCCCTGATCGAGCAGGCAAAGGGGATCCTCATGGCCCGCTACTCGATCGGCGCGGACGCCGCCTTTGAACGCCTTCGCGACCATTCGCAACACAACGGCCGCAAGCTCAGCGATGTCGCCGCCGCCGTCGTCGAGAGCCACATCCTCCTTCTTCCTCCGGCTCCCACAACGCCGCCCATGCCCTCGCCTGACCCCGCCGACGCCGGCGGCTGACCACCTCGGAGCAGATGAGGTAGACTCCCTGCTGGAAACACCGAGCCAGTCGCGCTGACGGTCTCGATTTTTGTCCGTCAAGTCGCCAGCTCTTCTTCCTCGTTGTAACCGCGTCTTGGCCGAGCCGAGGCAGCCGTTCGGAGGCGAACGCCTCTCCGACTCCTGCGTGCTCGTGCCCCACTAACGGGAGGAGCTAGGAATGACTGCAATGGCAACCGAAGTGCTGACCACGGACGAGATCGTCAAGCTCGCCCGCAAGCAGATCGAAGCCTTCAACGCCGGCGACTGGGAGCAGCTACGAGCAACGTTTGCCTCCGACGCCCGCTACGACGAGCTTGGAACTCAGCGGAAGGTCGAAGGGCGGGAGATGATCGTCGAGCTCTTCAAGGGCTGGAAGACCGCGTTCCCGGATGCGGCCGGCACGGTGACCAGCGCCGTCGCCAGCGGGAACAAGGCAGCCTTGGAAATCACCTGGAAGGGCACACACACCGGGCCGCTCGAGAGCGCAGAGGGAACGATCCCGGCGTCGGGCAAGCGTCAGGAGACGCCCGCTGCATGCTTCTTCACGTTCGAGGGCGACAAGATCAAGGAGAGCCGCCAATACTTCGACTCGACGACTCTCCTCAAGCAGATCGGCGCGGCAGCCTAAACAGCCGCCGGAGCAAAAGAAGACAGAGAGGGCGGCCGCTCAGCGGTCGTCCTCTCCAACCGATTGTGTTGCCGATTCTCGTCCGGCCCTATCTGCCGCAACGGGTTGTCGGTCATGCCTTACCATCGCCGTAGTGCAGTCCTGGGACCTGACACAGATCGAGGCTGCGGGGGGAACCCGGTCGCCGACTGTCCTCGAGACAGTCGACGGGGCGCGCGCGATCGTCATCCGCCTCGCACCGGGTCAGGAGCTAGGCGACCACCAAGTTCGCGAACGAGCGTGGCTGACAATCGTCGAGGGGAAAGCACGCGTCCAAGCAGGCCCCGACCTTGTCAATGCTGGACCAGGCACGCTGCTCACGTTCGAGCCCGGCGAGCGGCATAGCATCGAGAGCGAGCACGGTGCTCAGATCATCCTGCTCCTCTCCCCCTGGCCCGGCGAGGGTCACTACCCCGAGAGCCAGGAGACCGCGTCGAAGTAAAGGCGTCCGCAGTTCAATCAGGGACGTTCAAGCGCTCAGCGTGCTCCGCACAGCCGCCGCCACCTCGGCGCGGCCGGGAAGGTACGCGTCCTCGAGCGGCGGGCTGAACGGGATCGGCGCGAACGGGGCGCCCACGCGAGCGATCGGCGCGTCGAGCTCGTCGAATGCGGCCGCCTGGACCTGGGCGGCGATCTCCGCGCCGAAGCCCCCGTGGGCGACCGCCTCGTGGGCGACGACGAGACGGTGTGTCCGCGAGAGTGATTCGACAATGGTGTCGAGGTCGAGCGGAACGAGCGTGCGCGGGTCGACGATCTCGACCTCGGTCCCCTCGGCGGCGAGCTCGTCGGCGGCGGCGAGCGACTCGTGGACGAGCCGGGACAGGGCGACGAGGGTGACGTCGCGTCCGGGGCGAACGACCCTCGCGCGACCGATCGGCACGTCCTCCCGGTCCGCCTGCTCGCGCCGGAAGTAGAGCGTCTTGTTCTCGACGTACACAACGGGGTTGGGGTCGGCAATCGCCGCACGGAGCAGCCCTGCCGCATCCGTAGCGGTCGAAGGCATGACCACCTTCAGGCCGGGGACGTGTGTGAGCCAGGCCTCGAGGCTCTGCGAGTGCTGGGCGCCACCGCGCTGGCCGGCGCCGCCCTGCGTGCGCAGGACGAGCGGGGCGGTCAGTTGGCCGCCCGACATGAAGTGCGCCTTCGCGGCCTGGTTGACGAGCTGGTCGAGGGCGAGTGTCACGAAGTCGACGAACATGATCTCGACCACCGGGCGCAGTCCCGATTGCGCGGCCCCGATGGCGATCCCGGCGATCGCGGCCTCGCTGATTGGCGTGTTGCGGACGCGCTCCGGACCGAACTCGTCGGCGAGCCCGGCGGTGGCGCCCCACGGGCCGCCCTCGGCGACGTCCTCGCCGAGGATCAGCACGCGCTCGTCCGTTCGCATCTCCTCCGCGAGCGTCCGCGTGATCGCCTCGAGGTAGCTCGTGCTCACGAGCGGCGCCGTCTCTTGGTTCGCGACATCCGGTGTCTGACACCTGGTCTTGCGTCTGGAGCGAGAAACCGCTGCTCAGCGGCGGTTGGACAGGCGCCGGCGTACAACGCGGTGTCAGACACCAAATCTGTCAAGGGGCGATCGCAAACGAGTCTGAACCTTTTCGTTCACAGGGGCGGAAAAGAGATCACGCATAGACCAGGTCTGCGGTCAGGGATGCCGGCGGGAACGGGCTCGCCCGTGCGAACTCGACCGCCTCCTCGACCTCGGCGCGCGCCTCCTCTTCCAGGTCCACGCCGCCACCGAGCCGCAGGATCGGATCGATTGCCCGCCACTCCTCGTCGCCGATCTGCTCCCGGTAGCGCTGTGGGTCGCCTTCGTAGTGCCCGCCGAGTCGATGCGTGAGGCATTCGAGCAGGAACGGCCCCTCTCCTGCCCGCGCCTGGGCGAGGAAGCGGCCGAACGCCTCGCGAACCGCGTGCACGTCGTTGCCGTCGACGGTCTCGCGGGGGAACCCATACGGGGCGACGACGTCGCTCACGCGCTCGACGACCGTGTGCGCGGAGCGGGGCGTGAACTCGGCGAAACCGTTGTTCTCGCAGACCAGGATCGCCGGAAGCCGCCAGAGGGCGGCGATGTTCACCGACTCGACGAAGATCCCGCCCTGGACGGCGCCGTCGCCGAAGAAGACGACGGCGACCGCGTCGGATCCGGACAGCCGCGCGGCCAGCGCGGAGCCGAGCGCGAGCGGGACGTTCCCGCCGACGACACCGGTCGCGCCGAGGAACCCGTGCTCCCGCGAGACGAGGTGCATCGACCCGCCGAGCCCCCGGCAGAGGCCCGCGTCGCGGCCCATCAGCTCGGCCATCAGCCGGCCCATCGGCGCGCCTTTGGCCAGCGCATGCCCGTGCGCCCGGTGTCCCGAGTAGACGACATCGTCGTCCCGTAGCTGGGAGCAGACGCCGACGGCGACGGCCTCCTGCCCGGTCGAGAGGTGGATGAGCCCGTGCACCTCGTTCGCGCGCGTCAGCTGGCCGACCCGCTCCTCGAAGGCGCGGATCCGCCACATCGAGCGGAGAAGCTCGCGGTCGTCTATGCCGGGACCGGCGACTCGAGCACCGCCGCCGCGATCTTCGCCGCGTCCGGCAACAGGTACTGCTCCATCGGCTCGCTGTACGGAATCGTCGCGTCGAGCGCGGTGACGAGCTGGATCGGCGCCTTCAGCGACGAGAACCCGTCCGCTGCCACCTCCGCTGCGATCACGGCGGCTGCCGAGCCGTGTCGGGTCGACTGGTCGACGACCACGAGCCGGCCCGTCTTCTCGACCGAGGTCAGGATGGTCGCCGTGTCGAGCGGAGCAAGCGTACGCGGGTCGATCACCTCCGCCTGGACGCCCTCGGACGCGAGCTGCTCCGCCGCCTCGAGCGCCTGCCCGAGCATGTAGCCGAGTGCGACGATCGTCACGTCGCCGCCCTCGCGGACGACGTTCGCCTGGCCCAGTGGGACGACGTGCTCGCCCTCGGGGACATCGCCGTGCTCGAGCGTGAGCAGGTAGTGGTGGAAGAAGACGACCGGGTTGTCGTCGCGGATCGACGCGGTCATCAGCCCCTTCGCGTCGGCGGGGGTCGCCGGGAGGGCGACCTTCAGGCCGGGGACGCCCATGAACATCCCGTAGATCGTCCCGGTGTGCTGGCCGGCCCAACCGGCGGTGAACCCGTAGCCAGCCTTCAGCACCACCGGCACGTTCACCTGGCCGGCGGTCATGTAGTGGAAGCGGTTCGCCTCGTTCACGACCTGGTCCATCGCGACGAGCATGAATTCGGCCATGTACAGCTCGACCACGGGGCGATACCCGGCCATGGCCGCGCCGATCGCCATCCCGATCTCCGCCGTCTCCGAGATCGGCGTCACGCGGACGCGGTCGGAGCCGAACGCCTTCAGGTACGGGTCGTCGTCGGTGGTGGCGATGTTCTGGCCGATGTAGAGGACGCGGTCGTCGCGCTCCATCTCCTGGTGGATCGCCTCGCCGATCGCGGCGATGTACGGAAGCTCGCGTGCCATGTGATCGGCTCCTCTCCTAGGCGTAGACGTAGTTGGTGGCCGCCTCGGCGGGCGGGAGCGGGCTCTCGAGACCGAAGTCGACCGCAGCCTGCATCTCCGCGCGGACATCCTCGGCGATCCGGTCGGCGTCCTCCGCCGACAGCGTCCCGTCCTCGACGAGGCGGCCGCGGAAGCGGGGGACGGGGTCGCCGCGGAGCGCCGCCTCGTACTCCTCCCGGTTGCCGAAGTGCGCGATTGCCTCGTGCTCCGGGTAGTGGAGCGGCACCCCCGGCGGCGCGATCAGGTTGCCGTGCGCCGAGAGCCGGTAGACGAGCGACTCGACCAGCGTCGGCCCGTCACCTGAGCGGGCACGCTCGACCGCGGCCGACACCGTGTCGTAGACCGCGAGCGGGTCGCCTCCGTCCACGCTCACTCCCGGCATCGAGTGGGCTTTCGCCTTCACTGCCAGCGGCTCGCCGGCGGCCGCGTTCGCATCCTCCTGCTCGACACGGGTGTGCACGTTGTAGTTGTTGTTCTCCATCACGAAGACGACGGGAAGCTTCCAGAGCGACGCGATGTTCAGCGTCTCGTGGAAGGCGCCCTGCTTGGTCGCGCCGTCGCCGAAGAAGCTGAGCACGACCTGGCCCTGGCCGCGGATCTGCGCCGCGTAGGCGGCGCCGGCAGCATGCGGGATTCCCTGACCGACGATCCCGGACGTGCCGAGGAACCCGCGTCCGACGTCGGTCAGGTGCATCGAGCCGCCGTAGCCGCCGCAGAGCCCGTCCTTGCGGCCGTAGATCTCAGCCATGATCACCTTCGGGTCGGTTCCGAGGACGATCGGGTAGCCGTGGCAGCGGTACGTGGTCAGGAGCTGGTCGTCGGGACGGAGCGTCGCCAGCGATCCGACGATCGAAGCCTCGGCACCGTCGGCGAGGTGTGTGTGCCCGCGGATCGTGCCCGGGTGCTCCTCAAAGGTCCGCTTCACCCGCTCCTCGAACTCACGCACGCGCAGCATCTGCGTGAACATCCAGACGAGCCGCTCTCTGTCGAGGTCGTGGTCGGGCACCGCTGCTCCTTCCTCACCGTGGGGCTTCCTATCCAGGGCGTACTCCCGCCGTCGAATGTAAAGCCAAGTGTGCACGCATGGTCAACTCGCCCGCACGGAGAGTGCGCAGACTGTCAAGAAGCGCGCAAATTGCACGCGAGAAGATCGGCGTTCACTGACGAAGGAGGGAGGAAACGCCATGAGGTCGAGAGCCGGAACCCCATTCGGCCGCCTCGCGATCGTCCTCGGAGTGGTCGCGCTCGCGCTCGCGGTGACCGTTCCGATCGCGCTCGGCACGAGCTCGGCAGCCGGACCCGTGACCAACTACAACACGTACGTCGGCGGCAAGGGCAAGGCCAACGCGAAGCTGTCGCCGATCGTCGTCGGCGCGATCAACACGCAGGGCGGTCAGGTTCTCGTCGGCCCGGGCTGGACGCAGGGCGTACGCACGGCGATCCAGTACGTCAATCGGTACCTCGGCGGCGTCCAGGGCCATCCGCTGGTCGCCAGCTTCTGCTTCACGACCTCCGCGGAGGAGGAAGGCACGAAGTGCGGCCAGAAGTTCGCCAACGACAAACGGGTCAAGGTCGTCGAGTTCGGCGCCGTTGCCGTCGGCAACCAGTCGTTCTATGCCGCGCTCGGCAACAACAAGCCCACCGTCGGCGGCGTCGAGCTGCTGCCGGTCGACGCGCAGCGCAAGAACGGTTTCGCGCTGTTCGGGACGAACGACTCGGTGCTTGGCCCGTGGGGCACGTTCGGCAAGAACATCCTCAAGGCGAAGACCGCCGCGGTCGTGTACATGCAGGTCCCGGGAATCGACTACGGGGCAAAGGTCGAGAAGGACAGCCTCGAGTCGGCCGGGATCAAGACGACGATGGTCGGCTTCGCGCCGACGGCGACCGACCTGACCGGACCGCTCACTGCATCGGGCGCTCAGAACGCCGACATGATCATCCCGCAGACGCCTGCAAACGGCTGTGTTGCGGTCGCCAAGGCGCTCGAGCAGCTCGGGAAGAGCAAGACACCGGTGGTCTCGAACCCGCTTTGCCTCACCCCCGAGGTGGCGGCGGGGCTCGGCGGCGACCTGGCGAAGTGGGACTACGGCATCGCTTCGTCGCTCGGGTTCGATCTCTCCGACCCGGCAGTGCCCCCGTTCCTCAAGGGTCTGAAGGCCGTCGGCCAGCCGAAGCTGGCAGCCGACGCGTGGGTGATCGTCGCCTGGGGCCAGATCCTGACCACCGTGAAGCTGATGAACCAGATCGGCGCCAAGAAGCTGACGTCCGCGAACTTCACCAAGGCGATCCGGGCCTTCAAGGGCCCGCAGGCGCTCGGCGCGCCGAGCCTGAACTGCGGCAAGTACCCGGCAGAGCCGGCCGCGTGCAACGACCAGACCCAGTTCTTCCAGTACCAGGGCGCCGGCAAGTTCAAGCGCCTCACCAGCTTCCTCAGGCCGCCTCCGACCTTCAAGCTCGGGGGCTAGCTCGACGTCCCTCCCTCCTCAAGGCGGGGCTGCTACGGCAGCCCCGCCTTTCGGTCCCACGGAGTAAGACTCAGGCATGGACTGGCAGCAGATCGTTCTCTTCGCGATCCTCGGGCTCGGCGCGGGCTCGCTGATCGCGGGGATCGCGATCGGGATCGTGCTGTCGTACCGCGGCTCCGGGATCATCAACCTCTCCACCGGCGCCGTCGCGATGCTGGCCGGCTACTCGTACTGGGCGATGAAGACCGGCGAGTTCGGCTTCACCCTGTCCACTGCTCCGGCGCTCGTGGTCACGGCGGTCTTCCTGCTCGGGATCGGGCTGCTGATCGAGTTCGGCGTCTTCCGGCCGCTGCGGACGGCGACACCGCTCGCGAAGCTGGCGGCGTCGCTTGGACTGCTGCTCGTCGCCCAGGCGTCGGTGTCGCTCGCGTTCGGGATCGGGACGAAGCCGCAGCCGCCGGTTCTGCCGGGCGGCACCGTCACCGTCTTCGACTCGAACGTTCCGACCGACCGCTTCGTCCTGCCGGGGATCGTCCTCGCCGCGACGCTCGCGCTCTGGCTCGTCTACCGCTTCAGCCGGTTCGGGCTCGCCACCCGCGCTGCCTCCGAGAACGAGATCGGGGCGATGCTGCTCGGGCTGTCACCGAACCAGCTCGCCCTCGCGAGCACACTGCTCGCGACCTTCTTCGCCGGCGGGCTCGGCGTGCTCGCTGCCTCGATCGTGCAGCTCGATCCACAGGCGCTGCCGCTCCAGGTCGTCCCTGCGCTCACCGCCGCCCTCTTTGCGCGCTTCACCTCGTTCTGGATCGCCTGCCTCGTCGGCCTCGCGATCGGCTCGCTCGAGAGCATCCTCTACTACCTGCAGATCCAGAGCTGGTTCCCGACCGACAACGGCGTGGCACTGCCGGGCGTCCAGCCGCTCCTCGTCTTCCTGCTGATGGTGGTCGCGATGTTCGTCCGCGGGACGAGCTTGCCCAGCCGCGGCGAGCTGGTCGAGCAGCGGCTCCCGTTCGCGCCCCGGGTGACTCGACTTTGGCGGCCGGCGCTGCTCGGAACGGCGGCGGCGGTGACAGCGCTGATCGTCTTCCCGTACGACTTCCGCCAGGCGCTGATCACGTCGCTGCTGGCGACGATCATGTGCCTCTCCGTCGTGGTGATCACCGGCTTCGTCGGCCAGATCTCGGTCGTCCAGCTCGCGCTCGCCGGGATTTCGGGCTTCATCCTCTCCCACCTGGCGACCGACCACGGCGTCGGCTTCCCGCAGGTGATGCTGATCGGCGCTCTGGGAGCGACCGTCCTCGGCGTCCTGATCGGGTTCTCGGCGCTGCGCGTTCGCGGCGTGAGCCTGGCCGTAATCACGCTCGCCGCAGCGGTGGCGATCGAGCAGTTCGTCTTCCTCAACTCCCGGTGGGGCGGCGGTACCTCGAGCTCGCCGGTGCCGGAGCCGAAGCTCGGGATCGACCTCGGCCCGTATGGACCGTTCCGCGGCATCGACGGCAAGGTGCCGAGCCCGGTGTTCGGGTTCTTCGTGCTCGGGTGCGTGGTCGTGCTCGGGCTCTACGTCGCGAACCTCCGGCGCTCGACGCTCGGCCAGCGGATGCTCGCCGTCCGCTCGAACGAGCGGGCCGCCGCCGCGGCGGGCATCAACGTCCGCAACGTCAAGCTCGCCGCCTTCGGGATCAGCTCCTTCATCGCCGGAATCAGCGGCGCGCTCTACGGCTACAACTTCAGCTCGGTCACGGTCAACCGTTTCTCGGCGCTGACCGCGCTCAGCCTGATCGCGCTCGCCTACGTCGGCGGCGTCACCATGGTGTCGGGAGCGATCTTCGCCGGGCTGATCTCGGTCGAGGCGCTCTTCCCGTACGCCCTGGAGAAGTGGTTCGGGGTCGGCGGGAACTGGGCGCTTCTGTTCGCCGGCCTGGCGCTGGTAGTCACCCTCATTCAGAACCCGGACGGCGTGGCCGGGGCCACCTACCGCAAGCACATGATCCGCGTGAGACAGCGCGAGGCCCGCGCCCGCCGGCCCGACCCAATCGCCGTCACGCGCGAGGGAGTTTGATGCCGCCGCGCATCCTGACCACCCACGTCGGCAGCCTGATCCGGCCCAAGCCGCTGCGCGACCTACTCGCTGCGAAGGAGCGCGGCGAGGACGTCGACGAGACCGCCCTCGAGCGGGCCCTGACGAGTGCGGTGGGAGACGCTGTCCGCCAACAGGCCGAGGTGGGGATCGACGTGGTCGACGACGGCGAGATGAGCAAGCACTCGTGGATCACCTATCTGTACGAACGGGTGAGCGGGCTCGAGCCGCGGATGGTCCCGGTCGAGGGCATGACCATCCTGCCGCCGAGCCGCGACCGGCAGGCGTTCCCCGAGTTCTACGCCGAGCACGACGCGGCCTTTGCGGTAGAGATGGCGGAGGCGCTGCAGCTCGAGCTCAGCGAGGGCGAGGCCCAGGCCAAGCTGTGGTTCTGCACCGGTCCGCTCGAATACGACACGGTCAAGCTCGAGCAGGACATCGCCCGCTTCAAGGCGGCGCTGGACGGGGTCGACGTGACCGATGCCTTCCTACCCGTGGTCGCGCCCGCAAGTGTCTACTGGCTCCGCAACGAGTACTACGCGAGCGAGGAGGAGTTCGTCTTCGCGGTCGCCGAGGCGCTGCACGTCGAGTACAAGGCGATCGTCGACTCCGGGCTGATGCTGCAGGTCGACGACGCCGTGCTCATGCACGAGTACGACTCGATCCTGGCCGAGGGAGGATCGGTCGACGACTACCGCCGCTGGGCGGAGCTCCGTGTCCAAGCGCTCGTCCACGCGCTGCGTGGACTGCCGGAAGACCGGATCCGCTACCACGTCTGCTTCGGCAGCTGGCACGGACCCCACGAGTACGACCCACCCCTCGCAGACCTGATCGACCTGGTCCTGAAGGTGCCGGCCCGCTACTACCTGATCGAGCAGGGCAACCCACGGCACGAGCACGAGTGGCAGATCTGGAAGGACGTGAAGCTGCCCGAGGGCAAGGTGCTGGTGCCTGGTGTCGTCACCCACCACACCACGGTGGTCGAGCACCCGGAGGTGGTGGCCCAGCGGCTCGTCCGGCTGGCGAAGGTGGTCGGGCGCGAGAGCGTGATGGGCGGGACCGATTGCGGCTTTGCCCAGGGCGCCTTCATCCAGCGGGTCCACCCGACGATCCAGTGGGCCAAGCTCGAGGCGCTTGTCGAGGGCGCGCAGCTCGCGACGAGGGAGCTCTACGGCGCAAAGGCAGCGGCGTGAGCACCCGCATCCTCACCACCCACGTCGGGGCGCTGCAGCGGACGCCGGAGGCGGAAGCCGCGCTGCTCGGCGAGGCGCCCGAGCAACAGCTCACCGACGCAGTTGCCGACGTCGTCCGTCGCCAGGTCCACGCGGGGATCGACATCGTCAACGACGGCGAGTTCGGAAAGTCGATCTGGCAGTGGTACGTGACGGAGCGGTTGGGTGGGATCGAGCGGAAGGACTTCCGCGGACTTGCGCCGCTTCGTGGGCGCGACCACCTCGAGTTCCCTGCCTTCTACGCCTACGCGCAGGAAACCCCGGACGTCCTCTTCCACGGCAGCGACCGTGCCTTCTGGGCGGCGATCGCGACCAGGCCCGTCTGCGTCGGCCCGATCACGTACAACCCGGCCGCCGTCCAGCGGGACATCGCGAACCTGAAGGCGGCACTCGAGGGGGTCGACGTCGCGGACGCGTTCATGCCGGTTGTCGCCCCGGCGAGCGCCGAGGTCGACATGGGCAACGAGCACTACGCAACGCAGGAGGAGTTGCTGTGGGCGCTCGCCGAGGCACTGCGCGAGGAGTACCGGGCGATCATCGACGCCGGCTTCCAGCTCCAGGTCGACGACGCGTGGATTCCGGCGCTCTGGGATCACGAGCCCGACCTCGATCTCGAGACCTACCGTGCGTACTGCCGCATCCGCGTCGACGCGTTGAACCACGCATTGGCGGGCCTGCCCGAGGAGCGCGTGCGCTACCACCTCTGCTGGGGCAGCTGGCATGGGCCGCATGCAACCGACATCCCGCTCGCCGAGATCGTCGACCTGATGCTCGCGGTCAACGCGGGCACGTACCTTGTCGAGGCGGCGAACGTCAGGCACGAGCACGAGTACCACCTGTGGGAGACCGTGCAGCTACCCGAAGGAAAGAAGCTCGCGCCGGGTGTGGTCACACACTCGACGAACCTGATCGAGCACCCGGAGCTGGTCGCGGAGCGGATCGTGCGCTTTGCCGATCGCGTCGGGCGCGACAACGTGATCGCGAGCACCGACTGCGGCATGGGATCGCGCATCCACCCCGAGCTGGGCTGGGCAAAGCTCGCCACGCTCGCCGAGGGTTCGCGGCTCGCGACGGAACGGCTCTGGAGGGATAGCTAGTGGTTTGCCTTCTGTCGGCCCAGGCGAGAAGATCGCTGCGACAATGGCCTTGCGGAAGGCCCTTCAGCGATGCTGCTGATCGATACGGCGACGGTGTCACCCACGGAGCGGCTGGACTTCTGGTCCGAGTCGTCGCACGACGCCTACCTCCCGGTCCAGGTCCGCAGCCCGACGCGGGAGCAGTTCGGCGCGCGGATGTGGGGCTACGAGCTCGGGCCGCTGAGTCTGTTCCGGATCGCCGCCGCGCCGAACACGATGATGCGGGGCGCGAGCGCGATCACCGCCTGCGACCCGGAGTGCCTGCACCTGTCGGTGGTCCTTCGTGGGCAGATCAACGCTGCTCAGGAGGGGCGGACGGGGATGGCTCGGGTCGGCGACTTGATCAGCTACGAGACCTCGCATCCGGTCGTCTTCCGAGCGGATCAGCCGTACGAGTCGCTCGTGATCCGAGTGCCGCGGGATCTGCTCGGCCGGCAGCAGGAGGAGATCAGCAAGCTGACCGCGGTCGGGATCCCCGGCACCGACGGGCTGCCGAAGGCGGCGGTCGCATTCTTCTGCGGGCTGGTCGGACGGCTCGAGGCGGGGACGATCACCCCTTCGGATGCGCCGAACACGATCGAGTGCGTGCTCGATCTCGTCCGAGCGCTCTACTCGGCTCCGCGCATCGACGACGCGCCGCGAATGCGCACCCGGGCGGAGATCCTGCTGAGCGTGCAGTCGTTCATCGAGCTGAACCTGGGCGATCCGGAGCTCGACCCCGAGCGGATCGCCCGCGCGACCTTCATCTCGACCAGATACCTGCACAAGCTCTTCGAGGCCGAGGGCACGAGCGTGTGCCGCTGGATCCGCGAGATACGGCTCGAACGCTGCCGCCGCGATTTGATCGATCCGGCGCTCGCCGACGAGACGATCCTGGCGATTGCGAGCAGGTGGGGTCTGCCCGGCCCCGAGCACTTCAGCCGGCTCTTCCGCTCCGCCTACGGCTGCTCACCGAGCGAGCTGCGGCGCGAGTCGAAGGCGTCCGGGTCGGTGATTTTCCTGCGCTGACGCCGGAACGGCGGGAGGGGGGTCGATGACTCCGGTTCTGAAGGCAACCGGCATCTCCGTCCGGTTCGGCGGCGTGCACGCGGTCGTCGACGTCGACCTCGAAGTCGCGGACGGGCAGCTGGTCGGCCTGATCGGGCCGAACGGCGCCGGCAAGACGACCTTCATCGACGCGATCAGCGGATTCGTCCGCTACGAGGGCCGTGTCGAGCTCGACGGTGGCGATCTGACCGGCCTAGCCCCACACGTCCGGGCCCGGCGCGGTCTTGCCCGGACCTGGCAGTCAATCGAGCTGTTCGACGACCTGTCGATCGCAGAGAACCTGATCGTCGCGTCGCACCGGCCCTCGGCGTGGCGCACGGTCAAGGAGACGGTGTCGACTCCCGACGACGCGTCGGGCGAGGTCGGGCCCGTGCTCGACCTGCTCGGCCTGGAGGCGACCGCGGATCGGCTGCCGACCGAGCTGTCGCAGGGCCAGCGCAAGCTTGCCGGCATCGCGCGGGCGCTCGTCTCCGATCCGCGCGTCGTATGTCTCGACGAGCCCGCCGCAGGGCTCGACACCCGGGAGAGCGAGGAGCTCGGTGTCCGCCTGCGGCGACTGGCCGACGAGGGCCAGTCAATGCTGCTCGTCGACCACGACATGGGTCTCGTGCTGGGGATCTGCGACGAGGTGGTCGTGCTCGAGTTCGGCGAGGTAATCGCCCGCGGAGCGCCTGACGTGGTCCGCGCCGATCCGCGGGTGATCGGTGCCTACCTCGGCAGCGCAGCCGAACGTGCCGCCGAGGAAGCGGAGGCCTCATGACACGGGGGAAACAGCCGGTTTCCCCCGTGGGCCCCCTTCCGAGCTCCGCCGCTGGCTTCGCCATCGGCGCTCGCGATTGCAGTCACAATGAACCGTGCTTGGCCGCGCCCGCCATGTCGGTCGCGGCCGAGGAAACCTGCCACCAAGTCTGGGAAGCGTGCGGATGAGCGGGCGCGCGGAG
>JBKPPY010000044.1:0-5360 GCA_046733845.1 Actinomycetota bacterium | reverse complement strand
GTCGACCGCTCGCACGGTAGGCCTGGCCGAGCTTGCGGTAGAACACGACCGGCGAGTGGGAGACGTTCGAGGAAGCGCCGGGATTGTCGTTGCCGCGGGGCGCGGAGGCGGCGATCACGTTCACGCCCGGCCGAGCCGTGTGGAGGACGTCCCAGCAGTGGGCGAGCAGCGCCTCGTATGCGGCCGGCGCGACGCTCCTGCCGTCGGCGAACTGGGGCCGCCAGAACCGGCTCGAGTTCGGCTCGTTCCAGATCACGACGTCGTGGACGCCTGGATAGCGTTGCAGGAGGCTCGCGACGAACTGGCAATAGAAGTCGCGCTGAGCATCGGTCTCGGGCGCCGCGTCGGCGTTGCCGTAGACGGCGAGGACGACCCGCAGCCCGCCGCCCCAGGTTGCCAGGATCATCCGGTCGACCGGCCGGCGGTCGAGGACGCCGAGCCGAGTCTGTCCCGGTGTCCAGGGCACTGTGACTCGGACTGCACGGAGTCCGAGGTCGCGGGAGTAGGTGAGGGCGCGCTGCGCGGTCGGCTTGTCCGACCACTTGAGTGTGTCGTCGGCGACGCCGACCAGCAGGCCCGGCCCGGCTTGGGCGGTTCCCGTGAGCACGCCGGCGAGCACCAGGCTGGCGAGCAGTGTCCGTCGCACGTTGTCTCCATCGGCGGCGCGGCCGCCGAACGTGAGCGTCGGCGTGCCTGAGACGTATCCCTGGGCCTGGTATTCGGATCCGGCGGTGCTGGCGGCCGAGCGCGAGCGGATCTTTCGTACCGCTTGGCACTACGTTGCGGACGTCGGCCGTCTTCCCGAGCCGGGGTCGTACTTCGCCTGCACGACCGGAGGACTCCCGGTCGTCGTGACGCGGGACGGCGACGGCGAGCTGCGCGCGTTCCTGAACGTCTGCCGCCACCGCGGCTCGGAGATCGTCTCCGGAGCGGGTCGCCGTGCGACGCTCCAGTGTCCGTATCACGCCTGGACCTACGGACTCGACGGCGGCCTGCGCTCCGCCCCGCGCGCGGATCGTGAGGTCGGGTTCGACTCCTCCGGTCTCGGCCTCGTGGCGCTCCGGCTCGAGATCTGGGGGCCGTTCGTGTTCGTCAACTTCGATCAGAACGCCCGCTCGGCGGCGGAGACGCTCGCCGCAGCCATCCTCCCGTTCGACCCGGCGTCGCTCGTCTTCCGGGAGCGGGTCCATTACGCGGTCGAGGCGAACTGGAAGATCGCGGTCGAGAACTACCTCGAGTGCTACCACTGCCCGGTCGCGCACCCGGGCTTCAGCGCGCTCGTCGACGTCGACCCGGACGCGTACGTCCTGGAGGGGGAAGGCCCGGTCTGGAGCCAGTACGGCAGCGCGCGGGACGGTAGCGGGGGGTGTGCGTTCCACCTCGTCTGGCCCGGACTGAAGATCAACGTCTATCCGGGCCCTCGGAACCTGTCGATCGGCCCCGTCTGGCCTGAGTCGGCCGGTCGCACGGCCGGATTCCTCGATTACTTCTTCGCCCCGGACATCGACGACGCGTGGGCGCGCGAGCTGATCGAGCTCGACGACCGGGTCGGGGAGGAGGACCGGGCGCTGGTCGAGTCCGTGCAGCGCGGCGTCGGCGCGGGGTTCCTCGAGGGCGGTCGGCTCCTGCCCGAAAGCGAACGTCTGATCGCCCTTTTTCGGGTCAAGGTGGCCCAATCGATCACCCAGGGGACACCTGTTGTCTGATCTGGCTGCTACCTTGCAGCGGTTAGCGCAAAGCTAGACGGCTGAGTGGCCGTGGCACGCCCTTCGGCGTGCTCCCCCGGCGTGGTTGACCGCTCCTGTCGTCGTCAAGTACGAGGAAGGAGCCCACCACGTTGAAAAACGTTGTTCTGCTTGCCGTTCTCGCAGCGTTCGCGACGGCGGTCGTCCCGCAGGCAACGGCCCGGCAGCACGCCGCGACGAAGGTGCGGGCAGTGAAGCAGGTGGCGCTGGTGGAGTCGGCCGCCCTGCTGCATAGGATCGACGCACACCGGAACGAAACCTGGCGGTGGCAGCGCGTGATGCAGAAGCGCCGCACCCCGTTCGTCGACTCGGCGCGCCGCACGGCGAGCGTCACGTACCGCAGGTGGGTGGCCGGATTATGGCTCCACCGGGCGATCGTCGCCAAGAACCAGGCGTACCGGCCGCCGCACAAGGCCCAGTGGAAGTGCATCCACCACTACGAGGGATCGTGGACCGACCCGAATGCTCCCTACTTCGGCGGCCTCCAGATGGACGTCGAGTTCCAGCGCACCTACGGGCTCGACCTCTACCGCTCGAAGGGAACCGCCGATCACTGGACGCCGCTGGAGCAGATGTGGGTGGCGGAACGAGCGTTCCGGACGCGCGGTTATTGGCCGTGGCCAAACACCGCGAGATATTGCGGTTTGCTCTGAGATCCAGAGCGGTTACGCTGAGAGGAGATCGGGCAACACGCGGGTTGGAGGTCGAATGGATCGGCTGACAGCGCTCATCGACCGGGCCGAGGAGCAGGGCTGCGTCAACCTGTCCCAGTTCAGCGAGCTCCTGCACGAGCTTGACCTGGACGAGGACGAGCTTGCGCGCGTCTACGAGCAGCTCGAGGAACGCGGGATCGAGCTCAGCGACGACTGCGGCCACGTTCGCGCGGACGAGGCAACCTTCGCGAACGGCGAGCTCGCCCACGCGACCACCGACGCGCTTCAACTCTTTCTGAACGAGGCCGGTCGCTACAAGCTGCTCACGGCGGAGGAGGAAGTCGAGCTCGCCAAGCGGATCGAGCGCGGCGACAAGGAAGCCAAGGATCTGATGATCAACTCCAACCTCCGGCTGGTCGTCTCGATCGCGAAGCGCTACCAGGGGCACGGGCTGTCTCTGCTCGACCTGATCCAGGAGGGAATCATCGGATTGATCCGGGCGGTGGAGAAGTTCGACTACCGCAAGGGCTTCAAGTTCTCCACCTACGCGACCTGGTGGATCCGCCAGGCCGTCCAGCGTGGGGTCGCGAACAAGTCGCGCACGATCAGAATCCCGGTGCACATCGTCGAGCGCGAGCAGAAGATCGCCCGGGCCGAGCGCGAGCTGGTCGTGAAGCTCGGCCGGCAGCCGAGCGACCAGGAGCTGGCGAAGGAGGCGAAGCTGCCGCTGAAGCAGGTCAAGGAGGTCAAGGCCGCCGCCCGCGCCGTGACCAGCCTGGACAAGCCGATCGGCGACGACGACTCGGGCTCGTTCGGCGACCTCTTCGCCTCCGAGCAGGTCCACACGGACGAGGAGGTCGAGATCAGCCTGCGGCAGGAGACCCTCCGCAAGGCGCTCGACGAGCTCCCTGACCGCGAGCGCTCGGTGCTCGAGCTCCGCTACGGCCTCGTCGGCGACGGCGAGCCGATGTCGCTCGAGGCGATCGGGCGGACGTTGGGGCTGACGCGCGAGCGTATCCGGCAGATCGAGGCGAATGCGCTCGAGACGCTGTCGATGCTTCGCGAGGTCGCCGGCCTGCGCGAGGCCGCGTAGCGGTCAGACGACCCCGAGTCCCTCGGCGATCACGAAAAAGGCCCGGCCGAAAGGCGACGCCGCGCTCCGCTCGCGCACGTCGTCCCAGTCGATCTGCTCCCGCAGCGCCCGGGCGATCTCGAGGCAGCTCCGGTAGTTGATCGAGTGCTCGGTCATCGCCATCAGCTTGGTCACGAGCAGGTCCTCGGGCAGCATCACCCGCATCGACATGGCGTGGACCTCGAGCTCATCGCCGCGCTCGATGACATCGTCGGTGATCTCGAGTCCGGCGGGGTGAAAGATCAGGTCGACCATGACATCGCCGTCCCAGGCCTTGAATAGCCACTCCTCCGGCGGACGCTCGGGTCGCAGGCCGATCTCCACCAGTGCGGCAAGCGCGGCTTCGGCATCCTCCGGCTTGACGATGAAGTCGAGGTCATGGTCGGTCTCCGGGCCGCCGCGGACCCAGGAGGCGACACCGCCGGCGACGAGGAACGGGATGCCGTTGTCGCGAAGCGCCGCAGCCGAGCGCTTCAGCGTCGGGACCATGCCGTTGAGCGACTCGAATTCGTCTGTCACAAACCGGCGGTACCCGGCGGCCAGAACCGCGTAACTGCATGGAACGAGGCTGGGCTGGGCACCACCGTGTGGTGCGAGACGGAAGACCGATCCGGATCGCCGCTGCGGGTGACCTCCACGCCAGCGAGGCCGTGCGCGAGCGGCTCACCTGGGCGTTCGCCGAGCTCGACGGGACGGTCGACGTCGTCCTGCTCGCCGGGGACCTGACCACATGTGGCGATCCAGATGAGGCGGTGGTCCTGGCCGATGCCTGTCGTGATCTCGCAACTCCCGTCTGCGCGGTACTCGGCAACCACGACTGGCATCTGAACCGCACGCACGAGCTCGTCGCCGTGCTCACGGACGCCGGCGTGCGAATGCTGGAGCGCAGCTCGGTGCGCTTCGACGTGCGCGGACAGGAGGTCGGAGTCGTCGGGCTCAAGGGCTTCGTCGGCGGCTTCCCCGACCACGTGCTGCCGGACTTCGGCGAGCCGCTCCTCCGCCAGGTCTACGGCGAGACGACCGAGGACGTGGCCGCGCTCGACCGGGAGCTCGCTGCCGTCGGCGGGTGCGACCTCCGCATCGTGCTGCTCCACTACGCGCCGACGACGACCACGCTCGAGGGTGAGCCGCGCGCCATCTGGGCGTTCCTCGGCAGCGACCGTCTCGCAGCACCGATCGCGCAGCACGCGCCGGATCTCGTCCTCCACGGCCATGCGCACGCCGGAACGTTCGAGGGCTTCATCGGCCGCGTGCCCGTCTACAACGTCGCCACGTACGTCACTGGAAAGGACTTCTGGGTCTTCGAACTCGGGGTCGAGGAGCGGCCCCGAATCGAACGCGCCGAGGAGGCGCGGGCCGAGTAGTCCACACCCCGGGACGAACTGTCACACAATCGTTTCAGCCCCGGTCTCAGAGACCGGGACTGAAACGCTGGAATCACGCCAACCGCCCGAGTCCCTGTGGACGAATCGACCCACGAACGTTTCAACCCCGGTCTCAGAGACTGGGTGCGAAACGCAACGAGCCAGGGCGCGGCTCTATTGGCCAGGGCGCGCGCTGGACGGGGGCGCTAGGGACTGGCGGCTAGTTGCCGACGACCTGAACGAGCCAGCGGCGGTCGCGTTCGCGGTCGAGCTCGATGAAGAGCACGCGCTGATACGTCCCGAGCTGGAGCTCGCCGTTCCGGATCGGGACCGACTCGCCGGCGGTGCCGAGCAGCATCGCCATGCAGTGCGAGTGGCCGTTTCCGAAATCCATGTCCTCGGGGCAGATGTTCTCGGTCCGGCGGTCCCAGTCGTCATGGGCGTAGTAGGTCTCGCGCGGGACGAG
>JBKPPY010000043.1:0-8516 GCA_046733845.1 Actinomycetota bacterium | reverse complement strand
CTGTGGACCTTCTGGCTCCGGCGCATCGATCTCGTCGAGGCGTACCGGCGGTTCGAGACCGCGCTCGATGACGCACCTGCGCGGACTGTTCTCCGCGCGGAGGCGCTTCTCGCCGTGGCCGCGCTCGAGGCGCGAGGCGGCATCCTCGGTCCGAGCGTCGCGCACGCGCGGGAAAGCCTCGACATCGCAGTCGAGGTCGGCGACCTGGAAGCCGAGTGGCGCGCGCTCCATTTCCTCGGCGGCTTTGCGATCACCTACGACGTCGGAGATGCGTTCGACTGGATCGAGCAGGCGCTCGCGCTCGCGCGGCGAGAGCGGTTTGCCGCCGCCGAGGCGATCGGGATCTACACGCTCGGCGTCGCCCATTGGTTCACCGGCGACCCTGATGGCGCAGAAGAGCTCGTGGCGGAAGGCATCGCCGCACTCCGGCGGTTGGAGGAACGCTCCGAGCACATACCGTCCCCGGCCAATATCTCCGAGGCCCGGCTCCCTGGCGTCAACGGCCGCCCCGGCACTCGGGTCGTGCTCGAGGAGTCCCTCCAGCCGTTCGTCGAAGTCTCCTGTGAGGCCGCTCTCTCCTATGCGATCGCGAACCAGGCGGGCCTGGCGCGGGTGCGAGGAGAGTTCGACCGTGCGGGTGCGCTGCTCGACGAGAGCAGCCTGCGTTTCCGTCAAGCGGGCGACGACCGTGGGGAAACCGACGTGCTCGTCCGCCGTGCGTTCCTCCACCTTGCGGAGGACGCACCCGCTGAGGCGAGGGACTGTCTGGAGCGGGCGCTTGCGTTCCGGCGCGACCTGAACGACCGGCGCGGCATCGGTCTTGTCCTCTCCGGTCTGGCCTTGATCGACACCGATGCGGGCGACTTCGAGAGCGCCGAGCGCAGGCTGGACGAGGCGCGCGGCATGTTCCGCCGTGCCGGGGACCGTTGGGGGCTGGTGATCGCGCTATTTCGGACCGCCGAGCTCGAGATCGAGCGCGGGCGGATCGAGACAGCGGAAGCGGTACTCGAGGAGGCGCGCACTGTGCTCGGCGAGACCCAGCTGGAGCGCTGGAATGCGCACACGTTCGCCGCCCTCGCGGAGGTCGCCGTGCTGCGGGACGACGAGCAGCGTGCCGTTGCGCTGCTCGGTGAGGCCAGACAGCGGTACGCGGCGAAGCAGGACTCGATCGGAGTCGATGCTGTCGACGAGCGGATTCGCTCGCTGCAAATCCACCGCTAAGCCGCTGCAAATCCGGCCTGAGTACACCTTCTCGGACACGCGACGAGAAGGAGGAAGTCATGAGTCAGACCATTGCTCCGGTGCTCGGAGAGGCAACCGTCCAAGAGCTGCGCGAGGCGGTCCGGGGGGACGTCTACGCGCCGGGCGACGATGGGTACGACGAGGCGCGGCGCGTCTGGAACGGCATGCACGACGCGAGCCGACCGGCGCTGATCGTCCGCTGCCGTGGCGCGGCCGACGTGATCGCGGCGGTCGGATTTGCGCGCGCCAAGGACCTCCCGATCGCAATTCGCGGCGGTGGTCACAGCATCGCCGGCTTCTCGACCGTCGACGGCGGCCTCGTCATCGACCTGTCACCGATCAACGGCGTTCGCGTCGACCCGGAGGCGCGCCGTGCATACGTCGGCGGCGGCGCCGTCTGGGGCGAGGTCGACCGCGAGACCCAGGCCCACGGGCTGGCGACGACCGGCGGCCTGATCTCGACCACCGGGGTCGGCGGCTTCACGCTCGGCGGCGGCATCGGCTGGCTGATGCGGAAGCATGGCCTGGCCTGCGACAACCTCGTCGGCGCGGACGTCGTCACAGCCGCCGGCCGGTTGTTCCATGTCAGCGAGACCGAGAATCCCGACCTGCTCTGGGGTCTGCGCGGTGGCGGCGGCAACTTCGGGATCGTCACGCAGCTCGAGTTCGAGTTGCACCCCCTAGGGCCGATCGTCTACGCGGGGCCGATCTTCTACCCGGCCGACGCTGCAACGGATCTGCTCCGGCTGTTCCGTGCGTGGTCGCCCAAGGCGCCGGACGACATCACCGCGCTGATGAACCTGACGACGGCGCCGCCGCTGCCGGTGATCCCCGAGGAGTGGCACGGACGGAAGGTCGCAGCGCTGATCGCAGTCTCCGCAGGGCCGGTGGAGGAGGGCGAGGCCCTCGTGCGCCAGTTCCGGCAGGTCGCCGAGCCCGTCGCCGACCTGCTCGGGCCGATGCCGTACACGGTGATCCAGTCGCTGATCGACCCGCTCTGGGCGAAGGGCATTCACGCGTACTTCAAGTCGACCAACCTGAGCGGACTGGACGACGAACTGATCGCCGCGTTGTGCCGGATCCACCTCGACGCCCCCGGCCCGCAGTGCGAGATCCATGTCCACCAGATGGGTGGCGCGGTTGCCCGAGTGGGGGAGGGCGACACCGCGTTCCCGGAGCGCTCGATGCCGTTCGTGCTGAACGCGGTCGCGGGCTGGGCCGACGAGGGCGCCACCGGCGCGCACGTCGACTGGGTCCGCGGCGTGGTCGACGCCGCGGACGCGGCCTCGACCGGACGCGCGTACGGCAACTTCCAGGGCGACACCGCCGCTGCCGGTCTGTACGCCCCGGAGTCCTACGACCGGCTGGTCGCGCTCAAGGACGAGTACGACCCGACCAACGTGTTCCACCGGAACCAGAACATTGAGCCCTCCAAGGTCAGCTGATTTTCCTTTAGCCGGCTCGTGCCCCGAACGGGGCACGGCCGGCCGTCTGTCGCGCGCCCGCGGGCTTCGCCCGGCGGCGCTGCAGCTGGGATCAGCGTTCCGCCGGTCGCGGCACCATCCGCGGCCGGCGGACCTGGCCCGCCACGCCGACGGCGACGAGCGCGCAGGCGCCGAACAGCGCAATCAGCAGCGCCATCGGCACGGCGGTGTCACGGCCGGCAACTCCGACCAGCGGGGCAGCCGCACCGCCGAAGACGAACTGGGCGGTGCCGAGGACGGCCGCGGCTGAGCCGGCGGCGTGCGGGTAGTCGGTCAGCGCGAGCGCGGTCGCATTCGGGATCACGATCCCGACCGATGAGACGCACACGAACAGGCAGGGCAGGATCCCCGGGAGGCCGATCCCGCCGGCGAGTACCACGACGAGCAGCGCGACGCCGGCCGTCGTCCCTGCGCACACGCCGGCGAGCAGCATGCGCTCGGGTGTGACTCGCGCGACCAGGGCGCGGTTCAGTTGCGAGGCGGCGACGATGCCGAGCGCGTTGATGCCGAAGATCAGGCCGTACTGCTGGGGTGAGACGTCGTAGATGTCCTCGAGCACGAACGACGAGCCGGCGATGTAGCTGAACATCGCTGCGAAGTTGAGGCCGAGCACGGCGGCGTAGGCGAGGAAGATCCGGTCGGTGAGGAGCTCGAGGAAGCCGGCCGCCGTCTGCCCGCCCCGCTGCCGGCGCTCGGAGGGGAGCGTCTCGGGCAGCCAGCCGAGCACACCGGCGAGGATGACTGCGTCGACAATGCCGAGGATCACGAACAGACCGCGCCAGGTGGTCGCGTGGAGCAGCGCACCCCCGACGATCGGCGCCAGCAGCGGAACGACACCGACGACGAGCATGATGATCGAGAAGAGCCGGGCGGCCCCGACACCGGAGCGGAGGTCGCGCACGACCGATCGGGCGATCACGATTCCCGAGGAGCCGCTCAGGCCCTGGACGGCGCGCAGCGCCACGAGCGTCCAGATGTCCGGTGCGGCCGCGCAGGCGAGGGAGGCACCGCAGTAGACGACGAGCCCGGCGATCAACGGTGGCCGCCGTCCGAACCGGTCGCTCAACGGTCCGAAGGCGAGCTGCCCGAACGCGAGGCCGAGCAGGCAGGCGGTGAGCGTGAGCTGGCCGGCAGAAGCGCTCGCGTCGAAGTCGCTCGTCAGCCGCGGGAGACCCGGGAGGTAGAAGTCGATCGAGAGCGGCCCGAACGCAGACAGCGCCCCGAGCAGGACGAGGATTCGCAGTTGCACAGAGAGGTTCTACCGCCCCTTAGGGTCTGACCCCCGAAGGGGTCTGACCCTGGAGAGCGAATCGCACCTCGCTTCCGGGGACAGTCCCCTTCGGGGGACAGTCCCTACCCGGAGCGGGCGAGCGCTCGTCCGAGCGCCGTTCCGACGTCGCCGTCCGTGTCTTGGGCGCGCCACGCGATGAACCCATCCGGCCGCACGAGGACCGCGCCTTCCGTGCCGATGCCGTAGACACCTGCAACGTCGCCGGCGAAGTCGGAACCTGCCCGGTACGCGTCGAGCGACACGCCGAGACGCTCCGCGGCGGACGTCGCTGCCGCGCACCAGTCTCCGCCGTCCGTGCCGGCGAGAAGCGTGAAGCCACGGCAGAAGAGGTCGAGCGTCGAGACGCGCGTGCCGTCGCGGTCGATCCAGACGTGCGCGGCCCGCATGCCGGGTCGTCCGCTCGGCTCCTTCGGGTCCTCCCAGAGCGCGCCGTCGTCGCCGTCCTCGAGCGCAACGGCGTCGGAGAGGTGGCGGTAGCCGAGCTCGACCGCCGCCTCGTGGACGATCGGCATCAGGTCGCCCTTGCCGAGCCCGGGATCGAGGCGGAGCACATACCTGGTGTACGCCTGCTCCGTTGTGAACGAGCCGACGGGCCGGCGCTCGGCGTCGTAGGTGTCCAGCAGGGCAGGCGGGGCCTTGCCATCGAGCACGTGCTGGAGCTTCCAGGCGAGGTCGAAAGCATCCTGGACGCCGCAGTTCCCGCCGAATCCACCGGTCGGCGGCATCACGTGGACGGCATCGCCGGCGAGCAGGACGCGGCCGTCCGAGAAGCGTTCCGCCCAATCGGCAGTCGCGGCCCAGCGCTGGACGTTCTCGATCTGAACGGGGAGGTCCGGAGCGCCTAGTGCCTCGCGGACGTAGCGGATACACGTGTCCTCGCTCGTGTCCTCGCCGATCGCGACTGAGCGGTTGCCCTCTTCGTCAAAGGTTGCGTTGACGACGAGGAAGCCGGCGTCGCCGTCGATCGAGAAGCGGAAGAAGCCGACCAGGCGCGGGTTGAAGACGTAGACGACGCTCAGATTGCGGTCGCCGAGCAGCGGCCGTACGTCGGCGCGGAAGTAGATCGTGATGCTGTCCGAGAAGCTCCCGTGCCCGAGCCACCGGATCCCGAGCCGCTCGCGAACCGGACTGTGCGCACCGTCGGCGGCGAGGACGTACCGGGAGCGGACGGTGCGCTCGGGTCCGCCGTCGCGCGGTCGGATCGTTGCGGTGACGCCGTCGTCATCCTGCTCCAGCGCGACGATCTCCGACGCGTACTGCACCTCGGCCCCGACCTGTTCTGCCTTTCGGAGCAACACGGGCTCGAGCCCGATCTGGGTGATGAACAGACGCGGGCACGGGCTGAGCTCTTCGACGCCCTCGTTGATGTTCTGGAAGTAGTACTCGAGCTCCTTGCCGCCGAGGCTCTCCAGGGAGACGATCGCCCCGTTCTGGACGAACTCACGGGCGGCCGCCTCGGCGATCTCGTCCTCGATCCCGACCGAGCGGTAGTTCTCCATCGTCCGCTGGTTGACGAGCGCCGCCCGCGGGTGGATCGCCGTGCCGACGTGCCGCTCGACCACGAGGGAGGGGACGCCTCTGGAGCCGAGGAAGACTGAGGCCGACAGCCCGACGAGGCTGCCGCCGACGATCAGGACGGGGACGTCTACGTCCGCCACGATGCGCGCGAGTGTATTGGACGCACCTTGCGGCGCCGCCTGCAGCTCAGCTGTACGCGCCCTCCGGCACCCCGCTCTGCACCCAGTTCGGCTGGATCTCGGTCGCCGCGAGCAGGTGGTCGAGCGAGGCCGCTGCGCGGTCGCGGGCGCCGATCAGGTCCGCGTCTACGAGCCGACCGTCCCGCTTGAGGAACCGGCCGCCGACCATGACGCTGTCGACGTTGCGCGTATCGGCCTGGTGGACGACGGTCGAGACCGGGTCGATCACGGGGTAGGTGTTCGTGTCGTCGCCGCGGATCAGGACGAGGTCGGCCTGCTTGCCGACCGTGAGCGAGCCGGTTCGGTCTTCCAGGCCGCAGACACGCGCGCCCTCGATGGTCGCGAACTCGAGGACCTCGCGGGAGCTGAGCAGCTTCGGCTCGTCTACGTTCCCCGCTTCGAACGCCGCCTCGTGCGCGGCCAGGCGATCTGTCGCGAACAGGAAGCGCATCTGCGTGAACATGTCGCCGGGCACCGTTGTGACCACGTCGATGCTCAGGCTCGGGCGCAGGCCGTGAGCGAGCGCCTTCGCGGTCGGCGGCGTCCCGTGGCCCATCACCATCTCGACGGACGGCGCGATCGAGACCTTGCCGCCCGAGTCGGCGATCAGCCGGAACTCTTCGTCGGAGAGGTAATTGCAGTGGATGTAAGTCGTGTCCGGGCCGAGCAGCCCCATCTCGTCCAGCTGTTTCACCATCGAGAACCGACCCGCAATCGGCCCCATTGCAACGTGCACGCTGATCGGAGCGCCGACGTCGCGGGCGAGCTCCCAGTCGTGCTTGACCACCTCCGGCTTGCAGAAGCCGGGGCCGCGCGTGCCCATCGCGAGCGTGATCAACTGGTCGTCACTCGAGAAGTACTGCTCACGGATGCGGCGGATGTCCTCTGGCGAGGTGAGCTCGCTCTCGTACCACCAGTCGGCGAGCGACGTGTTCGGGATGCCGTAGCAGTACACCGCCCGGAGGCCCGCCTGACGGAGGCCGCGGATCGCCTCGTCGGAGTGGTCGGGCGTGTTGTTGATGTGCGACCAGTCGAGCAGCGTCGTGACGCCTGCATCGATCGCCTCGAGTGCCCCGAGGTAGTTGCCGGCGTACACGTCCTGCGGCCGGTAGGCAGGGGCGAAGGCGGCGAGAACGACCTCGAAGTAGCCGGAGAGGCTGACGTCGGGCGCGACGCCGCGGATGACCGTCTCCCATGTGTGCCGGTGCGAGTCGATGAAGCCGGGGATGACGATGAAGCCGGAGGCATCCACCACCTCAGCGTCGCCGACCTCGAGATCGCGACCGACGGCGGCGATCCGGTCGTCCTCGACGAGCACGTCCCCACCGAAGACGTCTCCGGTGCCCGGATCCATCGTCAGGACATGGCCGCCTCTGAACAAGACTCGCTCGGTCACGTCGTTCCCTCCGTTCTTGGGCTGGGGTATCCAGCCATACTGAACACTCCGCTGCGCGGTTTTACCACTGCTGCACCCGCCGGGCAAGGAACTGCGGTCGCGCAAGTTGACTGACACTGCACACCGGCTCTATGGTTGGCGGCCGTGGCAGCCGGAGCCGTTGTCGTCATCGGTGGGACGTCGGGCATCGGATTGCGACTGGCCGAGACCTACGCCGCCCGCGGCCGAGAGGTGCTGATCACCGGGCGGAGCCTCGATCGCTGCGAGGAGGTCGCCAAGGGGATCGGAGCGGGGGAGGTGCGCTCCTGCGCGCTCGATCTCGCCGAGCCCGAGCTGCTCGCGGACGCGCTGAGCTCGGTCGGCCCGGTCTCCCGACTCGTGCTTGCCGCGATCGAGCGTGACCAGAACACGGTCGCCGACTACGACGTCTCTCGGGCAACGAGGCTGGTGACGCTGAAGCTGGTCGGGTACACGGAGGTCGTCCACACCCTGCTCGACCGCTTCACCGACGACGCCTCGATCCTGCTCTTCGGCGGACAAGCGCTGCGCAGGCCGTATCCCGGCTCGACGACGATCACGACCGTGAACGGCGGAGTCGAGGGGCTGGTCCGGACGCTGGCCGTACAGCTGGCCCCGATCCGGACGAACGCCATCCACCCGGGAGTCGTCGGCGACTCGCCGGAGTGGACGGGAAAGCCGGAGGCGGTGCTGGACGCAATTCGGGCGCGAACGCCGATCGGCCGGCTCGTCACCATGGACGAGATCGTCGACGCCTCGATCTTCCTCCTCGAAAACGGGGCCGTGAACGGCGTCAACCTCGAGGCGGACGGCGGATGGATGCTCCAGTAGCGATGAAGGTTGCGGTCGTCGGCCTCGGCAAGATGGGGCTCGCGATCGCGGAGCGTGTTCTCGCCGGCACGCGCGGCTTCCCGCTCACCGTCTACAACCGGACGCCGGGCCGTGAAGCGGAACTCGTCGAAGGCGGTGCGACCGTGCTCGGCACGGCTGCGGGTGCACTCCACGTCGCTGACGTCTGCATCACGATGCTCTCCGACGACGAGGCGCTCGAGGGAGTCGTACTCGGCCCGGACGGAGTGCTCGCCGGGGCGCGGCCGGAGACGACGCTGATCGACATGAGCACGGTTTCCGTCGCCGTCTCGGAGCGTGTCGCCGCCGCGGCCGACACCGCCGGTGTCTCGTTCCTTCGGGCGCCCGTCAGCGGCAATCCGGTCGTCGTCAGGAGCGGAAACCTGACGATCATCGTCTCCGGCCCGCAGGAGACCGCCTCCGCGTTTGACGGGCTGCTGCGCTCGATCGGACCAAAGGTGTTCTACGTCGGAGAAGGCGAGCGCGCGCGCGTCGTGAAGCTCGTGCTCCAGGTGCTGATCGGTGGTACCGCCGAGCTG
>JBKPPY010000042.1:0-9416 GCA_046733845.1 Actinomycetota bacterium | reverse complement strand
AGCGCGAGCGCCGTTCGCCGTCCGGATGACCGGCGCCGGTTCCGCGCCTCGTTGGCGACGATGCGCAGCAGCCACGGCTTGAACGGCGCGCCCGCGCGGAATCGCCACAGCGCGCGGTACGCCTTCACGAACCCGTCTTGGGCCGCCTCCTCCGCGTCGGCTGCGCTGCCGGCCAGGACGTAGGCGGTGCGGAAAGCGATCCCCTGGTATGCGCGCACGAGCTCCTCGTAGGCGTCGGCGTCGCCGCGTTGCGCGCGGGCGACGAGTTCTCGTTCGTCGAGTGGCCGGCCCACCACTGCGGCATATACACCCACAGGGCTACCCTGGTTCCCCAAAGGCTGTCGAGCGGAGGGCCGGGCTTGGCCCGGTACTCCTGCGGAGGAAACATGCCACGTGCGGTCGGAATCAATCACGTCGCGATCGAGGTCGGCGATCTCGACGAGGCGCTTGCGTTCTACGGTCGGATCTTCGAGCTCTCGCTGCGCGGCCGCCACGGTCGCTCGATGGCGTTCGTCGACCTGGGCGACCAGTTCATCGCGCTCTCCGCAGGCCGGACCCAGCCGCCCGACGGGCCGCGCCACATCGGCCTCGTCGTCGACGATCGCGACGCCGCGCTCGCGGCGGCCCGCGACGCCGGTGCGCGAATGCTCGGCGACAACGACTTCGTCGATCCCTGGGGCAACCACTTCCAGGTCGTCGACTACCGCGACGTCCAGTTCACGAAGACCGACCGGATCCTGGCGGGGATGGGGCTGGGCGAGCTGGAGAAGCGCGAGCGCGCAGTCGACGAGCTGCGCGCGAAAGGGTTGGCGGACTAGGACCGGCCCCGCCGTGCGGGGCCGGTCCCGGTTGCTCGGTGTCAGGTGACCCGGAGCACGCCTTTCATGATCGTTGCGTGCGGGTCGCACACGAAGCGGTAGGTCCCACGCTTGAGCGTGACGGTCCAGACGTAGGTCTTGACCGCGGCGACGCTCGTCGTTTTGTTCACGCCGGGTCCGATCAGGTGGAAGTTGTGAATCGCAGAGCGGTCGCGAACCGTGATCACGTACCGGCCGGGCTTCACGGTCTTTGCACTCATCGTGATCGTGAAGCCGGGTCCGTCCGTGGCCGTCAGCCGCTTGACCGCCGCCGAGGAGGTACCGGCCGACGCGAGCACGGCGACGGTCGCGGCGGCGGCAATCGATGCGAGGAGACGCATGGCTCTCACTCCAATCCGTACGCCACGAGTTGGAACTTGGGCTTTGCATTCGTCCCCAGCCCCGGCGTCCCCGCGCCGACCAGCACCATCTTCTGCGTCACCGCCGGGAAGGCGTTGATGCCGGCCGGAGCCTGCGCCGTCCAGAGCTGCTTCCCGTTCGCGGTCGAGAACGCGTAGATCTTCCCCGTGAAGTCGGAGGTGAAGACGACGTCGTTCGCGACCGTCGCGGCGCCGAAGTTCGCATGCGGCAGCGCCTTCTGCCACTTGACCGTGCCGGTCGCCGCGTTGAACGCGGTCAGGCCGCCGGTCGCCTTGGCGAACGCGGTCTGGTCGATCGAAAGCGACGTCGACGAGGCCTTGACGCAGAGGTTGAGCCACGGCACGAACAGCGTCCCGTTCGACTGCGCCATCGGCGTCTCGACACCGCCGTAGTCACCCGGGCAGACGGTGACCGCCTTCTTCGGCAGCGGCCCCGTGTCGTTGAGGTGCTTGCCGACGGCCGCCTGCCACACCGGGGCGCCCGACGACGCGTTCCAGGCGTACACCTTGCCCATCTTCCCGGCCCCGATCACGAGCTGGGAGCCGCCCGAAGGCCTGTACAGGACGGGCGAGATCATCAGGTCGTAGTCGCGGATGTCGTGCGGAATCACCTGGCGGTACCACTTCAGCTTCCCGGTGTTCCCGTCGAGCACGACCAGCGAGTCCGTGTAGAGGTTCGGCCCGGGCCGGAGCGCGCCGTTCGGGTTCTTCGGCGTGAGCGGCCAGAGGCCTGGATTGGCGACTCCGAGATAGACGTCGCCGTTCGCGTCGACCGCCGGCGGATACCACAGGCCGCCGCCCGAGTACAGGCCCTTCTTCGGCTTCGGAACCGTGTTGAAGCTCCAGAGGGTCTTCCCGGTCACAGCGTCGAGCGAGTAGACGACGCCGACCGCACCTGCCTCGTAGAAGTGCTTCACGCCGCTGCCCGGGACGGTCGAGATCAGCACCTTGCCGTCGTACAGCTGCGGCGCCATGTCGATCCCGACCTTGACCGACGGGGTCAGGCGGTGCTTCCAGATCAGCGCGCCGGTCGCGGGGTTCAGCGCGAAGGCCGTCGACTCGGTCGCCCCGTAGAGGCGTCCGTAGCCGAGCGAGACGCCGTTGGGGCCGATCGTCGGGCTCTTGAAGGCGCGCTTCCACTTCAGCTTTCCCGTCGCCTGGTCGACGGCGTAGACGTTGGAGTTCAGGTCCTGGAAGTAGACGACCCCCTGATGGACGATCGGCGTCGTCGCGAAGTTCCCGAAGACACCGCTCCCGGGGATCGTGAAGCTCCACTTGCGCTTCAGCGAAGCGACGTTGGCCGCGTTGATCGCGGTCGCCGTCGTCGCCCGCGAGTTCGAGAGGTCGTAGTTGTGCGCGGGCCAACCGTCTCCGGGCTCCGCCACCTCGGGCGGGGGCTGCCCCGCCGAGGACGCCGCAAGCGACGTCATGGTGAACACCGCTGCGAGTGCGACTGAGAGGGAGAGGGCGCTGACCACGCGCCGTCGGCGAGCTGCCATCACTTGCCTCCTTGTCTAACCAACTAGTTAGTTGGAACACTACCGACAGCACACTCCCCTACGCTGAGGACGCACATGGCCAGGAATCCCGAGGTGACCAAACGGCGGATCTTCGATGCGGCGGTCGCGGAATTCGCCCGGTACGGCATCGCCGGCGCGCGGATCGACCGGATCGCGAGGTCGGCACGCGCGAACAAACAGCTGATCTATGCCTATTTCGGCAACAAGCAGGAGCTGTTCGACCAGGTCGTCACCGAGCAGGTCTGCCGTTACCTCCAGGAGGTCCACTTCGACGCGGACCACCTCGCCGAGTTCGCAGGCGAGGCGTACGACTTCTTCACGGCGCACCCCGACGTCGTCCGGCTCGGCGAGTGGCATTCCCTGGAGCCAGCGGACGGCTCGCGCCGCATCCCGGCAATCGAGCAGACGATCGACGGCCACGTGCGCGCGATTCGCGCGGCACAGGAGGCAGGCCGGGTGGATGCCACATTCGCAGCCGACGAGCTCCTCGCCATGATCGTGTCGATCACAAGGACCTGGGCGGCGGGCACGCCGGAGTTCCGGCTCACGCCGGAGCAGGAACGGCGGCGGCGCCTCCGCCGCCGCCGCGCGGTCGTCGAGCTCACGCGCCGGCTCGTGGAACCGAGCTGAGCGCGCGAGGGGCGGGGCCGCTCCTCAGGCGGCCCGCACCTTCACCCGGTTGAACTCGTACGACCGGCCGGTGTACCGGTCGACCACGATCACGCGCCACGTCCCCGCCTTCGGAAAGACGATCCGGGCGCGGTAGACGCCGGCCTGCAGGGTCGGCTGCGCCGCGACGTACATCGTCTTGCCCGTGCGGCTGACGATCCTGACCATCGGCCCCAGGCCGTCCGCGGGCTCACCGTCGATCAGGACCGTGAGCGTGGCCGTCCACACGTGGCCGGCCTTCGGCGAGACGGGTGCAGCGGCCAGGGAGATGTTGCGCTCCTTCGCGAGCGCGGCCGGCGCAAGCGCGAAGGCGGCGAGTACTGCGAGCACGAAAAGCTTCCGCATCGTTCCTCCTTGTCGGAGCTCTCTACACCGGCCGCGCGAATCAGGTTCCGCACGTCGCGCTCGACGGGCAGCGGCGGAGGATCGTTGCCCGGCCGCGCCGCAGGTCGAGGAGCACGGAGGCGGCGTTGTTCGCGTACGAGCGTTCCCGGAGCACGCGGTCCGGGTTTGTGCGGTGGACGAGCACGAACCGGCCGCGCAGTCCGGTGACGTCGATCGACTGGCCTTCTTTCAGCGGCACGTAGTCGTCGCCGAACCCGGGTGATATTCCCTGCCGGACGATGACGGCGTCGGGGCTGCGGGGCGCACACTCGCCTGTCCAGACCGGCCGCCGGCCGAAGGGCCGCGTCTCGTACGCGTCACGGAGACAGAACCCCGTCTTGCGGTCGCGGCCCGCGAGCGTCCCGTCGATGCGTCGGAGCTCGTACCGCTCGAACCCGGGGAAGTGCCAGTGCTGGTGCGTCTCCGAGTGGACGTAGCGGAGCCGCACCGCAAGCGGAATCCGGCGGCCGCCGACGAGCTGCCAGGTCCGCATCCGGCCACCCAGGCGCCGTGCCTCGACGACCAAGGGACTCCGTCCGACGTTGTCGACCGCCGACCCGAAGATCAGCACCGACCGACCGCCGTCCCGAACGACCGAGAGGCCGAACGGCGTCGCCTGGTCGAGGTCGGGCAGCGGCGCGGCGAGCGCGAGCGTGAGCGCAGTCAGCATCGTGGCGAGCACGCCCTAGCTCTACACCGTTGCTGCGGGGCTCGTTCCGACGCGCATCAGAAAAGACAGGCTTCAGCCTGTCCCCAGGCCTGCGCGCGGGCCTTCTACAGCACGGCTGCTTCGCCGAGCAGCGCCTTCACCTCGGCGTAGAAGTCGGGCACGGGCGCGACACGGTACTCAGGGCCGAACTCGAGCGTCCTCGGCCCCTCGGAGGTGTCGAGCGCGAGGACGACTTTCGCCTCGCCGGGGTAGTCGCGGACCACGTGTCCGAGCTCGCGCAGCACGCCGGCCGGCGCCTTGCGTGCATCGACCTTGAGGCGGACCTCCGTCGGAGGAACGTACGCCGCGAACTCGGTCACCTCGATCGCGATCAGCTTCGACTCGCCTTCCTTGTGGTCGACGCGACCCTTGAGGACGAGCACCCGGTCGGTCTCGCAGAGCTCGCGCGAGGCGGCGTAGACCGAGTTGAAGACGACCGCCTCGGTGCTGCCGGTGAGGTCGTCGAGGCGCAGGAAGACCATCGGCTCGCCCTTCTTCGTGGTCAGCTGCTTGACGGCGGACACGATGCCGCCGACGGTGACGATCTCGCCGTCGCGGCAGCGTTCCAGATCCCCGAGCACGCGATCGCACTTCCGCTTCAGCTCGGCGGCGACGTCTGCCAAGGGGTGCTCGGAGATCCAGAGACCCAGCGTCTCCTTCTCCAACCGGAGCAGCTCCGCTTTCTCGTACTCCCCGGCGGGGATCGGCGCGTGGTGCCGCGGGCGCTCGGCCCCCTCGTCGAACAGGTCGAAGATCGACCCCTGGCCCGAGCTGCGCGCCTCGTGCTCGCTGCCGCCCCAGGAGAGCGCCTGGTCGAGCATCTCGACCATGCCCTTGCGCGGCGCCCCGGTCGAGTCGAGCGCGCCGGACTTGACCAGCGAGTCGAGGGCGCGCTTGTTCACGACCTGCGGGTCGACCCGCTCGGTGAAGTCCCAGATCGACTCGAACGGCCCGCCCGCCTCGCGGGCGGCGACGATCGCGTTGCATGCACTTTCGCCGACGTTCTTGACCGCGTTCAGGCCGAACCGGATCTTGCCTTCGACGACGGCGAAGTCGACCTGCGAGGTGTTCACGTCCGGCGGGAGGACCTCGATCCCGATCTCGTGGCAGGCGTTGACGTAGAACGGCACGCGGTCCTTCGTGCTCATCACCGACGAGATCAGCGCGGCCATGTACTCGTGCGGGTGGTTTGCGCGCAGCCAGGCGGTCCGGTAGGCGATCAGTGCGTAGCATGCGGCGTGCGCCTTGTTGAAGGAGTAGTCCTGTGACTGCTCCATGTCCTTCCAGAGCTGCTGAGCGACCGATGCGTCAGTCCCGGTCGCCGCGCACCCCTCGAGGAACTTGCCCTTGAGAGATGCCATCAGCTCGTGGATCTTCTTGCCGATCGCCTTCCGCAGCGTTTCGGCTTCGGCCGGCGTGAAGCCCGCGAGCTGCTTGGCGATCTGCATGTACTGCTCCTGGTAGATGCAGATTCCGTAGGTCCCGCCGGTGATCTCTTCGAGCCGCCGGTCGATGTAGGTGACCGACTCCTGACCGTTCTTGCGGCGCGCGTAGACCGGGATATAGCCCATCGGGCCGGGGCGATACAGGGCGACGAGCGCGATCAGATCCTCGAACTCGGTCGGCTTCACCTGGCGAAGCGCCTCCCGCATGCCCGAGGACTCGAACTGGAAGACGCCGATCGCGTCACCCCTAGCGAGCATCGCGTAGGTCTTGGCGTCGTCGAGCGGGATGTCGTCTCCGTCGATCCCGCCAATCAGGCGCAGCGCTTCGTCGATCACGTCGAGGTTGCGCAAGCCGAGGAAGTCGATCTTCAGCAGGCCGAGGTCGACGACGTCCCACATGCCGAGCTGGGTGACGACCTCCTGGTCCGGCCCCTTCTGCTGGAGCGGAACGATGTCCATCAGCGGACGGTCGGAGATGACAACGCCGGCAGCGTGGATCGAGTCGGCCCGCACGAGCCCTTCGAGCGGCTTCGCGAGGTCGACGATCTCCTTGACGAGCGGATCGCCGTCGTAGGCGGTCCGCAGCTCCTGGCCGGGCTTCAGGCTGTCGTCCAGGTACACCTTCGGCCCTTCCGGAATCATCTTCGCGATCTTGTCGACCGTCCCGTAGGGCACCTCGAGCACGCGGCCGGCGTCTCGAACGGCGGCGCGCGCCATCATCGTCGAGAACGTGATGATCTGGGCCACTCGGTCGCGGCCGTACTTCTCGGTGACGTAGTTGATCACGCGGTCGCGGCCCGCAACTGCGAAGTCGATGTCCATGTCGGGCAAGTCCTTGCGAGCCGGGTTCAGGAAGCGCTCGAACAGCAGCCCGTAGCGCATCGGGTCGACGTCGGTGATCTCGAGGCAGTAGGCGGCGAGCGACCCGGCCGCCGAGCCGCGCCCGGGACCGACGCTGATCCCGTGGGTCTTCGCGAAGTGGATGAAATCCCAGACGATCAGGAAGTAGTCGGCGAACCCCATCTCGCGGACGGTCTTCAGCTCGAACTGGAGCCGCTCGCGGAGCTCCGGCGTCACGCTCCCATAGCGGCGTGCGAGCCCTGCCTCGCAGAGCTCGACCAGGTAGTCGAATGCCTCGCGCCCCTCCGGAGTCGGGAACTTCGGGAGCAGGATTCGCCCGAGCTCGAGCTCGACGTTGCAGCGCTCGGCCACCTCGAGCGTCCGGCGCAGCGCGTCGGGGTATGCGGCGAAGTCGTCCGCCATCTCGGCCGGTGTCTTGAAGTAGAACTGGTCGGTATCGAAGCGCCAGTGGTTGGGGTTCTTGAGGGAGTCCCCGGACTGGATGCAGAGCAGCGCCTCGTGTGCGCGCGCGTCTTCGTGCATCAAGTAGTGGACGTCGCCGGTGGCGACGAGGGGGAGGCCGGTCGCCTCGGCGAGTTTCCCCAGCTGCGGGTTGATCCGCTGCTGCGGCTCGAGCCCGGCGTTCTGAATCTCGACGTAGGTCGAGTCTGGCCCGAAGATCTGGACGAGGCGGTCGAGGTCGGCGGCGGCGTCCTGGGGTCTCGTCTCCTCGAGCGCCTTCGCGACGCGGCCGGAAAGGCACCCTGAAAGGACGACCAGCCCCTTGGCATGGCGCTCGAGCAGTTCCCAGTCGACGCGGGGCTTGTAGTAGTAGCCCTCGAGGTAGCCGAGTGACGAGAGCCTGATCAGATTGGCGTAGCCCTCATTCGACTCGGCGAGCACGGTCAGGTGCGCGTAGCCCTTCTCCTGGCGGTGCCGGTCGTCGGTGACGTAGACCTCGCAGCCGACGATCGGCTTGATCCCCTGCTGCTTCGCCTCGCGGTGAAGCTCAACCGCGCCCGCGAGGGAGCCGTGGTCGGTGAGTGTGACCGCCGGCATCCCCAGCTCGGCCGCCCGCGCGGCGAGCGCCGGAATCCGGCACGCCCCGTCCAGGATCGAGTACTCGGAGTGGACGTGGAGATGGACGAATGGCGCCTCGGACACCGGAGGGCCATCGTACTACCGGGTCAGGACCGCACCTTCGGGCCGCGCTCGACGAGAGCCGACCCGCTGACGGCTACTCGGCGGGCGGCTCGCCGCCGCCGACCGCGATCTCCTCGGAAGCGAGGCTGTCGTAGTCGGTGGCGTCGCGGTGACGCTTCTTCCAGAAGACGACGACACCGGCGGCCGTGACGATCACGGCAATCGCCTTCGCGGCCGACTTCTTGCGTTCCGATCCTCCGCCGCCGTCCCGCGTGGGCGCAGCGTTCGACGCTGCGGTCGCCGCGCGCCTTGCCTTCATCGCGGCGACGCGCTTGATCGTCGTCCAGGTCGCCCATCCGATCACGGCGTTCCGCCGGTTGACAATGCTCATCCCCGCCTCCTTCTAGGCCTTCGCCGGGACCCGCCGCTTCGGCGGCAGGTGGATCGCCCGCCCGAGCGCGACCAGCCCGGCCTCCTTGATCGCTTCCGACAGCGTCGGGTGCGGCGCGATTCCGTCGGCGACCGTCTCCACGGTCGCCTCCGCGTCGATCGCTACGACGCCGGCCTCGACGAGGTCAGTGACGTGCGGACCGACCATGACCAGGCCGAGCAGCTCCCCGTAGCGCGTCTCGTGGATGGACTTCACCCAGCCGACGGTCGCGTCCTGCATCACCGCGCGCGCGTTCGCCACCCAGGGGAACGTTCCGACCGCGACGTCGTCGCCGTACTGCTCACGAGCCTCCGCCTCGGTCAAGCCGACGGCCGCAATCTCCGGATCCGTGTAGATCGGGCGCGGGACCGCGCGGGCATCGACGACCGCCTCGTGTCCGGTCGCATTCTCGGCGGCGACCTCACCCTCGCGGAACGCGGTGTGGGCGAGCTGCCAGTAGCCGGCGCAGTCACCGACCGCATAGATGTGAGGCAGGGTCGTGCGGCGATGCTCGTCGGTGGCGATCCCTGCACGACGGTCGAGCTCGACGCCGATCTGCTCGAGGCCGAGCCCCTCGACGAGCGGCGCCCGACCGACCGAGACGAGCATCAGGTCGGCGTCGACCGTCTCGCCCTCACCGAAATGGACCGTCAGCGTTCCGCCGCGGTCCTCGACCTTCGTGCACTGCTTCTCGAGGTGGAGGGCGATCCCGCGCTTGCCGAACTGCTTCGCGAGCTCCGCGGCAGCGTCCTCGTCCTCCTGCGGGATCAACCGCGGGAGCATCTCGACAATCGTCACCTGCGAGCCGAAGCGCTGGAAGATCGACGCGAACTCGCAACCGATGATTCCGCCGCCGAGCACGACCAGCCGCTCCGGCACCCGCTCTTGCGCGAGCAGGCCGGTCGAGTCGACGCAGAGCGGCGAGTCGAGACCCTCGATCGGCGGCCGCATCGGGTACGGCCCGGTGGCGACGACCGCGCTCGTGAAGCTGACGTCCTCGCCGCCCTCGACCGCGATCGTATTCGCATCCTTGAAGACT
>JBKPPY010000041.1:0-23688 GCA_046733845.1 Actinomycetota bacterium | reverse complement strand
AAGCGCCGCCGACGCCGCTCACCTCAAGGGCGCTGTCGCCAGCCTCCGCCGGACAGCCAACCTCGTATCGTCGCCGAGGACGGCCGAGCTCGAAGGGCGCTTCGAGCAACGGCTCATCGAGGCCCTCGGACAGGAAGCATGGGAACAGGAGCAGGCGGTTGGCTCAGCGCTCACCCTCGAGGAGACGATCGAACTCGGGCGATCGCTCGCCGACGCTACTTGAGGTCCTTGTTCGACTCCATGTCGAACCACATGGCGAACAAGGTGAACTGGGAGCCGAAGATCAGGAGCAGGGCGACCAGCACGCCCGTCGCGGCCGTGATCGAGTGGCCGAGGATCCGCAGGATGATCAGCGCAACCCCCAGGGCGAGGCCGGCCAGTCCCATCGCGAGGCCGCCCAGGTAGAAGAACACCAGCGGGTGGAAGTCGCGGATCACGTACTTCTCTTTCATGCGCCAGAAGAAGGCCTTCAGCAGGAGCCAGGAGATCCGCGGGACGACCTTGCGCAGCTTGATCCCCGAGCGCTCGCCGACGCCGTAGACCGGCCGCGAGGGCACGTCGCGGACGCGGGCGTTGAGGATGTTCAGGTGGACGAGGATGTCGTTCGGGAAGCCGTAGTGTGGGTAGAGCCGGTCGAGGTCGAGCTCCGCCAGCGTGTGGTGGGCGACTGCCGTGTAGCCAGACTGCGAGTCGGCGACGTGCCAGTAGCCGGACGCGATCTTGGTGAGCAGCGACAGCACCGCGTTCCCGAGGTACCGGTAGTGCGGGATCAGCTCCCACGCCTGTCCGGTAAACAGCCGGTTCGCCTTCGAGTACTCGACCTCGCCGCGGACGACGGGACCGGCGATCGCCTCGAGGTCGGCCGGGTCCATCTGGTTGTCGGCCGCCATCACGCACGTGACCCCGATGTGGTCCTCGACCGCCCGCTTGTAGCCCGTCACGATCGCAGCGCCGACGCCGCCGTTGCGCTCGTGAGCGATCACCTCGATCCGGGAGTCCTCGGCGGCGGCGGCCCGGGCACGCTCGACAGTGTCGTCTCCTGAAGCGTCGTCGACGACGTAGATGCGGTCGACGAACGCAGGCATGCCGGCGAGGGTCTCCTGCAGCAGAAGCTCCTCGTTGTGGGCCGGGACGACGACCCCGATGCTCTTGCCCTCGAGCACTAGCTCTCCGAGCGGCGCCGCGCGATCGGGTCCCACAAGAGCGCCGCGAGGATCCCGGCGATCAGCCCGATCAGGCCGCCGACCGCGGCCCCGGTCCGGCTGTTCGCGCCGGCGGTCTTCGTGGCGGACGCCTGGGAGACGATCCGGCCGACCTCGACGTCCTGGGCCAGCGAGAGCTGCTGTCGGACGGTGAAGCGGTCGAGCGAGATCGTGTTCTGCTGCTGGAGTGCGAGCGTGATCACCGAGTTGAGGTTGGCCAGCGCCACGAGCTTGTCGGTCCCGGTGATCGACTTGTCACGCAACACGCTCGTCTGCGTCGCCCGCGCCGATTCGAGGCGAGCGGCAATCGCCTTCAGCTGAGCGTCGTCGTAGGCGAGCTGGTCGCGCAGCGACTGGATCTTCGCCGTCTGGTACGGAGCGACCTGCTTGATCACCAGGACGCCGAGCGCGTTGGCGGCGGCGGCGACCTTGGCGGGCGACGCGCCAGAAACCGTGATCGCGAGCAGCGGCGCCGGCGTTCCGACCTTCGCACCCGTGATTCCCGTGATCGGCTTCGTGGTCACGTGCCCGCGCAGGCGCCCCGGCTTCAGCCCGACCTGCGCGGCCACCTTCTTGATCGTCGACTCCGCGGTGACGAAGTTCGACACCAGACCGAGCGAGGTCGGCGCGGATCCGACCGGAGCTGCGCCGCCGGGCGCGAGCGGCTGGCCGAGGTAGACCTGCGCCGTGGCCTTGTACGTCGACGAGTGCGTGCCGAGCGAGACGAGGTAGCCGATCACGAGGCCCGCGACCAGGCCACCGACAGGGAGCCACCAGCGCGCCGCGATCGCGCGCCAGTAGCGGCCGAAGTCGACCTCCTGCTCGGCGTCGACATCTGCGGGAGGGCGCTGGGGGGCCGCGCTCATCGGGCGGCAACCCTACCGGAGACCCACTCCCACTGAGCCCGCAGCCCGTCCTCGAGCGAGACCTTCGGCTCCCAGCCGAGCTCGGTCCGGATGCGGGTCGTGTCGGCGCTCGTCCGGCGCTGGTCGCCTGGAACCGCGGGGCCGGAGACGACCTCCAGCGGATGGCCGGCGAGCTGTTCCAGGATCCGGATCGCGTCCAGCATCGACGCCTCCGTCCCGCCGCCGACGTTGTACGTCCTGACGCCTGCGTGCATTGCCGCTTCCGTGGCCGAGACGACGTCGCCCACGTAGGTGAAACCGCGCGACTGCCGGCCGTCGCCGTAGAGCTCGAACGGCCGGCCCTCGGCCAGCGCCGTCGCGATGCGCGTAAACGCCATGTCCGGGCGCTGGCGCGGCCCGAAGGCGTTGAAATACCGAAGCACGACGACGTCGAGGCCAAAGCTCCCGGCAAAGGCACGGGCGAGCTGCTCGCAAGCCAGCTTCGTGATCCCGTACGGGGAGATCGGCGCCGGCACCGCATCCTCCCCGGTCGGGTAGCACTCGGCCTCGCCGTAGACCGAGGACGAGGAGGCGAACACGACCCGGACACCCGCCCGCGTCGCCGCCTCGAAGACCCGCTCGGACGCCAGCAGGTTGTTCCGGACGTACAACGGGAAGCGCTCACCGAAGCTGCGGACGCCGGGCTGGGCGGCCAGGTGGAACAGGCCGTCGACGCCGTCGAAGTCGAGCGCGTCGGCGGCGAGGTCGACCCGCTCGACGAGGAAGCCGGCGGCGTTCTCTTCTTTCACGGCCGGGTCGTAGTGGTCGGTGAAACAGTCGACCGCGACTACGTCGTGGCCGGCCGCGAGCAGCGACTCGGTCAGGTGCGAGCCGATGAACCCCGCGGCGCCGGTGACGACGTACCTCATTTCCGCGGCGAACGATACGCGTGCCTGCAGCCGGCTTTCCGACGGGTGGTCGGGGAAAGCGCCCGCTACGGTACGTGGTCGAGTGTCGAGCCGTTCCGTGACCTTCTCGCGGCGTGCGCTCGCCGACATCAGCGGGCCGAGCGACCGCCGCATCGCCGATTCGGCCGAGCGAAGCCCTCTCCTCGAGCAACCTGGCGTTTCGGAGCTCGCCGACCTCGACGAGCTCGACTTCCGCGAGAACATCGAACCGTACGAGAGCGGCCTCGAGGCGGCGCTCGGGTTCATCCGGCGCAAACGGTTGCTCGAGTACCTGGACCACGCACTCGACCGCACCGGCGTCGTGCCGAGCGGCGTCGTCGTCGAGCTCGGCGCTGGCTCGTGCTGGCTGAGCGCAGCGCTCGCCTGCCTCGACGAAGTGGACCGGGTCGTCGCAGTCGACTTCTCGCGGCGGCGCCTGACAACGATCGCGCCCGCATCGATCGCGCTCCTCGACGCCCCGGCGGCGAAGATCGAGCGCCGGATCGCCGACTACTACGCGACCGGCCTCGACCCCGAAACCGCGGACCTGGTGGTCATGGACGCGGCCTTCCACCACGCCTCCGATCCTGCCCGGCTCGCGACGGTTGTCTTCGACCTGCTCCGGCCAGGAGGGACGCTGCTTCTGCTTCGCGAGCCGACCCTCACGTCGCTACACCGGTCGCGCGACCACGGCCTCGAAGGACAGCACGGGGACTTCGAGCACGAGTACCACGAGGACGAGTACCTCGCCTTCCTGCGGTCGGCCGGCTTCGACGCCTCTCGGGTCGCGGTCCGCAGCTCCTACCCGAGCCGATGGCGGCGCACCCTCTATCGCGGGCCAGTCGCGCTTCTGATCGCGGAGCTGCGCGGCAGCTACGTCTACGTCGCGCGGAAGCCCTAGCTAACGCGGGACGAGACCGTACAACCGCGTATAGCCGGTCAGGTACAGGCGATCGGGACCGGCGACGACGGGGGAGTACTTGCCGTCCGGGAAGCTCCAGACCCGCTTCCCGGTCGCCGCCTCCAGCCCGTACGTGCGGCCCTTCAGGGTCGAGAAGTAGACGACGTTTCCGATCACGCTCGCCGAGCCCGAGATCGGGCCGTTGGCGGTGAACTTCCACTGCACGTCTCCGGTCGCGGCGTCGAGAGAGGAGAACGTCCCGCTGTACGAGCCGATCAGAATGCGCTGTTTCCAGACCGCCGGCGAGGCGTAGACGTAGCCGCCGGTGGACTGCGACCAGCGCAGCTCGCCGGTGCTCGCGCCGAACGAGTACACCTTGCCGTCGGTCGAGCCGATGTAGACGCGGCCGTAGGCGGCGGCCGGGGTCGAGTAGAAGGTCCCCCGGCTACCGAGCCGCTCCTGCGCGGACGCCCGCCAGATCAGCTTCCCGGTGCGCGCGTTCAAGGCATAAAGATGGTGGTCGTAGGAGCCGACGAAGAGGCGCCGGCCGGTGAGCGCGAAACCACCCTTCACCTCCCCGCCCGTGCGGTACGTCCAAATCGTGCGGCCGGTCTTCGCGGCGAGCGCGTAGACGGTGCCCGTCCAGTCGCCGACGTAGACCAGGCCGTTGGCGACGAGCGGTGAGGTCTCGCTCGGCCCGATCACGCGCCGCCAACGCAGCTTGCCGGTGCGCGCGTCGAGCGCCGCGACCTCGCCGTTCAGACCAGGCGTGCCGGGCGAGGCGTTGCACGGCTCCTTCCCCGGCCGCCGAAGGTTGAGGAAGGCCATGAACACCACGCCGTCCGCAACTGCCGGCGACGCAGCGGTGCAGCGGCCGGACCGGTACCGCCAGCTCGCCCGGCCGGTTGCCGTCTGGACCGCGGAGAGAACGCCCGGGTTGTTGGCGATGTAGGCGCGGCCGTAGGCGACCGCCGGCGGGAACTCGAGTAGGTGTCGCCCTCTGAAGATCCACTCGGTCCCGAAGGGCGGCCGAAGCCGGCTGGGCAGGTAGCGGAGGCGCTGCGCGTCGTAGCCGTAGAGCGGCCAGTCCACTCGGGTGAGCGCCGCCGGCTTCCCCGGCTTCGATTTCGGCGCCGGCTTCGGCGCCGGAGCGGTCTCGGTCGGGACGAACTCGACCGTCGAGGAGCCGCGGATGTCTCGGCCCTGGTGCTTCTTGTACAGGTAGAAGGACAGGCCAGCTCCGACGACGAGCAGCAAGACCCCGGCGGCGGCGGCGCCGGCGATGGCCCATCCCTTGCGCGTCAAGAGGAGAGCGCCGTCAGTTTGGCCGCCAGACCGTTCACGCCGTCGCTCCCATCGACGCGGATGCGCGCGAGCGTGTACAGCGCGCCGGGCTTCGCGAGCCCGTAGTTCGTGGTCGTCGCCCCGAGGTACCCGGCCTGTTGCACGGCCGCGACGACGGCAGCGTCGTACCGTCCGGCCGGGTAGCAGAAGAAGTTCACCGGCACGTGGAAGCGGCTCCTGATCGCGGCGCGGGACCCGGCGACCTCTTCGTGCAGGCGGGCAGCGTCGACCGTGGTCAGGTCGGGATGCGTGAGCGTGTGTGCGTCGATCTCCCAGCCGGCGGCGATCAGCTTCCTGACGCCGGGCGGACGGATTCCCCACACCGGCTTGAGATTCGCGACCTCGAGGTTGAGCACCCCTGGCCACCGCCGTGCCTTCAGGACGGGAAGCGCCGTCTTCACGTCGCTCAGGTAGCCGTCGTCGAAGGAGAGGACGATCGGCTTCGCCGGAAGAGTGGCGGCGCCGCGCCACGAGTCGAAGACCCGCTGGAGGGTGACGGGGTGGTAGCCGTGGGCCGCAAGCCACGCCACCTCACCGACGAAGTCCGCGGGGCGCACGTAGAGCCCGGGGTAGGGCGCGCTCGCAGGCGGTGCGCTGAGCACGTGATACATCAGGATCGGCACCGGCTGAAGGCGGTTTCCGGCTCGAGCGGGCAGGGCGAGGATCGCCGCGACGGCCGCAAGCGCGACTACCAACCTCATCGAGGCAAGTATCCCAGCGAGACGAAGCGCGACCGGCCGGCCGAGTTCGATGCCAGCAGCGTCACGTGCCAACGGCCGGGCGGAAGCTCCAGGTGGCGCGTGCCGGCGAGACCACGATGGCCGAGGTCGATCGTCCTGGCGAGAGACCCTTGGGTGAGACGGAGCCGGAGGTGCAGCCACGGCGTGCCCTCGGCGGCGGACCTCCACGAGACGGTCGCGGGCGCGGTCACGTTCACCGTGACCGGCGGCGGGCCGGGAGCCGGGGCGATCGTGACGAGAGGACCGGCGGTCTCGGTCCGGGGACCACCAGGCCCGACGGCGATCAGATATGGGTGGTACGTCCCGGGGTCGACGTCGTCGGGGAACCAGAAAAACGTGTTCTCGCCGCGCGGGAAGCTCTCGGTGATGCGCCGGCCGCCGACGATCAGGGTGACGGTGGACGCCTTCGACAGCCAGAACCGGATCGGGGCCTCGTCGCGGTACCCGTCCTCCGGCTTCGGATACACCGGCGCAGGAGCGGCGCGGAGACGCACGATCGGCGGCTCGGACTCGTAGGCCTCGAAGCGGTCCGCTGCCTCCTGCCAGGCGGCGTCGCCGGTGCGCGTCGCGAGCTTGCGAAGGAGGCCGATGACGTAGTCATGGTAGTCGAGCGGGGAATCGGCGCCGTGGAGCGAGTAGCGCGACCAGTAGCCGGTGTCGAACCGCGGCAACAGCTGCCGGGCCGCGTCCGTCATCCGCGTGGCAAGGCCCTCGGCGGACGCGCTCCCGGAGATCGTCGCGTAGTCGCCGATCGAGAGCGCCGCCTGGAGCTGGGCGTTCAGGACCGGGGTGCGGTCGAAGCTGTAGAGCGCGACCCACGGCTTCGCCGGCGACGAGGGCGAGAGCAGCCGCGGCACGGAGGCGTATGCCGCGTCGGCGGCGTCGAGGAGGGTCTGGTCGTCCAGCAGCGTTCCAGCTCGCGCCAGCGCCTGCGCTGCGACGGCCTGCGCCATCCCCGACGTCCAGGGCGGCTTCCCGGTGGCGAAGGGAAAGTCGTACTGCCACACGAGCGCCTTCCCGCTCGGGACTGCACGGTCGAGCAGCGCGGCCGCGAGGTGCGCCGTCTCCACCCCGCTCTTCGCAGCGACGTCGGCGTTCAGCTTCGCGAAGTTGGCCAAAGGGTGGAAGACGTAGCCGTGGCCCGAGAAGAACCGGTAGACGGCGCCGTCATCGCCCTCGACGTCGGGGTACTTGCCGGTGAGGGCGTGCGACGAGAGCCAGTCGGCGTTCACGGCAAGCGTCGAGAAAAGCGTCAGCGCCCGGGGCTCGGTGTACGAGCGCCACTGGGATGCGACGTCGCGCACGACAGCGAGCAGCAGCTCCGTCCGCAGTGGCGGCAGGCCCTTCGCTCGCGCGAAGACGTTCGCGAGCGTCCCCCGGTAGGCGGCCGCCTGCGCCGGCGTCAGGTCGCCACGCTCGACCGCCGCCGTCAGGCCCTGCCGGACGAGCGCCGCAGGCGAGGGACGATCAGCCGAGCCGCCGGTGGGAACGGCGAGGAGCGACGCGAGAGCTGCAACGGCTGCGGCGAGGGCGAAGCGCATACGACCGAGGCGCGTCCCAGGGTAGCGGCCGCTACACGGGATCGACGGCGTAGATCCGCGAGTACCCGTGCAGCAGCAGCCGGCCGCCACTCCCGGAGACGGGCACATATTCGCCGTGGGGGAAGCGGAAGAGCACCCGCCCCGATCGGGCGTCGGCACCGATGATCCGGTGCGCGAAGCTCCCCGCGTAGACGACCCCTCCGACGACCGACGGCGCGCCCGACACCGGCCCGCCAGTCTGCACCGACCAGCCGATGCGGCCGCTCCAGGCCGAGACGCAGTACAGCCGCCCGTTGTACGAGCCGAAGAAGACGCGCGCCGCCCAGACCGCAGGCGACGAGTAGACGTAGCTGCCGGTGTGGACGCGCCAGGCGAACCGGCCACCCGTCGTGAACGCGGTCAGCGACCCGCCGTCCGAGGAGGGGACGAACACACGCCCGCCCCACACCGCAGGTGTCCCATAGATCCGCCCATTCACACCTCCCGACCAGCGCAGCCGACCGCTCCCCGGCGCAATCGCGAGCAGGCGTCCACCGTAATCCCCGATGTAGAGCGTCCGGCCGGCAAGGGCGGCGCTCGAAGTGATCTTGTAGCCGCCGCGGAAGATCCAGCGGAACCGCCGGCTCCGCAGGTCGAGCGCGTAGACGTTGCCGTTCCATGCGCCGAAGTAGTCGATCCGGTCGCGCACGACCGGTGACGACTCGACCGGCGAGCCGATCCGGACGGCAAAGCGCAGGCGCCCGGTGCGGCGATCGAGCACGCGCACGACGCCGTCCATGCCGTGGACGACGACGTCCTCCCCGACGACCGCCGGCGAGGCGGCCATCTTCCCCCCGCGGACGGAGTGACGCCAGAGGACGCTGCCGTTCCGCATCGACAACGCGTAGACCGTCCCGCGGTAGTTGCCGACGTAGGCGACGCCGTCCGAGACGACGGCCGGGAACTCGAGCAGCGAGCCGAGCCCGCGGCTCCAGGCGACGCGGAACGGCGGGCGGATGCCGATCGCCGGGTGCGATTGGGTTCGCGATGCGGTGGCGCCGTACATCGGCCATTGCAGGCCGGGCTGGTAGACGCGGACGACCATCCGCCGGCGGCGCTGGAACGGCAGCCGGAGCGAACGCTCCTGGTAGCCGCGGGCCCGCACGGTCACGACCAGCGGGGCCTTCCGCCGCAGCCGGAAGACCGCGTTGCCCTTGCGGTTCGCCCGGTCGGCGAGCCGACCGGCGCGGACCAGCGCGCCCTGTACGCGCCGCCCGGTGTCTCCGTCGACCACCGTGACGGTGACAGGGAACCGCTTCGGCGTCGTTCGAGCATGCTCGACCGAGCGCGGCTGCGCCACGGGTTGCGCCGGCCGCTCCTCCTGCACCGTACGCGACCCACACCCGGCGGCAACTGCCGCCAGGGCGAACAAGACCCCGACCTTCCGGATCAGACCTCGCCCGGCTCCCTCGCAATTGGTACTGGGACGTCCTCCGAGAACGGCTCGAGGGTACCGCCGTCCCCGGCCGTCAGACACAGATCGGCGAAGAATCGGGTCATCGTCACGCCTTCGCGAAAATCCCCGAGACGAGGCTCGAGCCGCTCGCCTCGCGCGAGGGCGAGGGCGAGCTCCGGATACCGGCCGCCTGCCGCAAGCGGCAGCGGGAAGCCGCCGCCGAAGCGCGGATTGACGTCTGTGACCTCGTGCCGGTCGGAGGCGACCCGGAAGCACTGGATGTTGGCGGGGCCCCAGATCGGCAGCGTCTCGGCGACGAGCCGGCCGAACTCGATCAGCGAATCATCCTTGATCGACATGCCTTTGATCGACTCGCCGCCCTTCGACTCGATCATCGTCCGCGGGATCGCAGCGAGGCAGCGCCCCTCGAAGTCGCAAAGGACGTCGATCGAGAACTCCTCGCCCCCGCACACCTGCTGGACGAACGAGTCGACCGGCGTCCGCCGGAGGTAGAAGTCGAGCTCCTCGCGGTCGGCGGCGCGGTAGATGTGCCGCGAGCCGAAGCCCCTGCGCGGCTTCACGAGCACCGGGTAGGGCAGGTCAGCGGGCAGGTCGTCCGGGAGCCAGCTGGCCGGCGAGGGGATTCCCTGCTCCTCGAAGAAGACATGCGCCTCGTATTTGTCCTCCGTCCGCCGGACCACCTCGGGCGCGGGGAGCAGGACGAGCGCGCCGTCGAGCTCGGTGCGCCGCTCGGCGAGCAGCAGGTGGTCGAGGTCGGCAAGTGGGATCACCAGCCGCACGCCGTGGTCGCGGACGAGCGCCTGAAGTGCCGCCAGGTAGCCGGGGTCGTCGACGGGCGGGACGATTGCGTGCTCGTGCGCATGGTAGAGCGCGGGCGCGAGCGGGTTGGCGTCGACCGCGACGGTGTTAGCCCCCGCACGGCGGAACGCGGAGACGATGTCGACGCGCTGGCCCGCGCAGGTGAAGAGGACCGTGCTCACGAGCGGAGAGCGTAGCCCGCCTGCAGCACGAGTAATGGGTTCTGCGGCGACGTCGCCGCGACCGACATGGCGGGCGCGGCTCCACAGACGGCGGCCGGCAGAAGGCGATGCGAGTGCAGCGAGCGAGCGAAGGAGAGGGCCCGCGGGAGAACCATGGGTTCTCCCGCGCTTCAGCCGCTAGGACTCCAACCGCCTGTTTCGCCCCTGTACGTGCCGCTGAAGAGCGCGAGCGGCGTCCGCGCCAGGATCTCGAGATCGACCTTCCGTGAGCGGTGCTCGACGTACCAGACGTCCAGTTCGATCCGGTCCTCCCACGGGAGGGAAGCGCGGCCGTGGATCTGCGCCCAGCCGGTGATCCCCGGTTTCACCTCCAGCCGCCGCCGCTGCCGGGGCGTGTACCGCTCGACCTGGTAGCCGAGCGTGGGCCGGGGCCCGATCACGCTCATGTCCCCCCGCACGACGTTCCAGAGCTGGGGCAGCTCGTCGATCGACAGCCGGCGGAGGACCCGCCCGGCACGCGTGATTCGCGAGTCGCCCTTGTCCACCGCGTAGCCCGCGCCGAGCTTCTCGGCGCCGACGACCATCGTCCGGACCTTCAGGAGCTCGAACTCCTCACCATCCTTGCCGACCCGGCGCTGCCGGTAGAGGATCGGACCGCCGTCCTCGAGCTTGACCACCAGCGCGGCCGCACCGAGCAGCGGACTGGTCAGCGCGAGCCCTAACGAGGCGAGGACGACGTCCGCCGCCCGGTTCACGACGCAGCTCGCACGCGGACGACGAGGCTGTCGGCCACGTGGACGAGAGCAGGTACGTGCGTCGACGCGCGCCGGAGGCCGTCGGAGATGCGCACGATCGCTCTCGAGCGGGACGGGAGCAGGTCGAGGTCGTTCACCTGGGGGTTGATCGTGAAGAAGCCGTCGGCCGCGATCGAGACTGCGCCGATCGAGCCGAACGCCGTGCGCAGCTCGGGGATCGTCCAGTACCGGACGTCGTGGCCCGTGCCGGCGGAGAAGCCTCGTCCGACCTGCCGCGCGAGGTTGAGCGGCCCACGCGCGTTCGGCATCTCGATCCACACGATCCCACCGGGCCTGAGCACACGCCGGATCTGCGAGATCACGGTTCGGACGTCGTCCTTCGCCAGGTGCTGGAGGACGCTGTACGAGAAGACGGCGTCGAAGGACGAGTCCGGAAACGGCAACTCGCGGACGTCGCCGAGCACGTACTCGGCCTCGATCCCGAGCTGATCGGCCACCCGGTGTGCCGCCCGGATCGCCTTCTTGCCCCGGTCGATGCCGGTCGGGCGGTAGCCGGCGCGGGCAGCCGCGATCGTCCAGCGGCCCCAGTTGCAGCCGAGGTCGAGCAGGGTGCGGCCCTGCCCAGCCGGGAGCGGAAACGACGGGATCGGGTAGCGGGTCAGCCGCGCTCCGCGGTAGAGGTTGCCGTGCGTCTTGATCAGCGACGCCCGGACGTGCTCGTCGACCTCCTCGCTGACGCCTTCGGCGTCACGACATCGCCTCGCACCAACGTCGACAGCTGCGCTGTCACGTTTGTGCTCGGCTTCGTCTCTCAACGAGTCCCCTCGGCCGCATCCCACGTCGCGGGCACGCCGCGGCGCAGGTAGTTCCAGAGCGAGACCACGGTCGCCCAGGTCACGAGCGCGTAGTAGCGCGGGAGGCCACGGCGGAGCGCCGCGACGACCAGGAACGCGAGCTGAAGACCGAGCAGGACGTCGTACGCGACCCCGGCCCGGAGCGCGACGAGGGCGACGTTCGTCCCCAGCACGGCGAGATGCAGGAGCCCACTGCCGTAGCGAAGGTGGCGGTGGGAGACGATCTCGACGAAGTACCCGGCCGGCAGGCGGCGCAGCATCTTGCCGCGGAGCACGATCAGCCAGCAGTGCTCGAACATGCGCACCTTGCGCCGGTACTCGGTCTCGATCTCCGGAGTCGGCCTCTCGAAGGCGAGCGCCTCCGGCTCGTAGACCGCCCGGCGGCCGTGTTGCACCATCAGGTAGGGGAGGGAGAGGTCGTGGCCGAAGCGCGGGTCGACCTCGACGTAGTCGCTCCGGCGCACGGCGTAGACCGATCCGTTCCCGCCGGTGACCGAGCCGACGGCCGACTCCTGGGCGCGCAGCCAGGTCTCGAACCGCCAGTAGATGCCCTCCCGATTCGACCCCGCAGCGTCGGTTAGGACCAGCCGGCCGCACACGTACGCCACATCGCGATCGGAGAACGAGCGGACGAGCTTCGCCAGCGTGTCCGGGGCCCAGGTGGCGTTCGCGTCCGAGAAGGCAACGATCTCGCCCGACGTCTCGCGCACTGCCCGGTCCTGGGCAGCAACCTTCCCACCACGGGGGCAGCGGATCAGCCGAACGCGCGGGTCGCGGGTCGCAACCGCCTCCGCAAGGTCGTCCGTCCGGTCGTCGGAGGCGTCCGAGGCGACGACGATCTCGAGGCGGTCTGCCGGGTAGTCGAGCGCGAGCAGGTTCTCCAGCCTCCGCTCGATCACCGCCTCCTCGTTGTAGGCGGCGACGATCACCGTCACGGCAGGAGTTGCGTCGGCGCCCCGCACCGGCCTTCGCCGGATCCGCGCCGCGACGGCGGCGGCGAGCGGGTAGGCGGCGTGCGTCCAGACCAGGGCGCCCAGCGCCACCCAGAAGACGACTTCGAGCACGATCATGCCGCCTGTAGCTCCGCGAGCACCGCCTCGTAGCGGTCGATCGCGATCGACCGGTCCGCCTCCGACTCGGCGAACGCCCGCGCGCGCCTGCCCATCTCGGCGAGGTCGTACTCGCCGTCGTGCGCTGCGCGGATCGCACGCGCGAGCGCGAACGGGTCACCGGGGGGCACCACGACGCCGCAGCCGATCCGCGCGACGAGCTGCGCCGTCTCGCTCTCCTCCTCGGCGGCAGCGATCACCGGGCGGCCGGTGGCGAGCACGCCGTAGAGCCGGCTCGGGACGACGTAGCCGGCGAGCCCGCGTGCGAGGCCGACGACGTGGATGTCGGCGGTCGAGATCGACAGCGATCGGAGCTCATGCGGCTGCCACGGCATGAATCGCACCTTGTCCGCCTCCAGGCGGCGGGCGAGCTGCATCAGCTCCTCGCGGCGGGCGCCGTTGCCGATGATCCGGACGGCGAGATTGTTGAGATCGCGGAGGAAGGTGCACGCACGGATCAGCGTGTCGAGGTCCTGCGCGTGACCGACGTTGCCGGAGTGCATGACGACGAACCGCTTGGTCAGTCGGTGCTCGCGCGCCCACGGGTTGTCGCGCGGGGCCGGACGCACGCGAGTGACGTCCACCCAGTTCGGGATCACGCGAATCCGGTCCGACCGTACCCCCTTCTCCTCCAGCCGCCGCTTCATCGTGTCGCCGATCGCCACCACGCGGTCGGCCGAGCGGAGGGACGAGTTGACCAGCAGCCGCAGCGAGTGGACGACAACCGGGTTGTGCAGGCGGCCGAGCTTGACGGCGATCTCCGGAAACACGTCCTGCGCGATCACCAGCAACGGCGCGCGAAAGCGCCGCGCCACCACGCGTGCCATCGCCCCGACGAACGGCGGGTCGGTCATGCAGATGATCAGGTCGGGGCGGCGGGCGAAAATCCCCTTCCCCGTCACCCCGATCACGTACGTGAGGTAGTTGAGGGCGCGGCGCGACAGGCGGGAGCGCTCGTACGCCGTGGAGCGGACGCGGACGATCTCGACCCCGTTTCGGACCTGTTTCGCGGGGGCCTGCGGGGCTTTCCCGGCGATCACGGTCACGTCGTGGTCCTCCGCGAGCGCCTCGCAGAGCTCGGTGAGGAGATTCGCCGTCGCCTCGACGCCCGGCCAGTAGTACTGGTTCAGAACCAGGATGCGTTGCCGACGCACGGAAAGACAGGCTATCGGCGGCTGCGGCAGCTAACGTCACCGGCCGTGACCGACCTTGCCGTTCTGGGCCCCGACCCTGCGTTCGGCGGCGGCGGAGCGGCTCAGGTGGAGGCGTTCCTGGCGGCTGCGCGAGCGCTCGGGCGCACGCCCGAGCTCCACCACGCCCGGATGCCGTCCCGCCTCCGCCCGGTCGACGCGCTCAACCAGGTCGCCGACGGACGGAAGGCGGCGGCGCATCTCCGGGACGCCCGTGATGTCTGGGTGGTCGCGACCTCGGCGTCCAGCGGCTACGGCGCCGCGCTCAGCGGCCGTCCGTACTCCGCCTGGGTAGGCACCGGGCACGAGGAGGAGTGGTCCGGGCGGCGTCCCGGGCTGCGCGCGTCGCGGCGTGCGGCGCTGCGCGTCAACGCCCCGCTCCTCCGGCGGCTCGAACGGCGGGTGTTGGCCGGCGCCGAGCACGTGTACGCGACGTCCCCGGCAAGCCGGGCCTCGGTCGCCCGCGCCGGCGGGCTCGAGGAATCGGCGGTCGGCATCCTGCCGCTCCCGGTCGACGTCGATCGCTTCACGCCGGCACCGGACGCAGCCTGGGAGGCGACGCTGACCGATCCCGTGCTCGTATTCGTCGGCCGCGCGAACGACTCGCGGAAGAACGTGCGGCTCCTGTACGACGCCCTCGCGCTCCTGCCGGGCGTGCGCCTCCTGCTCGTCGGCGAGCCACCCGCAGTGCCGCCACCCGACCGAGTGGAGGCAACCGGCCCGGTTACGTCGGTCGTCCCGTCGCTGCAGCGGGGAACGCTCTTCGTCCTCCCGTCATACCAGGAGGGCTTCGGCATCGCCGCCGCCGAGGCGATGGCTGCGGGGTTGCCGGTCGTGACCACGCCGTCGGGCGGGCCGGAGGCGCTCGTGCGCGACTCGGGTGGCGGTGTGGTGCTGTCGGGGTTCGCGACGGAGGAGCTGACAACGACCGTCCGAGAGCTGCTCGCTGACCCGACCACGCTCGGCCAGATGCGGCGACGCGGCCGCCAGTACGTGGCGCGCGAGCACTCGCCCGCCCGGCTGCGCGAGCTGCTTGCGGAGATTCTGGCGTGATCGGGATCTCTCTCCTGACCCTCGACCCGTCGACCGTCGGCGGGACGCAGACCTACGCCCGCGGGCTCGTCGACGCGCTGGCCGCACACGGGGCACTCGAGTACCGGGTCTACGTCTCCGAGATCGCCCCGGACGCGGGAGGCGACCTGCGAACCGTCGTCGTCCCCGAGTTTCCCGCGGGCCGCAGCCGGCCGCGAAGGGTCCTCGGACTCGCCGCGGCGACGGTCTCGGACCGGCGGCTCCGCCGCGCGCTCGCGGGCGAGCAGGTCGAGTCGTTCCACTTCCCGCTCACCGTGATGCTCCCGAGGGTGGGCGTTCCGGCCGCGACGACGATTCACGATCTCCAGCACGAGGCGTTTCCGCAGTTCTTCTCTCGGCCGCAGCTGACCTACCGGCGCCACGTGTACGGCCGCTCCGTGCAGGCGAGCCGGCTCGTGATCGCTGTCAGCGAGCACGTCGGCGACGACCTCGCGGAACGACTCGGCTACCCGCGCGACCAGGTGCGCGTGATCTACCACGGGATCGACCACGAGCGCTTCAAACCCGACGGGCGCACCCGCGAGCCGTTCCTGCTCTACCCCGCGAACTGGTGGCCGCACAAGAACCACGAGCTCCTGCTCGAAGCCTTCGCGCTCGTGCGGGCGAAGCGGCCGGACCTGCGGCTCGTGCTCACGGGAGCGGGGCACCCGGGCGGACTGCCGGACGGCGTCTCCTCGCTCGGCCGCGTGCCCGACGACCGGCTTGCCGACCTCTATCGAAGCGCCGCCGCACTCGTCTTTCCGAGCCTCTACGAGGGGTTCGGACTGCCGCCGCTGGAGGCAATGGCGTGCGGCTGCCCGGTCGCTGTCTCTCGGACGGGCGCGTTGCCCGAGGTCTGCGGCGAGGCGGGCGTCTACTTCGACCCAACGTCGGTCGAGGACATTGCACGGGGGATCGGCGACGTGCTCGACCGGCCGCCCGGGAGCGGCGTGGAGCGGGCGGCGCGCTTCACCTGGGACGAGTTCGCACGCCGCCACGACGCGGTGTACCGTGAGCTCGCCGAGGGCCCCGCACGCGGATAACCATGCGCTTCCTCTTCATCACGCTGCAGACCTACGAGAGCGAGTTCTATGCACGGGTCGGCGCGGAGCTGACTGCGCACGGGCACGAGGTCTGGCACGTGACGATCTCGCGGGCATCAGCCAAGGCCCTTCGGGAGCAGGGAATCGACGCACGCTGCCTTGCGGACGTCGCCGCAGCGGTCGGCGAGCCGGCCGACCTCGATTCCGAGGTTCGCCGGCTGGAGCAGACCTACGACATGCCGCACATCCGTGACGTTTATCGCGCCGACTGGGCGTGCAACGGTCGATCCGAGCAGTGGTGCATGGCCCGGACCGTGCGGACTTTCCGCGCCCTCGAGCGCGTCTTCGATGACGTCCGGACCAACGTGCTCGTCCCCGAGGTCGGGAACGAGACGGTCAGGGTCGCGTCCCACCTGATCGGCCTGCACCGCGGGATTCCGGTGCTGTTCCTGCTGTACACGATCTTCCCCGACCCGCTGCGCCTGTACGTGGACACGCTGCACGCGCCGATCGCAGGCCCGGACGAGGTCCGGGAGCTGAACACGGAGGAGCAGGAGGAGGTCGAGTCGTTCCGCCGCGAGTTCACCGCGAGGGCGAAGCCCATCCGGGAGCACCGGCGGGTGCCGGTCGAGCTCCGCCGCGTGAAGGTGTACGCCGGCCACGTTCGGCGCAAGGCGACGGTCGACAAGGACAACGAGTACCTACGCCCGTGGCGCCTGCTGCACACCAACGCGTCGGAGTGGGCCCGGGCACGGGCGGCCCGGCCCTTCTACGACCACCTGGAGCCGTCGAGGCCCTTCGTCTACTTCCCGCTTCACGTGACCGACGACTACAAGATCACGCGGATCATCCCGCACTGCCGCGACCAAGTCTCGCTCGTCGAGCAGGTCGCGGACGCGCTCCCGGTCGGCTACGACCTGGTGCTGAAGGAGCACCCGATGTCGATCGGCCGCAACAGCGTCCGGCTCCTGCGGCGCCTGCGGCGGCGTCCCAACGTCCGGCTCGTCCAGCCGTACACGAGCACCCACGACCTGATCCGGGAGTCCGCGGCCGTGGCGGTGATCTCCTCGACGGTCGGCCTCGAGGCGCTCCTGTACGAGAAACCGGTCCTGACGCTCGGCGACCCCTTCTACGCCGGTTTCGGAGTCACCGTCGACGTCGACTCGTTTGCGGAGATCACAGAGCGGGTTCCGGAGCTCCTCCGCTTCCGCCCGGATCCGGAGCGGATCCTGCAGTTCCTGCACGCGGCGATGCGCAACTGCTATCCCGGCGCTCCGGTGCTCGTCGACCGCTCCGAGCAGAACGCGGTCGCGCTCGCGACGAGCATCGAGCGGGCCGCCCTCAAGGCGACGGAGAACCGCATGGCGGCGCCTGTATAGCGGTGGCTCGTCCGGCAGTCGTCCTTTTCTGGGATCTCGACGGCACGCTGCTCCTCACCGGGCGCGCCGGGCTCTATGCCTTCGCCGAGGCGCTCGAGGAGGTGACCGGGGTGAGCGCCGACCTGGAGGAGCTCTCCACCCCCGGCTTGACCGATGCCGGCGTGGCACGACTCGTGCTCGAGCACGCGGGCCAGCAGGCGGACCGGGATACGGTCGAAGCGGTGCTTCGATCGTACGAGCGCCTCCTGCCTGAGAGCCTGCCGCGGCGGAAGGGCCGCGTGTTGGACGGGATCCGTGAGGTACTTGAGGACCTCGAGGACCGTGTCGACGTACGCTCCTACCTCCTCACCGGGAATACGCCTTCGGGTGCCCGCGCGAAGCTCCGCCACTACGACCTCGACCGCTTCTTCCCCGACTGCGAGGGAGCCTTCTGCATCGACCACGGCTCGCGCATCGACATCGCCCGGCGTGCGCTGCCGCTCGCGGCAGGCGCGGATGCGGCATACGTGATCGGTGATACCCCGGCAGATGTCGAGTGCGGCAAGGCAATCGGTGCGAGGACGATCGCGGTTGCCTCCGGGTGGCACTCGCAGGACGAGCTGGCCGCGACCGAGCCCTGGATCGTGCTGGAGCGGATCCCCGAACCCGTAGAGTTCCGCCGCCTCCTCGGGATCGAGTCGTGACGCCGCTCGTCTTCGTGCACGTCCCGAAGGCGGCCGGCTCCACCTTCACCGCGATCCTCCGCCACCACTACCCCGGTGCGGCATTCGACGGGGGCATCAACGTGTTCCAGCGCTTCGAGCAGGCGATACCGCGCCTCGAGACAGCAGCCACCCGCCCCGACCTGCGGGCGATCTCGGCCGAGGTGACGTTCGGGCTCGCCGACCGGTACCTCCCCGACGCCCGCTACGTGACAATCCTCCGTGAGCCCGTCGAGCGGACCCTCTCGCAGTTCTGGTTCTTCAGGGCCGGGCGCGGCGCCGGTCTGATCTCGCCTCAGCTGGGGCCGCCGCAGCCGAACCTGACGGTCGCCGAGGCGCTCGAGGCCGGCTACCTGCTCGACAACCTCCAGACGCGGTTGGTCTGCGGCATCGTCTCGCCGTCCGACCCTTTACCAGCGGACGCCCTCGAGCGGGCGCAGCAGACGCTGGCGCAGCGGTTCTTCCGCGTCGGGACGACCGAGCGCTTCGACGCCTTCCTCGCCCTAGTCAACGTCGAGCTGGGCTGGCCGACCGTGCCGTACCGTCGCACTCAGGTCAACCCGGACAACCGGGGCCGCGAGACGCTCGGAGCCGACGACCTCCGTCTCGTCGAGGATGCGAACACGCTCGATCGGCAGCTCTACGGGTTCGCGCGGCAGCTGCTCGAGGACGCGCTCGCCGCCGCCCGGGACGAGGTCGAGACCGAGCTGGAGATCCTGCGGCGTGCCCAGCCGCTCCAGCGGCGAGGCCGGAAGGGCGAAGCGCCGGACGCCGCCACGATCCGTGCGCTGCCGGTGGACGCCCGGGTGGCGCTGGCGCTCAAAGAAGCGGAGCTGGGCAGGACACGCGAGCAGCTGTCGAGGAAGCTCCACGCGGTCAACCGGCTGAAGCGCAAGCTCGGCCGGCGCAAACGGAAGATCGCGGAGCTGAAAGACGGGCTCGACGGTCCGTGACGACCGTCAGGCGGCCGCGTGCTCCCGCGCCCGCTCGTAGAGATCGCCCGCGAGCTCTTCAATCCGGGCCAGCGTTTCGCCGTCCAAGCTCTCGCGGTACGCCTCGATCCGATCCTCGAGGATGCCCTGACGCTCGACCGGGAAGCTCGAGTTCGCGCGGATCGGCATCCCGTTGAACGTCGGTGTGGCCAGCGACTCGGTCATCGAGATCCCGACGCGCGCCGCGATCCGGCGCATCGCCGCCGCCGTCTCGCCGACGAGCGCCTCGTAGACGACGACCACGACCCGATCCCCCCAACGGTCGGCGGCGGTGAGCGTGGCCTCGGCTGAGCGACGCCAGATCGCGATCGCTTCCTCGACGTCCTCGTAGCCGTACTTCCGCGAGGCGGAATGGAACCAGGCGGCCGGCTGCCGTACCGCCGAGATCAGCGTCCCGTCCGGGTAGGCGGCGAAGTAGGCCTCCACGTGGTCGATTTTCATCGCCAGCCGGGGCGTCGTGCCGACGACGATCTTCTTCGGACCGGCGTAGAGGTTCTGGTTGTCGAGCCAGGCGTTGAAGTAGGAGGTGAAATAGCAATCGAGCACCTCCCGCTCGGTCCGCGGGTTTAGCTCGGCCACGCACCGCTCGAAGATCTGCCGCTGGAGGCGCGGCAGGAAGAGGAACGGGAAGTATTCGGTCGAGGCCGCCGACGTCCGGTACCCCTCCTCGAGATGGATACCGGGCTTGCGCTCGTACAGCGATTCGAACCAGGTGTCAGGTGCATCCAGGTCGATCTCCGGCCACTCGTACGTCCGCCGCCGCGGCCCGATGCGGATCTCGTACGGGTGTGCATGACACTCCGGATGGCCGTCGAAGAGCTGGCCGAGGAGCGTGCTGCCGGATCGCTGCACCTGCGAGACCAGCACCAGTGGCTGACGCACCTCGACCAGGTGGTCGAGGCGTGCGCGGCACAGCGCCGCATACTGGTCGCTCTCCGAGAGCCGCTCCCACGGCGGCGGCTCGTCGCGCTTCGCCGCCGTACCGGCCACAGCCTCGGCCCGGTTACGCCGCTGCGCAGGCACGCTCGTAGACGTCGCCGGCCAACTCGTCGACACGGGCGACGGTCGCCGCGTCGAGGGCGTCCCGGTAGACGTCGGTCCGGTTGCTCAGGATCCCGTACCCCTCGACCGCATAGCTCGAGTTCGCCCGGATCGGGCGTCCGTTGAAGGTCGGCACGAGCAGGGTCGGGGACGGCGAGAGTCCGAGCCGCTCGGCGAGCCTGGTCATCGTCTCCGCCGTCCTCGCAACGAGGTCCTCGTACGTGATCACGACGGCATGGTCGCCGTAGCGCTCCCGCGCGGCCAGCGCGGCCTCGGCCGACCAACGCCAGCGAGTGACCGCGTGGTCGACATCGGCGTACCGCTCCTTCTGCAGGCGTGCGGACGCGAACCAGGCTCGCGGCTCGCGCACGATCGAGATCAGGAACCCGTCCGGGTATGCGCCGAACAGCCGCTCCACCGCCGCCTCCTTCCGGACGAGCCGGGGTGCGAACGCGGTCACGCGCTTCTTCGGTGTCGCGTAGAGGCTCTGGTTGTCGAGCCAGGCGTTGAAGAACGAGGTGAAGTAGAAGTCGAGGACGTCGCGGTCGCTGTCCACGCCCGTCTCGAAGCAGGCGTCGAAGATCTGCCGCTGGAGACCGGGCAGGAGCAGGAACGGGAACACGTCCGCGTCCCCATCGCCTGGACGGGCCGCAGGCTTCCGGTACCCCGAGCGCAACCGCTTCGCGAGTCGGCGCTCCTCGACGGCCTCGTAGGATCGGTCTGCTGACCCGAGGTCGAAGGCGCTCCGCCGCGGCTCGTTCAGGTACCGGATCGAGAGCTCGTGCGGGTGGGCATGGCACTCCGGGTGACCGTCGAAGAGCTGGCTGAGCAGCGTTCCACCCGAACGCTGGATTTGTGAGATCAGGACGAGTGGCTCGCGCACCGGAACGACGTGCGCCAGCCGTGCGCGGTAGAGCGCCTCGTGCTCCTGAACCCGGTCGGTCGTCGTCACCGGTCGGCGGTCGGCATCGCAGTCGCTCCGGAAGCGCCCCGCGAGGTGCCTTCCGGCTCGGCGTGGCGGGTCGTGCGGAGCCTACGGAGACCACGCACGGCGTGCCGCGGCGCGGTGTACGCGGTGCTCAGCGCCGCTTCGACCGTCAGCGCGACTCGCAACGAGAGCGGACCGGACTCCGTCTGCTCGACCTCCAGCCCGGCCAGCTCCTCGATCTCGTCGGCGAGGATCGGCGTCGCGGGGTGCCCGATTCCGCGTGGTCGCACGAAGCGCTCGACGAACTTCCGCCGTAGCTCGTCGTCGTCGGCCGCCAGCACCGCCCCGAGTTGCGCCACGTGCTCGTCGAGCGAGGAGGCGACGTGCAGAAAGCCGCCGTTCTCGGCGAGCAGGTGGTGGAAGTGCAGCGTCGTCTCCTGTGCGAACTCGGGACGCAGGACGGTGAGCACGCTCTTACCGACCACGGCCGCCTCGATCATCGCGGTCGTGTTGATCCCCACCACCGCCTCGGCATGGACGAGCGTGTCGAAGAAGTCGTCCCGCTCGAGCTCGCCGACCGTGAACGCACCACCGCGCGGCCAAACGACGGCTCCGAGCTCCGCGAGGTGGGCGCGGTGCCACTTGCCGCCTCCGCGCGGGTGGGGACGGACGAGGACGCCGAGGTCCCGGACGCGGTCGTTCGGGCTCGCCCGCATCGCACGGATCCAGTCGGTGACGAACTCGACCTCGCCCTGCTTCGCAATCGGACGCGACGAGCACAGGTACGCGACGAACGGTCGACCCGGATCGAGGCCGACAGTGCGGGCGAACTCCTCCCGCGTCCGGCTCGGTCTGCGCTCGAACCACTCGTCGAAGAGCCCTGCGCCGGTCGCCTGCACGCGCTCCTCGGGGATCCCGTGCAGCTCCGTGGCCTCCCGAACCTGGTCCTCGTTCCAGACGAAGACCCGCTCGGGGACGAACTTGAGCAGCCCCTTGTTGGTCAGGTTGTCCCAGCTGGCGACACAGATCCCGGTCGGGATGCGGAGGCGGCGGGCACTCTTCAGCAGGTCGACCTCCTCGGACGCCGGCCGGACGATCGAGGTGACGAGGACGGCGTCCGGCGAGCGCTCGCGAAGGTAGCGCTCGATCCGCCGGCTGGACGGAATCGCGCCCTCCATCCGGGCGGCGGTCCGGATCGCGCGCTCGGACAGCTCCGCGTCGACGGTCGACTCGAGCCGCCGCTCCATCCGGTTCGCGACTGCGCGTCCGAGCGGCTCGAAGTGCTTCTTCCGCAGCAGCTCCCTCGTCTGCCCGGCAATGCGCTCGCGCAGAACCGGTGCCGCGTCGTAGCGGGGGTGCGAGTAGCGCGCCAGGTCGGCGAGACCGCGGACGAGCCAGCCGACGTAGCGCCAGCCGTCCAGGTCACTCCGCAGCGGAGGGGGTTCGTAGGTGACGGTCGGATGCTCGTCGTGCAACCGCCGGGCGAGCCCGATCATCAGGGGGTGTGGGCTGCGGATGACGAGCGTCACCCGGTGCCCGCGGCCGGCCAGCTCGCGGACGACGGACGTGAAACGGGTCAACGTCCCGGGCCTGCCGACCAGCAGCACGTGCAAGGATCGGGGCTCCGGCATCGCCCGATGATAGCCCGGGGCCTTGGCTAGGATGGCCGGGTGGCCCAGAGCGTCGAAGCTCGCCCGAACACGTCGCCGGAGGTCAAGACCTGGCGCGGTCCGGTCCTTCTGACGCGCTCGGCGTTCCACGACGGCTCGCTGCTCGAGAACCGTCTCGGCCTCCAGCTCGCCCGCGTCCTGACGATGAACATCGACTACGCGCGCCGCCGGCGGGTGGTCGACCCCGATCTCCGCCCCTACGTCGAGGCGTACCAGCGTGACGGCGCGTTCACGGTCGAGGACTTCTTGCCCGCGGACGTCTTCGCCCAGGTCCGAGCGGAGGCGGAGGCGGCGTACGGCAACGGCGCCCCGTTCAAGTCAGAGGTCGTCGAGGACAACTCGGTGATCGAGGAGATTCTGCCCCTGAAGAAGGTTCGGGACCGGTTCCCGGTCACGGTCGAGCACGTCGAGCAGAGCGAACGGATCGCGCGGCTCGCGTCCGCGCTCGTCCGCGTTCCGGACATCGGGCGGATCAAGGTCGAGGTCAGCTACATGCACAAGTCGAAGGACGCGCCGCCGCCGATCAGACTCGTCGGGTCGAACTACATCCACGCCGACGTCCACTACCCGAGCCTGAAGGCCTGGCTGCTGCTCGACGACGTCGACGAGCACAACGGCGCCTTCGTCTACGCGAAGGGATCGCAGCGGCTGACGCTTGCGCGGCTCGCCTACGAGTACGACGCCAGCGTGCGCGTCGCGAAGTCGAAGGATGACGGAACCTTCCGCACGACGATCCCGTACGGCTTCGTGCGGATGCCGACCGACCGACAGCTCCGCCGCATGGGTATTCGCGAGACCGCTCTGGGCGGCCGTCCGAACACGCTCGTCGTCGCGTCCGTGATGGGCTTCCACCGCCGGGGGGAGTTCGACGAGGATCGCTGGCGGAAGCAACTGGCGATCACCTTCGACGACCGTCCGGAGAAGCCGAAGCCCAAGGCCAAGCGCTAGCCGCTCGCCCTGGCTACGGCGGTCGCACTCGCGTAGAGGTCGCCCGCGACC
>JBKPPY010000040.1:0-8309 GCA_046733845.1 Actinomycetota bacterium | reverse complement strand
GAGATCGCGAAGCCTCCGGCCTCGCGGAAGCCTGTCATGACCCGCTGGGTGGAGGAGCGGCGCGCGCCCGAGGCGTACCGGCGGCTCACACGGCTGCTTCGCGAGGGGCGCCAGGCCTACGTCGTCTGCCCGCTGATCGAGGAGTCGGAGACGTCGCGGGCGCGGGCGGCGGAGGCCGAGGCGGCGCGGCTACAGAGAGCCGAGCTGCGCGAGTTCCGGGTCGGCTGCTTGCACGGGAAGCTGAAGCCGGCCGACCGGCGGGAGCTGATGGCGCGGTTCAAGGCACACGAGCTCGACGTGCTGGTCGCGACGACCGTGATCGAGGTCGGTGTGGACGTGCCGAACGCGACCGTGATGATTGTCCAGGAGGCCGACCGTTTCGGCCTCGCGCAGCTCCACCAGCTGCGCGGGCGCGTCGGGCGTGGGGCGGAGCAGTCGTTCTGTCTGCTCGTCTCGCGGCCCAAAGAGGAGCTGACCGAAGCTGCGGTGCGACGGCTGGAGGCGCTGGTCGAGACGACCGACGGCTTCGAGCTGGCGGAGGTCGATCTCGAGCTCCGCGGCGAGGGGCAGCTGCTCGGCACGCGGCAGTCCGGCCTGTCGGACCTCCGCTTCACGAAGCTCCGCGCCGACCGCCCGCTGCTGGAGAAGGCGCGGGCGGCGGCGCAGGAGCTGATCGACATCGAGGGCCCGCTCGAGGACGCGCTGGCAGAGCTGTTCCCGGATGAGGGCCTTGCCGCCTAGGAGGGTTTGGCGGAACGTTGCGGCATAGACCATGTTTCGCCAATCCCTCCTACTAGGCGGCTGCGGCGGCGACGGCGTTGATGTCGCGGCCGAGCAGCATGCCGTTGTAGGCGAACTCGTCTTCGCGGAGCGCCCGGTTGTAGTAGTGCAGGGCCTCGCCTTTCAGCGAGGCGCCGTGCATCGCGTGGATCCATGCCGGCTCGAGCGCTTCGATCCGGTCGACGACCGTGCGCACCGGGTTCTCGTGCGCGAAGATCCCGATCCCGCGGTAGACGTCGATCATCGCCGCGGACAGGTTCTCGTCCGTGACGGGCGGCTGCTCGCCGGGCTGCAGGTACAGGTCTGAGGGGAAGACGCTCCCGGTCGACTCTTCGTAGACCATCATCGAGTCCCAGTGGTGCACGTGAGGGGTCTCGAGGAAGCGGAGCGTGTGCTGACCGAGCTCGAGCCGCTCGCCGTCCATGAAGCTGCGCACACGCGTGGTGTCGACCCCGAAGCTGGCTGCATTCAGCTGGATCGAGAGCGCCGAGCCGACGAGCTCCGCGCCGGGCGCCTCGCTCATGAACCGATCCATGCCCCCGTTCTCGTCGCCCTCCCAGTGGAGGAGTACGAGGTTCGCCAGCGTCGTCGGGTCGAGCACTTCCCGGATCGCGCCCCGGATGCTCTCGTACATGAAGTGGTCCCCCGTGTGGACGAGCGTCGGCTGCTCGTCGTCGATCAGGAACTGATTGAAGGTGATCCCGTAGGCCTCGGTCATCGTCGAGATCCGGTAGATGCCGCCGACGATCTGGTCGATTCTGGTCTCCATCGCTGGTCTCCTTTTTCATTGCACAAGGCTGTATCGTGATCGACTATAATTCACAAGACACGTTTGTGCAACAATTTCTTCCGTGCCCCGAAAATACGAGCTCAAGAAACGCGCGGAGCGCCAGGAGGAGACGAGGCGGCGCATCGTCGAGGCGGCGATCCAGCTGCATCGGACGAAAGGGCCTGCGCGGACGACGTTCAGCGACATTGCGGCACTCGCGGGCGTCCAGCGGCACACGCTCTACCGGCACTTCCCTGACGAGCGCCAGATGGGACTCGCCTGTTCAGGTCACCACTTCGAGCTCAACCCGCCGCCCGATCCGGACGGCTGGGACGGGCTCCACGACGCGGGCGCCCGCCTCCGTGTCGGTCTGGAAGAGCTCTACTCCTGGTACGAGCGCAACGAGGACATGTTCACGTGCGTGCTGCGCGACGCCGAGGTCGATCCGCTGACGCGCGAGCTCTTCGAGCTCCGCGGTGCCGAGCCGATGAGCCGGATCCGCGCCTCGTTGGCGGACGGCCTGGGGAAGGCCAGGCGCCGGCAGGCAGCGCTCGACCTCGCGCTCGACTTCCACGCGTGGCGTCGCCTGTGGTCGAGCGGCCTCGAGTCGGCCGAGGCGGCCGAGCTGATGACAGGCCTGATCCTAGGGACCGTCCCCGCAGGGGTCTGACCCCCGAAGGGGACTGTCCCCAACGAACCGCCCCGCGCCGACTCTGAAGGGTCAGACCCCTTCGGGGTCAGACCCTACGATCACGACATGCGGATCATCGCCGGCGAGCACCGCGGGACGCGCATCTTCGCGCCCAAGGGCGACGACACGCGGCCGACCTCGGACCGCGTTCGCGAAGCCGCCTTCAACCTGATCGGGCCCGTCGACGGAGCCTCGGTGCTCGACCTCTTCGCGGGGTCGGGTGCGCTGGGGCTGGAGGCGCTCTCACGCGGAGCCGCTTCGGCCGTGTTCGTCGAGAGTGACCGCGACGCGTGCCGGGCGATCCAGCGGAACGTCGAGAAGCTCCGTGTGACCGGCGCAACGGTCGTCCAGCGGGACGCGCTCCAGGCGCTTGCGACCGACCGCCGGACCTACGACCTGATCCTCTGCGACCCGCCGTACGGCTACTCCGACTCCGACCGTCTAGGCCGCTACCTGGTACGGGCGCTCGCGCCGGACGGCCTGTTGGTCTACGAGACCGCGGCGCGTGACGAGCCGACCGTGGAGGGGCTCAAGACCCGCACCTCGCGCACGTACGGTTCCGCACGCCTTACGCTGTTCGAGCATTGATCACGGCCATCTACCCCGGGACGTACGACCCGGTGACGCTCGGGCACGTCGACGTCATCCGCCGCGCGGCGACGATCTTCGACCGCGTCGTCGTCGGAGTCGTGCGGCACCCGGTCCACAAGGAGCCGACCTTCGCTATCGACGAGCGGGTCGGCTTCGTCCGGGACGCGCTCGCCGACGTCGCGAACGTCGAGGTCGACGTCTTCGCCGAGCTGGTGGTCGAGTTCGCGCGCCGGTGGCAGGCGAAGGCGATCGTAAAGGGCCTGCGCGTGATCTCCGACTTCGAGTGGGAGTTCCAGATGAACCAGCTCAACCGCCACCTCGCGCCGGAGATCGAGACCGTGTACGTGATGGCCAGCCCGCTCTACTCGTTCATCTCCTCCAGCGGCGTGAAGGAGATCGCCGCATTCGGAGGAAACGTGGATGAGCTGGTTCCGCCGGCGGTAGCCGCCCGGTTCCGGGAGCTCTTCCCGGAAGGGCGGGGCGGCGCCCCGACGAGCCCGCAAGAGTAGACTGGACGACCATGGATGTACTGGTACTCATCGACAAGCTCGACGACCTCGTGCACAACGCGAAGGCTGTGCCGCTCACCGACCAGGTGCGGATCGACCGCGAGGAGATCTACGACATCCTCGACCAGATGCGCGCGACGATCCCGGAAGAGATCAAGCAGGCCCGCTGGATCGTCAAGGAACGGCAGGAGATGCTCGCCGAGGCGAAGCGGGAATGCGACCGGATCCTTGGAGAGGCACGCGAGCAGGCGGCCCGCGAGGCGTCGCAGACCGAGATCGTCAAACTCGCCGAGCGCCAGGCGCAGGAGATCATCGACGAGGCCCGCCGCCAGGCCCGTGAGACGCGCCTCGAGATGGAGGACTGGGCCGATGGAATCCTCTCGACGCTCGAGGTCAACCTCGACAAGTTCCTGACCGCGGTCAAGCGCGGCCGCGAGCGTCTTCACGAGCGCTCACAGGAGAACGTCGTCGCGAGTGTCTCGTCCGACGGCGACGAGGCGTACTGAGTCCCGCTTTCTGCAGGTAACGGTGCAGAACGCTCGAGAGGCGGCCGCCTTCTTCGAGTCGCAGCAGTAGCCGTCCCCATGGTTCCCGAAGCGGAGCTCGTCCCGACACATCGTGGCCTCGTCCCGAAGGGTGAGGGGTGGTTCGTGCTCAACGCACGCGATGCGCAGTGGTGGGAGCGCGGAGGCCGCGGCGTCCTCTGCGAGTTCGAGGGCGCCGGCTTCGAGGGCGCGTTGGACTTTCACCAGCTCGGCATCAACCTCAAGCGACTCGGCCCCGGCGAGCCGATGGCTGGCTTGCCGACTAGGCGGCTTCGACGGCGAGCCCGGCGTCCGACGTGACGTTCCGGGCGAGCTCGACGAATGCCTCCGCCGCGCGTGTCCGGCGGCGGTCACGGTGCCAGGCGATCCCGATCAGCCTCGGCGGGACACGCTCGCCGAGGTCGACCACCTCGATGGTCGAGTCGCTTTCGTCGACGGTCAGGCGCGGAACGATCGCGATCCCGACGCCCGCGGCGACGAGCCCCTGCACCGTGCCGTTGTCGTCCGAGCGAAACGCGATCTGCGGCTCGCGGCCGGCCTGACGCAACCGGTCCTCCACGTGCTTCGTCGTGCGACACGTGCGGTGGGAGATCAGCGGGTGCTCGACGAGCTCACGCAGGGTCGGCGCCCGATCGCGCGTCGCGAGCGGTGACCCCGCCGGCACGACGAGGACGTACGGATCGCGGAAGAGCTCCACACTCTCGTAGGGGCCGGGGTCCAGCGGGATGACCACGAAGCTGAGGTCGAGATCGCCTCGCTCGACGAGCGCAAGCAAGTCGCGGTCGTCCGCCGACTCCTGGAGGGTGACCTCGACCTGCGGCCACTCGGCACAGAATTCGCAGACCAGCTCGGGCAGAACGCGTGCGCCGACGCTCTGGTACGTCCCGATCCGAAGCGGTCCCGCATCACCGGCATCGAGCGCCGCCAGGTCGGCCTGAGCCGCCTGCAGCCGGGCCGAGATCGCATCGGCGTGACGGAGGAGAAGCTCGCCAGACTCGGTCAGCGAGACGGGACGGGGGCCACCGGGGCGCTCGAGCAGCCGCTGCCCGACGATCCGCTCCAGCATCGCGATCTGCTGGCTGATCGCGGACTGCGTGTAGCCGAGCTGCGCGGCCGCCCGGCCGAACGTGCCCGTTTCGGCGATCGCCTTCAGGGCGATCAGATGCCGGAACTCGAGGCCGAGCCAGCTCGGCTGCGGGCTATCAGCTTCCATGATGGTTACCACAGCTTAGACGACTTGTGCTAATCGCTGTCCAGCAGGCACGCTGCAGGTATGGCATTCGCCGTGGTCTTCGGGATTCTCCTCCTCGCTTGCGTCCTCTCCGTCCTCGGTCCCGACGGTCGGGACTACGACGTGAACGACCGGCGGGGCTGGTGGCCCGGACACCGCAGGTAAGCAGCCGCATCTGGCTCGGCCTCGCGGTCGTCTACGTCGTCTGGGGCTCGACGTACCTCGGGATCGACCTTGCAGTGCGGACGATTCCGCCGTTCCTGATGGCGGCCGTCCGCTTCCTGATCGCCGGGAGTCTGCTGTACGCCTGGGCGGTACGTCGCGGGGACCGCAGTGACCGGCCGACGGCCAGGCAGTGGGTCTCGGCGTTCCTGATCGCCGCGCCGATGCTGGCGGTCGGCAACGCCGCGGTCGGCTGGGCCGAGCAGACGCTCGACACCGGCACTGCCTCGCTGATCGTCGCCTCCGTTCCGCTCTGGATGGCGTTCCTCGACCGGGTCATCTACGGCCAGCGGCTCGTTCGGGCTGCGGTCACTGGACTGCTCATCGGCTTCGTCGGTGTCGGCCTGCTGGTCGCACCGGGGGGCGGAGGTGCGAGCACCGCGGCAATCGTGCTCGTCTTCGGCTCGGCCGCATGGGCGATCGGTTCCCTCTACTCGCGTCGCGCACCGCAGCCGAACAGGCCGTTGGTGGCGGCGGGCATGCAGATGCTGGCAGGCGGATTGATCCTCGTCGTCGTCTCCGCGGTGGCCGGCGAGTTCTCGACCGTCCACCCTGGCCGGGTCTCGCTCGAGTCGTGGCTTGGGCTCGCATACCTGGTCGTCGCCGGGTCGCTGGTCGCCTTCACGACGTACATGTGGCTCCTCCGGAACGCGCCGACCGCGCTGGTCGGCACGTACGCGTACGTGAACCCGTTCGTGGCGGTGCTGCTCGGCACCGTGATTCTCGGCGAGCCTCTCGGTTGGCGCACCCTCGTCGGCGGAGGGATCGTGATCGCTGCGGTGGCGATGATCGTGCGCGCGCCGAAGCCCGAGCCCGCGCCGGTCGTCGAACCGCGCCCGTCTGCCGTACCCGCCCGCGGAAGCTAAGGGCCGCCGAAAGTCCTCCGGACTTTCGGCGGGGTGAATCCCCGCCCGAGCTACGCTGGCCGCATGACGTGGTTCGACCTTCGCAATGTCCGGGTGCGGTCAGGAGACGAACACCGCGAGGCGATTGCAGTCGCGATTGCGCCGATCGAGCTCGGCGGCGAGCGCTACGTCGCGGTTCCCGAGGAGGTCCCGGCCGAGCTGGCAGTCACACGGGCCTCCACCGGCTGGGTGTTCGAGCTGCGCCTCTCCGTCCGCCTCCACGGCCCGTGCATGCGCTGCCTCGGCGACGCTGCGATCGACGAGACGCTTCGGCTGCGCGAGTACCAGGCGACCAGTCCAGACACCGACGAACTGACGACGCCGTACCTCGTCGACGACCGGCTCGACGTCTCCGCCTGGGCGCGGGACTCGCTGGTGCTCGCCCTGCCCGGCAAGATCCTCTGCCGTCCCGACTGCGCAGGCCTCTGTCCCGAGTGCGGTCGCGACCTGAACCGCGAGCCCCACACGCACGACGATGAGGAGAGCGATCCCCGCTGGTCCGCGCTCCAGCGGCTCAAGAACGAGCTGTAAGCAACGAGCCTGCTGCTAGACTCCCCAGCCGCTCCTATGGCTGTTCCGAAGAGAAAAACCTCCAAGTCCCGCCGCGACAAGCGCCGCGCCCAGCACGGCATCGAGGCGCCGCGCATCAACGTCTGCCCGAACTGCGGGCAGCCGAAGCGGCCGCATCGCGTTTGCCCCACGTGCAAGACGTACCGGGGCCGCGACGTCGAGCCGCTCTCGACGCAGCTGTAACCATCATGACCGTCAGGGTTGCCGTCGACGCGATGGGCGGCGACCGGGGCCCGGACGAAGTCGTCGCGGGTGCGCTCGAGGCTGCTGGGGACGGCATCGTTCCCGTGCTGTTCGGCCCGGCGTCCCTCGATCCGCACGGGCTCGAGCACGTGGTCGCCGACCAGGTGATCTCGATGGACGAGAAGCCCGCCGAGGCGGTCCGGACGAAGCCGGACAGCTCGCTCGTCACCTCGTGTCGTGCGATCGCGGACGGAACGGCCGATGCGGTCGTCTCGGCCGGAAACACCGGGGCAATGCTCGCCGCGGGTCTGCTCGAGATCCGGCGCCTCCCCGGCGTCGCCAGGCCTGCGATCGCAGTGCCGATCCCCGCTCGCGACGGGCCCTCGGTGCTGCTCGACTGCGGTGCGAACGCCGACGCGCGGGCCGAGCACCTGCTCCAGTTCGGCTACATGGGGGCAATCTTCGCGGAGGAGATCCTCGAGATCCCGAACCCGGAGGTTCGCCTCCTGTCGATCGGCGAGGAGCCGGAGAAGGGCAATCAGCTGGCCCTGGAGTCGCACGCGCTGCTCGCCCAGAGTCAGCTCAACTTCCGCGGCAACACCGAAGGACGCGATCTGCTCGCGAAGGCCGCCGACGTCGTCGTCACCGACGGCTTCACCGGCAACGTCGCCCTGAAGACGCTTGAGGGAACGATCCGCACGGTCGTGGACGGGCTGCGTGACGAGATCACAGCCTCGGCGCGCGGAAAGCTCGGCGGACTCCTGATCCGCCCGGCCTCGAGGCGGCTCCGCCGGCGGCTCGATCCGGACACCTACGGCGGCGCCTACCTGCTCGGGTTGCGGGGGCTCGCCGTCATTGCCCACGGCAACTCCTCGCGTCTGGCGATCGCGAACGCCGTCCGTCTGGCCGCCCGCGGTGTTGAGCACGACATCACCGGCCGACTCGCCGCGCGGCTGCCGAGCAAGGCCGAAACACCAGCGTAATCGGCATACGAGACGTGTATGATCGGCCGGCTTCGCCTTCAATCCCCCGATCCGACCCAAAGAAGAGGTGACATGGCAGCGTCGAGAGAAGAAGTCTCCGAGCAGGTGAAGGCCGTTCTCGTCGAGCAGCTCGGGATCGACGAGGACCAGATCACTGACGGGGCTTCATTCCAGGAAGACCTCGACGCAGACTCGCTGGATCTGGTCGAGCTGATCATGGAGCTCGAGGACCAGTTCGGGATCAAGATCTCGGACGAGGACGCTCAGAAGATCACGACCGTCGGGCAGGCTGTCGACTACGTCTTCTCGCACCAGTAGGGCGGGCGGACG